>CAYGDL010000152.1:0-5019 GCA_964348545.1 uncultured Alphaproteobacteria bacterium | reverse complement strand
ATGGCGGCAGCCCGGTGACCCGCTACCTGACCATGGAGGAATCCATGAACCTGCCACAGATAGCCGCGCGCGGATCGCAGGTCACCGTCAATGACGGACGGGGCGATATCAAAATGCCCAACACGCCACTACGCACCCTGCATGCAGATAGCCGCCTGCGACCGCTGATCTCCGAATATGGTCAGCACAATGATGAAATTCTGCGCGGCCTGGTTGGCCTGACCGAGGAAGAACTAACCCGCCTGCGCGACGCCAGGGTGGTGCAAGGGGCGTAAGATCAGAAAAGGTCGGGGTTTTTCAGCAACCTGCTAAACAACACCGCTCATGCGCAGGATGTTTTCGCGCACACTATCAGGAAACTCCATGGGCAGGAAATGGCTGGCCCCATCTATGAGAGTGATTTTCGCCGATGGGTGCAGGCGCGCCATGCGCTGTGTCACCGGCGCTGAACAGGTCGAAAACACATTGCCATGAATAATGGTTATAGGCGGTTTGATGCGCGCCAGCCGGTCCCAGATATAGGTGCCGCTGGAGCGAAACACATGCGCCTCCCATGTAGGCGCGCAGGCCAGCTCCACCTGGCCATCGTCACGGTCGCGCGTTCCGCCCATGATGTAATCGCGTATGATTTCATCCGGCCAGGAACGAAACGCGCCACGCCCTTTATAGGAATTAAAAACCGCCTCGCGGTCTGCAAACACCGCGCGGCGTTTTTGCGCGCCCTCAACCAGGCCATTGGCCGGATGCGGCATGTTAAACCAGCGTTTGACGCGCATCCCCCAGGATCGCAGATAAGGCTGGATGACCGGCTCGACCGCCAGTACACCGCTGACCAGATCGGGGCGCGCCTCCGCCAGCAGCAGGCTTGTTGTAGCGCCCAGTGAATGCCCGACAAGCAGGCAGGGCGCCGATCCGGCTTCCAGAAAGCGGATCAGATCATCACGGAAATTATTCCAGGATAGCGGCATATCCGGATCGGCGGTGGCGGTGCTGAAGCCATGGCCGCGCGCGTCCACCGCCTGAATACGCAGGCGGTCGCGGAGCGGCGCCAGCATATGCCGGTAGGTATAGGCGTTAAAGCCATTGGCGTTCGACATCACCACGCGTGGCGCAGCGACCGGGCCACCCCAGTCGAGATAAGACAATTCCCCGCCCATAACGGGAAATGATTTACGCACTGGCTCCATCAAATGCTGCTAGCGAGGATCCATGATCAGCACGGTGCCTTGCGCCGCTATGCAGGGGCGTCCGTCATTATCCATACGGATTTGCACCACCGCCGTCGTGCGGGTCATATTGATGATCTCGGCTTCGGCGCGCACGGTGCCCTTGCTCACAGGCGCCAGCAGATTAAGCTTGAACTCGGTGGTCGCCGCCCACTGGCCCTTGCTCATATGCGGATAGCACACACAGCCCAGCACATGATCGGTAAAAGCCGACATCACGCCACCATGCAGATTGCCGAACGGGGTCAGCAATTCATCTTTTACTTTCAGTTCGGCAACGACTTTGCCGGGGCTGAATGAAACCAGCCGGATACCAAGATACTGGCTAAGCCCCGTCTGCTTGTCATTGCCGGCGATAAAGCTGTCGCCAATTTCCTTGTTGAATTTTTCCTGCATTTTTTCGGCATGGGTCGCCATCGTCTTCACTCCATTATGTAATGCTGATTGGGAATAGCTTTAATGCGTCTATTCCGGCGCGTCATCTGGAAATTGCTCACGCAGTACACGTTTCAGCACCTTGCCAGATGGATTGCGCGGAATTTCGTCAATGAAAACGGCGGCTTTTGGTAGTTTGAAGCGCGATAATTTACCGTTCGCGAAGCCCAGCACCTCGGCCTCGCTAAGGGATGGATCGGCTTTCACCACCACGGCCAGGGGCGATTCCCCCCATTTGGCGGACGCCTGTCCGATGACCGCCACCTCGCGGATTTTCGGGTGCGTCAATAACACGCCCTCGATTTCGGCCGGATAGACATTCTCGCCGCCCGATATGATCATATCCTTGCTGCGGTCGGCGATAAAAATATACCCATCTGCATCCATGCGCGCGATGTCGCCGGTATAGAGCCAGCCGTCGCGCAGGGTTTCCGCCGTGGCTTTTTCGCGGTTCCAATATTCGATCATATTATGCTTGGACCGCGTGATCAGCTCGCCCGGCACATTCACCGGCATATCCAGGCCTGTTTCAATATCGATAATGCGCACATCGGTATGCATGAAGGCTTTGCCGGTTGATCCCAGCTTGTCCATATAATCATCGAGGCTGACCAGCGCCACCGGGCCACAGGTTTCAGTCAGCCCGTAAATTTGCAACACGGGGATTTTGCGCTTGTCATAGGATAAAACCAGATGGTCGGGCACCGGCGCCGCACCGCTGAAAAAATAACGCAGATCTGAGGTGTCGACGATTTCAATTTCCGGAACCTGCAACATGAAATTCGCCATGGCGGGCACCAGCATCGCCACATTTATTTTTTCGCTCTCGATCAGCTTCCAGGTGGTGGCGGGATCAAAGGCGCGCTGCATCACACAGGACAGGCCCTTATAAATACAGACCATCAGCGGCAGCAACGCCCCCACATGAAACATCGGCAAGGTCAGCAAAAAGCGGTCATACAGCCGCATATCCGCCGTAGCGCTAAGCGTGGCGATCGCCCAGAAGCTGGTATTATGCGTATGCACCACGCCTTTGGGCAGGCCGGTAGTGCCCGACGTGTACATGATATACAGCATGTCGTCTTCGCCCAAAGTGATCTCAACAGGCGTGGCGGGGGCGGCTTTGGTGAGTGCGGAATAAGAGCGGGCATATTTCGGGCAATTCGCATCTGGCCCCACATAGAGCCATTGGGTAAGGTCTGTTTTATCGCCGCGTTTATGCAACTCATCCACATTGGCGGTGAACTCACCGCCGAATATCAGCACCGTGCTGCCGCTATCCTTGAGAATGAACTCCAGTTCATCCGGCACCAGCCGCCAGTTCAGCGGCACCACCACCAGACCCAGTTTGGCGCAGGCCAGAAAGCTTTCGACAAATTCGATGCTGTTCATCAGCAACAGCGCGACCCGGCCGCCTTTCTTAAGTCCCAGCGCCGAAATCATATTGGCGGCCTGGTCTACCCGCGCATTTAACTGCGTATAGTCCAGCCGCAACCCATTCGCGACATCATACAGGCCTTCCAGTGTCGGGCTAAGCTGCGCGCGTTTCGCAAGCAGGCCACCAATATTAATGTGCACTGTGTTTCTCCTCACTGGGGCCAGTTGGGCCTGTTTATTTTTATTGTTAAAACCGCAATTGAGGATTTTAGTTTATGCCTTGTGTTCTGCCAATATGGCTTCCATAATTTCAGGGCGGCAGCGAAAATTAGTCGCCCTGAGGCGTTCAAAGGCGTCTTCTAACTGGATTAAACCTCGCCGGGCAGCAAGATCGAGTATCCCTAATGTTCCAGTCACGGCGAACCCTTTACTTCGCGCAGCGGACACGCCATCACGATCATCCATCAGAATAAGTACAGCTTTTGTTCGCACAGCCAGTTGGATTGCAGCGCGTTCGCCATCGTCCAGGCGCTCAAGCGCAGGATCATTGACCAAGGAATCCATCACCGCAATCTCAACCCATGAAGGCGGCGCCAGCACCCATTGCCGCACCATTGCCGCAGCGCAACTCTTCCCACACCTTTTCCGGTATATGTACGGTTCTGAATAAAGCGGGTAATAGATTGATCTGTTCGATCTGGATCAGATAGTTGACGGGCCCCGCATCGGCGACAACAATCCGCATGAATTATCAAAACCCAAGGCGTTGAAGGTCCGAGCGTTCCCGCTCAAAATCGTTAAGCGTGTAGGGGGCATAGAGGCCATGCGCCTTAAGCACGCCATCAAGGGCGGCGCGCGTAGCCAGCCCCAAAAGCCGCCGCAGTTCCGCTTTGGTGAAATGGCCTAAACGGTATTCTTCAATTGCCAGCGCCTCAAGCGCGCGGCGCGGCAAATCCCCCGCAGCGCCAAGACGCTGCGCAAGATCATCGGGAATATGAATAACCACGTCCATCGCGCCATTCTAGGAAATCTGCGCCTGAAAGTCAAAATCCGCAGGGCCGGCTTTTATACAATCCCTATAAACTCTGCCCGCCATCCACGGGAATGGTGTGGCCAGTCATGAAGGAGGCCATATCGGAGGCCAGAAACAGCGCCACCTGGCCCATTTCTTCGGGCGTTCCCCAGCGCCGCAGCGGCGTGGTGTTGATAATGCCTTCATTGATTTCAGGATTATCATAGCTGACCGTGGTGATTTTAGTGGCCACAAAGCCGGGCGCAAGACCGTTCACCCGTATGCCTTCCGGTCCCCAGGCGTCGGCCAGGCTTTTGGTCAGCAGCGCCAGCCCGCCCTTCGAGGCGCTATAGGCCGGATTGCCCCGCGTGGGGCGGAAACTGGCGACCGATGCGATATTGACGATATTGCCCTTGCTGGCCAGCAACTTGTCATGAAACAATACACAGGCATGCATGACGCCGTTCAGGTTCACATCCACCACATGGCGGAAGGTCGGCATCTGAAATTCCTTGCGCTTATAGACCACCGTGCCGACGCTATTGACCAGCACATTGAGGCTGGGCACCTGGGCGGCAAAAGCGCGCATGGCGTCATCATCGGCAATATCAACCTGGTGATAGTCCATGCCATCCATGTCACTGTCATAGGCGGCGCGTTCGCGGCTGGCGGTGACGATCAGTTTCGCCCCATGGTCACGAAACGCGCGCGCAATGCCGTTGCCGATGCCGGTGGAGCCGCCGGTGACGACCACTGTCTTGCCGGTAAAATCCAGTAGATCAGGCATAGGCGATTCTCCTTATGAGCTTGACTGTGGTCCCTCTGCGGCGGCCTTGTTTTTGACCTGGGCTTCGCGCAGCGTAATATAGGTTGTCGAGGCGAAAATCACCGCGCCGCCGATAAATACCCAGATGTCCGGGGTTTGCGCAAAAAACAGATAGCCCACCATGGCCGACCAGATCAGCTTGG
>CAYGDL010000151.1:0-5029 GCA_964348545.1 uncultured Alphaproteobacteria bacterium | reverse complement strand
GGATCTGGAAGCCCAGCGTTTCACCCGCGCGCCACTGGTGATTGCGGTGGTGTCGCGCATCACCGCGCCGCACAAAATTCCGGAATGGGAACAAACTTTATCTGTGGGCGCAGTATGTCTGAATTTGCTTTATAGTGCGCATGCCCTGGGCTTTGGCGCCAACTGGATTACCGAATGGTGTGCCTATCATCCCAAAGTGCGCGCGGCGCTGGGATTGCAGGCGAACGAAAAAATTGCGGGCTTTGTCCATATCGGCACGGTTTCCGAAAAACCCGAAGACCGTCCGCGCCCGGCGCTTGCTGATGTCGTCAGCGAATGGCGCGCACCGCTGGGCTAAGGCATGGCTGAACCCCGCGACATAAGCGCATTACTGGAAATCATGGCGCGTCTGCGGGCACCCGATGGCTGCCCGTGGGACCATCAGCAGACCTTCGAGACTATTGCGCCCTACACCATCGAAGAAGCCTATGAGGTTGCCGACGCCATCGCCCGCAAAAACATGGCCGATCTGAAAGACGAGCTTGGAGATTTATTGTTTCAGGCCGTCTATCACGCGCAGATGGCGGAGGAAATTGGCGCCTTTAATTTTTCCGATGTGGTTGAATCCATCTGTTTAAAGATGATCAGCCGTCACCCGCATGTGTTCGGTGATACTGAAATTGCAAATGCCGATGCGCAAACCCTTGCATGGGATGCATATAAAGCGCGCGAGCGCGCCGCCAAACCCGGCGGCGATACGCGCAAGGGCGTGCTGGACGATGTGCCGCTTAACCTGCCCGCGCTTACCCGCGCCGCCAAATTGCAGGGCCGTGCGGCAAAAGCGGGATTTGACTGGCCGGAAATTGCACCTGTGCTCGACAAGCTGCGTGAAGAAATTGGCGAGCTGGAAGAAGAGATCGCCAGCAGCGCAGATGCAGCACGCATTTCCGATGAACTGGGCGATCTGCTGTTCGCCACCGTCAATATTGCGCGCCATCTAAAAGTCGATCCGGAGGGCGCCCTACGCGCCGCCAATCAAAAGTTCGAACGCCGCTTCGCCTTTATCGAACAGCGTCTTGCGGCTGCGGGCAAACAGCCCGCCGCCTGCACACTTGCCGAACTGGACGCGCTATGGGATGCGGCGAAACGGCGCGAAACGTCTGAAACGGCGCAGCTTGCATAGGAGTCCGAAAACCGCCAGCCAAAACCGTAAACCGGTATAGAATAGGCGGCATGACACTGGATCGCCAATCCTGCTATAGCGCCCTTCTCGCCCGGGACACCCGTTTTGACGGGCGCTTCTTTACGGCTGTAAAAAGCACCGGCATCTATTGTCGGCCCACCTGTCCCGCGCGCCCGCCGAAATTGGACAATTGCATTTTCCTTCCGTCTGCCGCCGCAGCACAGGCCGCCGGATTTAGATCCTGCCTGCGATGCCGACCCGAAAGCTCCCCCGATATGGGGGCGTGGCGCGGTACATATGCGACCGTGTCACGCGCGCTTTCATTAATTGAAGATGGCGCGCTGGATGATCACGGCGTCGATAGTTTGAGCGCGCGGCTCGGCATTGGCGAACGGCATTTGCGTCGTTTGTTTTTGCGTCACATAGGCGCATCGCCCACCAGTGTCGCGCATACGCGGCGCGTACTGTTCGCCAAGCAACTCATCACCGAAACCAGCCTGCCCATGACCAAAATAGCTCTGGCCAGCGGCTTTGGCAGTGTGCGCCGGTTTAACGAAACCTTCCGGCAACTGTATGACCGCCCGCCGGGCGCCTTGCGCAGGAAATCAACAAATAAGGAAGTCACCCCCAACTCAACGATCACACTCTTGTTACCCTATCGCGCACCTTATGATTGGGATGCGATGCTGAACTTTTTGACGGCGCGCGCCATTCCGGGGATCGAGGCAATCCACAATGGTGCATACCAACGCACAATCATGCTGGAAGGATATGCTGGATGGGTTGAAATTTCGCATGCTGCGAAACATTGCGCATTGCGCGCGACAATCGCCTTTCACAGCTTGCGCCAATTGCCTTTCATTGTCGCGCGGTTACGTCGGCTGTTCGACCTGAGTGCAGACCCAAACGCCATTGGCGCCGCTCTGTCCAACGACCCGTTGTTAGCGCCGCTGGTTTGCGCAAGGCCCGGTCTGCGCGTACCTGGCGCCTGGGATGGCTTTGAGGTCGCGGTCCGCGCCATATTGGGACAGCAGATCACCGTATCCGCCGCCACCCGGCTGGCTGCAAAGCTGGTGGCAAAATTTGGCTCAGAATTGCCGGACGCCGGACCCGTTGGGTTAACCCATCTCTTTCCTTTGGCGGGGCAGTTGATAAACCAGGATATCGCGCAAATTGGCATGCCACGCGCCCGCGGCGCCACGATAGCCAATCTGGCGGCGGCCGCTATTACCGATCCACACCTGTTTGGCCCTGGCGAAGGCATTGAGAAGTCCGTAGCGCGATTGCGGGAATTGCCGGGCATCGGAGAATGGACGGCGCATTATATCGCCATGCGCGCGATGCGCGAAAGCGACGCCTTTCCTGCAGGCGACGTGGCGTTAATGCGGGCGCTTTGCGAACACGCACCCACACGCATCGACAAAAAAGCCATGCTGGCCTGCGCCCAGGCCTGGCGGCCCTGGCGCGCTTATGCGGCATTGCATCTATGGATGTCTGATGCCTCTCCCAAAGCCCGTCCAACAAAGAAGGAGGCTGTCCATGCGTTTGCTGATTGACCGATTGCCCTCACCCATCGGCAAAAATTTTGTCGTGTGGGATGAACGCGAAGTGGTGCGCGCGGTGGATTTTGAAGATTATGAATCCCGCATGCTGAAATTACTGCAAAAACACTATGGCCGCGTGGATCTTGTATCCGGCCGTCTGCCCAAGAATATCTCCGGCAAATTAGAGGCTTATTTTGCTGGCGATCTTCTCGCCCTCGACACGATACCGGTTGAAACCAGAGGAACCCGGTTTCAACAGGAGGCCTGGTCTGCCTTGCGCGCCATTCCCGCGGGCGCAACCCGTTCCTATGGACAGCAGGCGGCGATGATCGGAAATCCAAAGGCCTGCCGCGCCGTTGGGGGCGCCAATCGCGTCAACCCGATACCCATCATCGTGCCATGCCATCGCGTGATCGCAAATTCAGGCAAGCTTACCGGCTTTGGCGGGGGCCTGGAACGAAAGCACTGGCTTTTGGCGCATGAGCGCCAAAATTGCCGCTAACGGGCCATATCTTCGCCCGAGGACACATGTTCGATCAGCAGCGTCAGCCGATCACGATCGCGCACATAGAGCGTCTTTGTCTTGCGCTCCAGAATGCCGGCGCTGGCCAGCTGGCTCATCACCCGCGCTACAGTTTCGCGTGTCGTACTGGCCTTGGCGGCGATGTTCGCCTGTGTCGGGCTTGGATAAATCAACCAGGAATTGGGACGCACCGGATCCTCAACAATCAACTTGGCCAATTCGCGGTAAACCCGTTGATGGGCGCCCAGCGTCGCCAGATCCATGATGCGATCATCACAGATGCGGACAATCCGGGCCAGTTTTTCCAGAACGCGCACACCTACTTCGGGATGCTCCATAATTACTTTGCGAAACTCGGTTGGATTAAGAGAGGCAATGAGACATTCCTGGTGGGCAACGACATTTGCCGATCGCGGCTCTCCATCAATTGCGGCCAATTCTCCAAAATAGCCGCCGCTCTTTACCTCGGCATAGGCGACTTCCCGCCCGGTAAGGGAAAAGTTAACGATCCGCACTTCGCCAGACACCACAAAGATAATGTCACGGCTGCGACTGTCTCTGGTTAATATTTGATCTCCCGATTTGCATTTGCGCCAGACGCAAGCTCTCTCAATTCGGTTCAACGTCGCAGGTTGAAAGCCCGCAAATAATATATTCGCGGCAAGCGAATTGCCCCGCGCATCCGCAGCTATGACTATACCGGGCAGGTCATCCCTCGTTTCCGCCACCTGGATCGCCCTCTTGTTAACTAGTGAATTCCCAGTTCATCCCGCTTGCCGCTGGCTATTTCCTGCCGACCCCGGAAGCCCCCGTCTGAATTGTGACATCTTCCACAACATAGCCGCATCTAAGCATAAAAATTTCAAAAAACAGCCCTAAAGTGACCACTGTCACACAGTTTTATAATCTCTATACGTATAGTCGCGGTTCCTCTTAGTAGCAGCCCAACCCCGACTTGCCCCAACCCGCATGGTTTGGGGCAATTTTTTTAGAATGCGGTTGCCCCGCCATCCACATTTATAGTCTGTCCCGTGACGAACGCGCCCGCAGCTGAGGCCAGGAACACCGCCGCCCCGGCAATTTCGTCCGGCGCGCCGATTCGTTTCAATGCGGAACCGGACACAGAATCCCTTAATATTTCCGGGTCGCTCCAGAGGGCTTTCGCAAAGTCCGTTTTCACCAGACCGGGCGCTATGGCGTTGGCGCGAACATTATGGGGCCCGAACTCCACCGCAATATTGCGGGCCAACTGCATATCCGCCGCCTTCGAAATGCAATATCCACCAATGACGGTATTGCCATGATGGCCCCCAATCGATGAGATGATAATGATCGATCCATCCTTGCGTTCAATCATTTGCGGCAAAACCATATTACACAGCCACTGATTTGATAATATGTTAGACCGCATAATGCGCTCAAACGCATCATCGGGAATATCCAGCATCGAACCAAAATGCGGGTTAACCGCAGCATTACAGACCAGTGTCGTGACCTTGCCCCATTTCGCAACGGTTTGATCCACCAAATTCTGCAACTGCTCCTTATAGCCAATATTGCAGGCGACGGGAATCGCCACCTCCCCGCCCTTGCCCGATTTTGCATTGATCGCAGCAGCGACCCGTTCACAGGCGTCCTGCTTGCGGCTGGAAATTACGACTTTAGATCCATGTTCGGCCAGACGATGGGCTATCGCCTCGCCAATACCTTTGGTGGCGCCGGTTACGATGGCGACTTTTCCCGTCAGATCAAAAAGCGACATGGCCACTCCTCACTGTTAAAGCACCGCCTTTACAACAG
>CAYGDL010000150.1:0-5048 GCA_964348545.1 uncultured Alphaproteobacteria bacterium | reverse complement strand
TTCTGTCAGTTAGTATTGGGTTATTGAACCTGTTCCCGGTGCCGATGCTGGACGGCGGGCATCTGGTGTTCTATGCAATAGAAGCTGTCTGGAGACGACCGATAAGTCCACGCATAGTCGATTTCAGCTATCGAATCGGCTTTGCTGCGATTACCACTCTGATAGTTTTTGTAACGTGGAATGATCTGGTTAATCTGCAGGTGGTGGATTTTCTGGCTGGCCTTTTTTCCTGAGTAATTTTCCGGCAAATGATGCGTTTAAGATTAAAAGAACGAGGACGGAGCAAGCCATCCCCGGCATGGGGAGGCTGGTTAGCCGTCATGTGGATCGCGCTGGTCGCGGCGTTCCTGTTTGGCGGCCCCGCAAAAGCCCAGGTGGTGGAATCGGTTCAGGTTACCGGCAATCAACGCATCGAGTCGGACACGGTTCGCTCTTATATGACGCTGCAGCCGGGCAGCGAATTCAATGCCTCCAAAATTGACCAGTCTCTAAAGACCCTGTTTACGACGGGTCTGTTTGCCGATGTCACCATTCGGCGCGAGGGCAATACGCTTATCGTCAATGTGGTGGAAAATCCGATCATCAACCAGGTGTCGTTTGAAGGCAATTCTGCGATCAAGGATGAGGCGCTGGATACCGAAGTGCGCCTCAAGCCACGCATCGTCTATACGCGCGCGCGCGTTCAGGATGATCTGAAACGCATCATCGAGGTTTATCGCCGGTCGGGCCGGTTTGCCGCGACCGTTGAACCGAAAGTCATTCAGCTTCCGCAAAATCGCGTCGATCTGGTGTTTGAGATCAAGGAAGGATCCGTGACGGGCATCCGGCAGATCTACATTATCGGCAATAAGCGTTTTTCAGATAGCCGTCTGCGCAGTGAAGTATCCACCCAGGTTTCGCGGTGGTGGAATATTCTCGCGTCGCGCGACAATTATGATCCGGACCGGCTGGTATTTGACCGCGAACAGTTGCGGCGTTTCTATCTCAGCCACGGCTATGCCGACTTTCGCGTTGTTTCCGCCGTCGCGGAACTGACCCGGGATCGCGAAGAATTTTTCATCACCTTTGTGGTGGATGAAGGGCCACTCTATGAATTCGGCACGATTGATATCAAGACGGAACTGGAAAAGATCGACCCTGAACCGCTGCGTGACAAACTCAAGTCCCTGCCGGGTGAACTTTATAATGCGAAAATGATCGATGATACGGTGGAAGAATTGACCTACGCCACCGGCGAGCTTGGCTATGCCTTCGTTGATATTCGCCCGAAGATCAACCGGCAAAAAGAAGCCCGCAAAATCGACATTGTGTATCAGATCAATGAAGGCCCCCGTGTTTATGTCGACAAGATCAATATCGAAGGCAATGTACGCACGCTTGATCGCGTCATCCGCCGTGAATTTCGCCTCGTCGAAGGGGACGCCTTTAACACGGCCAAGCTCAACCGGTCGCGTTCGCGCATTCGTGGTCTGAATTTCTTTGGCGAGGTTGAAATCACGCAGACGCCTGGCGAAGCGCCAGACCGGACCATCGTCAATGTTGAAGTAAAGGAAAAGTCGACCGGACAGCTTAGTTTTGGCGTCGGCTTTTCGACGACGGAAAGTGTTATCGCCGATATAAGTATTGCCGAACGCAACCTGCTTGGAAAGGGGCAGTTTTTACGGGCCTCCGCCCAGGCCAGCAGCCTGACCCAGCAATATGAACTTAGCTTTTCAGAACCTTATTTCATGAACAGGCAGGTGGCAGCGGGATTCGATTTGTTCCAAATCCGCAACGATTATTCGGATTTTGCGTCCTTTAACACCGAACAGACCGGCTTTACGCTTTCTGTAGGCGCCCCCCTGTCGGAATATGCCGGGGCGCGGCTGCGTTATAGCCTGCGGCAGGACAAGATTTCCGGCGCTCCGATAAATGCGTCCATCTTCATTCTGGATGCGCTTGGGACCGATGTGACATCGCTGGTTGGTTATCGCTTTACGTATCAGGACGTTGATGATGATCTTGATCCCCATCGCGGTTTCACCTTCACCTTCCTGCAGGACTTTGCGGGCCTTGGGGGCGACGTGAAATATGTGCGCACCGAAGGCGAGGCGAAATACTTCTATCCGGTCGGTGAAGAGGTTGTCGCAAACGCATCTATCGTGTCCGGTTATATTGAGGGTATTGGCCAGCCGGTGCGCCTGAATGACCGTTTCTTCAAAGGTGGGCGCAGCTTCCGTGGCTTCGAGACGGCGGGTATTGGCCCACGCGATCAGTTCACGGACGATGCGCTGGGTGGCCAGGCCTATTATATTGGCACGCTTCAAATGACGTTCCCGCTTGGTTTGCCGGAAGAGTTTGGTATTTTGGGCAATGTATTTACCGACGCGGGCGCCGTCGCGATACCGGTCGAGAAGGGCTTTGGGGTTGATAATAGCAACAGCCCCCGCGTTACGGTCGGGTTTGGCGTGGCTTGGGATTCGCCCTTTGGCCCCATACGCCTGGATCTTGCCAAGCCCATAGTGAAGGAAGATTTCGACAAGACCGAAGCCTTCCGGTTTGATGTCGGCACGCGATTCTAAAATTACGATTTGAACAAAAGGAAGAATGGAATGCCTTCAATGCTTATAAAGTCCCTGGGTATGGTGGCGGCGCTGTCGCTGCTGATGGCAGCACCGGTTGTGGTTGCGCAAACGGCGCCCGCGAATATTCTGGTGGTGGATACAATGCGTATTCAGGAACAATCGGCGGCGGCAAAAGCCGTACAGACGCAAATTCGCGACTTTGAGACTAAGCTGCAAGCCCAGGCCAAAAGCGCGGAAGAAAAGCTGAAAGCCGAAGAAGTGGCCCTCAAGCAACAGCAGACCATTCTGGCGCCCGAACAATTTGATGTGAAGCGGCGCGAATTTGAAACCAAAGTTGGAAACGAGCAGCGCAAGTTGCAGCAGTCCCAGCAGGATTTTCAGGTTGCGGTTCGCAATGCGCAGGGAACCATGTTAAAAGCACTGGAGCCTATTCTGAAAGAGCTGATGACCGAACGCGGCGCAAACATGATGGTGGATCGCCGCATGGTGCTGACGGCTTCCGACTCGCTTGATGTGACCAGTTCGGTGATCGAGCGCCTTAACAAGAAATTGCCATCGGTTAAGGTGGAGATGCCCAAAAAATAGATGCGTCCGGGGGTGACTGAATGGCCCGCAGGCCGTGCGGGAATAACAGGGATAAAGGGTGCGAATGACTGATTCCCGATATTTCTGCAATCAGGGCCCGTTTAGCCTGTCCGAGCTTGCGGCGCTGGCGGGTGGTCAGCTATTGCCCGGTTCTGACCCGGACATGATGGTGCAGGATGTCGCGCCTTTGTCGCAGGCGGGCAGGCACGATATAAGTTTCCTCGACAATCGCAAATATCTCGGTGAATTTGAAGTGTCGCTGGCCGGGGCCTGCATTGTGACACAGGCCATGGCGAAACACGCCCCTGCCGATATGGCGCTGATCGTCTGCGCAGCGCCCTATAAGGCCTATGCGCTGGTGGCGCAAAAATTCTATCCGCGCCCGCGCTATATTGCGGGCATTGCGCCAGGTGCGGTCATTGATGCGACTGCCCGCCTGGGATCAGGGGTGCATGTGGCTTCTGGCGCCATCATTGGGGCAGGGGTTGAGATTGGTTCCGGCTCGTATATTGGCCCTAATACGGTGATCGGCGACCAGGTGCGCATTGGTAGTGACGCCTGGATCGGGCCACTGGTGTCGGTGAGTTGCGCCCTGATCGGTGATCGCGTCACACTGCATCCGGGGGTGCGTGTCGGTCAGGACGGTTTTGGCTTTGCGCCCGATCCGGCCGGGTTTATCAAAGTGCCGCAATTGGGCCGGGTGATCATTCAGGATGATTGCGATATTGGCGCCAACACCACTATTGACCGGGGCGCCGGGCCGGATACGGTGATTGGCGAAGGCACCTGGATAGATAATCTGGTGCAGGTGGCCCATAATGTTCGCATTGGGCGGCGTTGCATCATCGCCGCCCAGACCGGCATTTCCGGCAGCACGGAAATTGGGGATTATGTAATGATTGGGGGGCAGGCGGGCCTGACCGGGCATCTGAAAATTGGTGAGGGCGCGATGATTGCCGCGCAATCCGGCGTGATGCGCGATGTTGGCCCACGCGAACGGGTGGCCGGTTCGCCCGCCATGCCGGCCAAACAGCATTTTCGGGAAGTGGCAAGTCTGGCGCGTATGGCCAAACTAAAGGGACAAGCCGATGAGTGAAGAAAAAAAACCTGTCCTGGTGGCGGTGGACGAGTCGCTGGATGTGATGCGGGTGATGCAGCTTTTGCCGCACCGTTATCCGATGCTGATGATCGATGGTCTGCGCGATATTGTGCCGGGCATTTCGGCCACCGGCGTCAAGAATGTCACCATGAACGAGCCGTTTTTCCAGGGCCATTTCCCGGCACGCCCGGTTATGCCGGGGGTGCTGATTGTCGAGGCGATGGCGCAGACCTCCGGCGCGCTGATCATGTATAGCGCGGGTGATGTGGCGGACAGCAAGCTGGTCTATTTCATGACCATTGATAAATGCAAATTTCGCAAACCGGTGGTTCCGGGCGATACCTTGTTGCTGCATGTCAGCCTCATTCAAAAACGCGGCCCGGTGTCGAAATTTCATGGTGAAGCAAAGGTCAATGGCGTGTTGGTGGCCGAGGCCGATTACAGCGCGATGATCGCGGATAAATGAACGTGGCCACAACAGACGTTCATCCCACCGCTATCGTGCACAAGGGCGCGCAACTGGGGCGCAATGTGCATGTCGGCCCCTATTGCGTGCTGGGTGAAAATGTTTCCCTGGGCGATAATGTCACCCTGCATTCGCATGTTTGCGTGGCTGGAAAAACCAGCATCGGCGCGGGTGTCACGATCTTTCCATTCGCGTCCATTGGGCATCCGCCGCAGGATCTTAAATATGCGGGCGAAACCAGCGAACTGATCATCGGCGCAAACACGGTCATCCGCGAACATGTGACCATGAACCCCGGCACGGCGGGCGGCGGCATGGTGACGCGGGTGGGCGA
>CAYGDL010000149.1:0-5196 GCA_964348545.1 uncultured Alphaproteobacteria bacterium | reverse complement strand
GGCCAATGCCCTGAAATTCAATGATTTTTACCCCAGTCAATGGTCCGGACATCGCGATTTCTCCCTGTTGATTATTTGTTATCAGGATTTTAGTGCAGCTTGCGGGCAAATGAAACTGTTAACCCAGCCCCAACAGGCTTTGCCCGTCATCGACATCCAGCACCGCGCCGGTCATGATGCCGGAGCTACCCGAACAGAGTAGCAGCAACATGCCATCCAGATCGCTGGCCTGGTTGAGGCGGCGGCGCAGGAAGGTGGCGATTTGGGCCTTACCCTTTTCGCTGTGGAACCATTCGCTGTTCAGTTCGGTTTCAATATAACCGGGATTGATGGCATTGACATTCACCCCCTGGCGTCCCCATTCGCGTGCCAGGGCCTTGGTCATCATGGCCATGCCCGCTTTGGACATATTGTACAGGGACAGACCCGGCAGCAGGACATGCGCCGCAGCAGATGCAATATTTATAATATTCCCAGTATGTTGCGGGTCTTTTCTATAGCGCGCCATCATCCGTTTGGCGACTTCCGTCGCCATAAAAAACGCGCCGCGCAGATTGGTGTCGAACAATTCGTCATACAGTTCCGGCGTAACGTCAATCGCCCGGCCCGCGCCATTGACCCCGGCATTATTGACCAGAATATCCAGTGGCCCCAATACCTGTTCGGCGGCTTCGACGGTCTGTTGGATGCTTTGCACATCCTGCACGTCCAGCGCCAGGGGAACCGCATGGCCACCCTTACCCTCTATGTCCGCGCATAGGCCCTGCAAACGCTCGACCCGGCGCCCAGTGACCGCCACCCTAGCCCCGGCCGCCGTTAACGTAAGGGCAAAATGACGCCCCAGGCCCGAGGTGGCGCCGGTTATAAGAATATTTTTTCCACTCAGATCGACCGAAATTTTGCCCATGAGAAGATTGCTCCTGTTATGCCGCCCAAAGATCGTTAGCCCTGATAAATCGTGACGGCAATGAGAAATGCAAAGGAAGCGTTAACCAGCCTGTATTAGGATGCGTGAAAGTCAGCCAGGAGATAGCCATATGAGCAGCAGCGCGCGGGTTCTAGTCATCAATAATGATCCAGCCGAACTGGCTTCCCTAAACTGTAAATTACAGGATCATGGCTATGAAAATGTTTCTGTTAAGGAAAATGTTGACGCGCTTGATCAGGTTCAGATTTCGCGGCCAGATGTCGTCATTATCTCCGGGGGTGAAACCACTGGATCAATGCTCAATCTTGCACGCGCCCTGAAAAAACGGAATGAAACCGCCGCCGTACCTGTCATTTTGATTACACCATCGGATTCCGAATCTGCCCGTGCCGATGGGCTGCGCGCCGGCGCGGATGCCTGTCTCCCCTTTCCGTATCATGATTTGCAACTGTTTGGCCGCATCGAATCCCTTGCCAGACTTGGCACTATGCAAGAGGAATTGCGACGGCGCGGCAATACGGCGGCCAAATATGGGCTATCTGGCCCCGCCCTGATCGTGTCAAGCAATATGACGCAGGATGACGTAAACTTCCTGCTCGTAGGACCGGCGCATGAATGTTTTGAACAGATAGAACTGGCGCTGTGCAATATCGGAACGCTAACGCATGCGCAAAACCCTTCTACTGCCATCAACTATCTTGAACGCCGTCAATTTGACGCTATTTTGCTCAATGTTCAGTCTGGCCAGGAAGCGTCCTTTTACCAGTTTGCCAAAGATGTGCGTCGCAATTCGCGGCTGTTCAACATTCCCATTGTCTGTATGACAGCGGCGGAGTCCAGTGATCAGGCCGCCCCCTATGCGTCGGGTGCTGCGGATGTGTTTCGTCATCCCCTCAATATTGGCGACTTCACGGCTCGTGTGGAAGTGCTTGTGCGTCAGACGCGATATCGTAACTCGCTAATCAATGCCTACCGTCAGGCCAGGGATGTCGCCGTGAGTGACGCACTGACGGGCCTGTATAGCCATGGTTTCCTCATGGAGCATCTGAGCGAACTTGTGCGTGACTCACATGCCCAACACCGAAGCCTCAGCATGGGTGTTTTCACATTAGATGAGCTTACCCGGATAAATCACCAGTATGGCTATAATATTGGGGATAAATTGTTGCGGCAGGTTGGTATGCTGATCAGCAATCTGGTGCGTGGTGAAGATTTGTCGGCGCGGTTCAGCGGACGCCGTTTTGCGCTGGTCATGCCTGAAACCCGTCTGGTTTCAGGCGAACATGTCGCCTATCGGATAGGCAGTGTCATCAACTTCACAGAAATCCTGGAAGGCGCCAGCGACACGCCAATCCGTGCACGGGTTAGCACCGGTGTCGCGACGCTGAGCGCCGGGATGAGCGCGGAAGACCTGATCCAGGCTGCGGTTGCCAATAGCCGGTAGCGACTTTATCACTTTTTTCCCACCCGTGGATCGCCTAGAGTAGTGCTGTCTTAGCCACTCTTTCACAGGGGGTTCGCCATGCAGCTTGATATTATTTCCGACCCGGTATGCCCATGGTGTTATGTGGGCAAAAAGCGCATGGAAATTGCCATCGCCGCGCGGCCCGAAATGCAGATTGATCTTGCCTATCGGGTGTTCCAGTTAAATCCGGACATGCCGCGCGAAGGCATGGACCGCCGGGAGCATCTGCGCCTCAAGTTCGGCGAATCCAAAGGCCCCAGCGCCGTCATGGACGCCCTGATGCAAGCCGGTCGTGAACTGGGTATAGAATTCAATTTTAGCCGTATCACGCGCACCCCAAACACTGTCGACGCGCATCGTCTTATCCGCTGGGCGCATAGTGCAGGGCGTCAGGCGGAGGTGGTGGAGAAAATCTTTTACCGCTATTTCACCGATGGAGTGGATATTAGCGATCATACCGAGCTTCTGGATATCGCCCGCAGCTCCGGCATGGACACGGATATTATCAGCGACCTGCTTGCGCGTGACTCTGATGTGGAACTTGTCAAACAGGAAGACGCAACGGCGCGCAGAATAGGGATTCAGGGGGTGCCGTCTTATGTTATCGCCAACAAATATCTTCTTGTTGGGGCGCAGGAGTCGGATCTGATGCTACAAGCACTTGATACGGCCTATGCGGAAACACAACAGACAACGACGCGATGATATCTGGTTCGAGCCTGGCTGGCCGCGAACAGATAATTCAGGATAGACTGTCCGTGATAGGAAGGGCTTCCATGGCCGCACCAAGCGCGCGATTTCGCCCGGTCAGGTGACCATCAAGCACAGCGCCTGCCTCAATGGCTATCGTTTCATGCGTGATATTACCCATCACTTTCGCTGATTTGCCAAGGGTAACCGAACGCGCCTCAATATTTCCATTATGGGCGCCACGGATCAACACATCGACCGCAGTAATATTGCCGGTAACCGATGCAGAGGGGCCAATCGTCAGGGATTGACAGTTAATATCGCCTTCCACTGCGCCGTCTATCTGTAAATCGCCGGGGGACATCAGATTGCCAGTGACCAGCAAACCCGTGCTGATCAGTGAAACAGCTTCTCTGCCCTGGCGACGGCCAGGGGGCTGGCTATTCTGATTCTTATCCTTTCCGTTGAAAAACATTCTCACCAGCCTTCAAGAAGTTGCGTGGATCACGCGCCTTACCGTCAAACCAGACTTCGAAATGCAAATGTGCCGTACCGCTACGCCCGGTATTTCCGACACGGCCAATCAAATCATGAAGGCCGATTTTCTGGCCGCGCGTTACGTCGATTTTGCTAAGGTGACCATAGCGGCTTTTTACGCCATTGCCATGATCAACTTCCACCATATTGCCATAGGGGCCATTGCGTCCTGCGAATATAATCGTACCGGGGGCGCTGGATCGCACCGGGTCGCCATGCGGCGCCACCATATCGACGCCAGAATGAAACGCCTTCGCACGGGTGAAGGGGTCCCGGCGATAGCCATATCCGCTGGAGACATAATATTTAGCAACCGGCTCTGCGAGGGGCAGGCTGAACAAAGCCTCGCGCAGCATTTCAAGCCTCCCTTTGCGCGTAGATGGCAGCGCCATGTCACCTTGCAGATTACGGCGCAGCAATTTTCCGGTCATGGAAGGTGGGACACTCAGAAGCGGGCCGCCTTCGGCGTGACCAGCGCCAAATGTCCCCGCATCCTGCCGACGCAACATTGTGTCTGCGTCCAGGCCAGTGAGGTTGATAAGCTTTTCAAGCGCGTCAACAGCGGTCCTGGCGTCCGACGCCAGATAGGCAATCACATCATTCTGCGCTTTGACTGAATCCGAACCCCGTCCCCTGGACAGGCTTTGATCAAATCTGGTGTCCTGTGCATAAGTTTTTGTGCCGAGCGATGTCATATTCTCCGGGAGACTGAAGCCAGGCCTCTGGGGCCGTTCTCGCGGCAGAATTTCTCTATCCGGATTGTCCAATATTTGGCTTCGCCGTCCTTCCGGTCGTGGGCGCGGCAACAGATCAGACAGGGCTTTTTCTGCCGGGACATCCAGCTGAGAGACGAGGTCCGTCTTTACTGCTTCAGTCGGCACTGCAACAATCGGCGCCTCTGCCTTGGCTATTAAAACCGGGTCATTGTGAACTTCCGCGACCTGAACTTCCGCGACGTGAACTTCCGTAACAGTTGTGCTGGCCTGCTGTTTTAGTTGCACCAGATCTTGCATCAACCGGTCATAATTGGCTTGCAGTTCCGCAATCTGCGCATCGCGGCTTATTATAGCCGCATCGTCAGCGAAAAAAATTACCGACGTAAAAGATATCCACATAAATGCCAACAGGCCAAAGGCGCCGAAAGCGGATTGCATCCCGGGTGTCAGGCTTACAAATCGAACCCGCCCGTTACTGCGCAGATAAATTTGGCGCTCAGTAAATAACTGCCCCCACGAACGACCGGCGATCTTAACGATCCCGTTTATCATCCAACCCCCTCATCCAGCTTTTATTTCAGGCTTCTGGCGATTACCGCATCCAGCGCCGCATTGTTCCCTGATAAACAGGTCATGTCTAGTGCTAGTTTTAGCGTTCTCTTGTGACAAACGCCACGTCTAATGGATTATTTATTCGTAAATAAACAAACCAGTTGGCCCATGGGGACATTCCGGACGTAACAAGAAAGCCCAGTTGCCTATCCTAATCTGTGTATAACTCACGTTTGGCAGTGCGATCATCCTTTATTGTTTGCTCTTGATTACAGAGCCTGTGTCAGTTCCAGCACTTTCTCTGCATG
>CAYGDL010000148.1:0-5224 GCA_964348545.1 uncultured Alphaproteobacteria bacterium | reverse complement strand
GAGCATCTGACTTTTAATCAGAGGGTCGATGGTTCGAACCCATCCGGGCTCACCAGCATCACAGGCGCCGCCGCGGACATCCTTGAAAATTACTTTCCATGGGGCCGCCGGACGGCTATTCTTGACGCCTGAAATTTGTAATGCGCGGAACAGGAATGGCGGGCCACACACCGCGCCGCCGAATCGAAATGGAGAGTGAATATGGCTTTGGACCTGCCCGTCACCGCTCCAAAAACTACGGGCGAGGCTTTCGGTTATATTGGAAAGCTGGGGAAAGGCGCGACAGTCGATGATCTGAAAATCCTGGCGCTGGTGGAGGCAATTGGCGAGAAACTGTATGAGGATATGGCCAACCGCGCGGCGCAGCCGGAAGTCAAGAAACTGCTTCTGTCCAATGGCCGCGAGGAGCTTGGCCACGCGCACCGCGTCAGTAAGGTTATCGAGATTCTCACGGGAAAACCATTCCCCATTCCCAGGATCGAGGACAACCCGCTGTTTACCGGCATCTCGCCCTTCCCGGTCACCAAGGCCGCGTTTGACGGGCTGGTCAGGTCCGAAAATTCAGGCGGCGATCTGTATGACAATATCGCATCGGGATTTGACAATCCCGAGGTCGTCGCGCTGCTGAAACTGAACGGCAAGGAGGAAGTGAATCACGGCCAGCGCGTGAAGCAGGCCATGGAATTTCTTACAGAGTAGGCTGCGTTCGCTGCGGGCCGCCGGTCCGTCAATCGGGACTGCGGGACATATGCCGGCCGCAAATGAGCCGGGGGAATTTCGTGGAGGGCGCCTCGCGCCCTCCTTTTTCGCCGACAGTAATTCCGCTAACGCACGCCCAGCCGCCGCATGCCGCCGGGGGTGAACAGTTCTTCGTCCACTTCCTGATTGAACACGACCGGCTTCTGCTCGTTGCGCAGCCCCAGCACGTGGTAGCGTCCACCGCTGATGTCATACACCACGTCGGAGCCAATCGCGCAGAGCGGCTGGTCATAATAATCATACAGATGCCCTTCCTGTACGCGGGCGATTTTATCGCCTGCATCGTACAGCGCCGTGGCAAGCACGCTCCAGCTATCCTCATCAATATACATGCGCCTGCGGGCGGCGATGATATGGTTCTGGCCGGGTTTCAATTTGCCTTCCACCACCCATGTCCGGTGCAATTCATAGCGGATGGGTTCCGGGTTCAAATGGTGCTTGTGCAGAATGTCGCTGTATTTCAGATCAGACGAAGCCAGCGCGAACGTATTATAGGGGATGAGCTTTTCCTCTTTACCCAGCAATTCCCAATTGTAACGGTCGGTCGCGCCATTGAACACCTGCATATTGTCGCTCGTGCGCATGCCTTCGCTGGTTGGCGTCAGGCTGTCATAGCCCAGCCCCATCGTGCGCTTCACCTTGCGTTCGCCGGGCCGGTAGTTCCATACGCGGCGCCCTTCAACCACCTGATCCAGCGTGTTGTGCATCACCATCAATGATCCCGCCTGCGAAGACGGGCTAAGGCCCTGCTTCAGGAAATGAAAGATGATGTTTTGCAGGTCTTCGGTCTTGGCAAGAGCGGGATCGGCATATTTGTATATCCACTGATCCTGGGAAACCTGAATTGTATAATCGCCGCCTTTTGTCGGCGTCGCCTCGGCCGATTCGCGCTTTACCCGGAAGCCCTGAAACCGCAATTCGTGATTCCAGATTACTTCCTGCGCGGATTGCGGAATGGGAAACGGCGAGGCCACCGTGGCCCCGGTGACGCCGTAGCCGTCATGGGTCAATTGCGCGTTTACGGCATTGCGCTTGATCCCCTCATAAACCACAGACGGATAGGCGCAGGAACGGCGGGTGGGATATACCTTCATCAGATAGCTGTCGGGATAGGCTTTCAGCAGCACCTTATGGCCTTCGGCCAGCACCGCGTCATACTGCGCCATATTCGAGCCGGACACTGTATAGAGCGGCTGGTCAGCTGCAAACGGATCGGGAAGGTGCCTGGAGGGGTCAAGCGTGACGCCCGGCAGCGGCGCGGTCAGGCCCCCGTCCCAGGCCGGGATCGTGCCAGCCTGATTGCCCGCCTTTTCCGCGCCCATCGGGGTCAGATCAGCCCCCAGCCGGTTGGCTTCCTCAGGGGATACAGCCGCTATCGCAGCCGGAACGCCCAACAGCAGCGCCAGCGCCGCGCCAAAACCTGATGCCCGTTTCATAGCGAAATCCTCCAATATTCAATAATTTCTTGTGCCGCATGACGGCTTGTCATCGGCTATCTCTTGTACGCATCGTATGCGTCCAGCCGTCACGGCGCAATAGAGCCGCTTGTTACTGTGCGGAAAATTAGCGGGCGAAAGTGATCACCGTACCCCAAGCGATCGCATGCCGGATGGGCTGAATTTGCTTTGATGCATCTGCACATCGAATTTGACGGGTCGTTGCTGATTTCGCAGGCCGACAGCATGATAGCGGCCGCCGGTAATGTCATAGGCCACTTCGGAGCCAATGGCGCAGAGCGGTTGATCATAATAATTGAACAGATGCGCCTCCTGCACACGCACAAGGCTGTCCTTCTGGCCATAAACATCGGCTGCCACCGCCACCCAGCTATCTTCATCAACATAGATCCGCCGCCGCGACGCAATGACATGCGACATACCCGGCTTCAGTTTGCCCTCAATAACCCAGACCCGGTGCAGTTCATACCGCATCGGGTCCTGATTCAGATGATTCTTGTGCAGAATATCCTTGTACTGATAATCCCGCGAAGAAAAGCCATTGGTATTGTAGGGGATCAGTTTTTCCTGCTTGCCCAGCAGCTCCCAGTCATAGCGGTCCGCCGCGCCATTGAATATCTGAAACATGTCGCTGGTCCGGATGCCCTCGCTGGGTGGAACAATATTGTCATATCCGATACCCATGGTGCGCTTCACCTTGCGCTCGCCGGGCCGGTAATTCCACACCCGGCGTCCCTCAACCACCTGATCCAGCGTATTATTAAACACCGTCATCGCGCCGGAGTTGGAAGGCGGACGCAGCCCCTGCTTCAAATAGTAATAGCTGATATTTTTCATATCCTCGGTGCTGGTCATGGAGGGATCAGACCAGCTGTAAATATATTGATCGATCGCCACATCAACCGTGAAGTCGCCATTTTTGGTAGGCGTGGCCGCTGCGGATTCGCGCCACACTTCAAAGCCGCGATAGTTCAGTTCATGGTTCCACAAAACCTCCCGCGCGGAATGCGGAACGGGAAACGACGCCGCCATGGTGGCGCCCGTGACGCCATTGCCATTATTGATTAGTTGCCCCGTGAGCGCATTGCGCTTGACCGCCTCATAGACATGGGCAGGAAAGGCGCAGGCGCGGTGCGTGGGGAAAACTTTCAGGAAGTAGCTATCCGGATAGGCCTGCATCAGACCTTTTTGGCCTTCGGTCAGCTGGGCGTCATATTGCGCCATATTGGCGGTGGAAACTGTATAGAGCGGCTGTTCGGCGGCAAATGGATCGGGCAGGTGTTTTGCCCGGTCAATTTCAACGCCCGGCGGCGGGGCTGTCAGCCCGCCATCCCAGGCCGGGATGGTTCCCGCCGCATTACCGGCCTTTTCCGCGCCCATGGGCGTCAGATCCGCCCCCAGCCGGTTGGCTTCCTCCGCAGACACCGCCGCAATTGCGGCATGTACACCAAATAACAGCGCCAGCGCCGCGCCAATAATAGTGGCCCCTTGCATACGCAAATCCTTCCCTCACGCTTTATTGTTAATTCACCAAGGTGTCCGCCCAAGCACCAATCTGATCGTAAGTCCGCGACCGGGATCTCGCAAGAGAGGAACAGCAGGGTAGGATGTAAAGCCCCTATGCGTTAGAATAGCGGGACATTTTGACCGGACAGGCGGGAGGCCGATTTGCCCGAAAATTTTGATCTGATCATTTCCGGCGCGACCCTCGTCAACCATGACGGGCGCGGCGTTGCGGATGTGGGCGTGCGCGATGGGCGCACCGCCGCTATTGGCGATCTGGGCCAGGACAGCGCGGGACAACGGATCAATGCCAAAGGCCTGCATCTGCTGCCCGGCGTGATTGACAGCCAGGTGCATTTCCGCGAACCGGGCAACGAGCATAAAGAAGATCTGGAAACCGGCAGTCTGGCGGCCGTCATGGGCGGCGTCACCGCCGTGTTTGAAATGCCGAACACCAGTCCCGCCACGCTGGACGCATCGGCTTTGGCGGACAAGGTGCGCCGCGCCACGGGGCGCATGCATTGCGATTTCGCCTTTTATATGGGCGCTGCGGTGGAAAACGCATCGCAGCTTGGCGAACTGGAACGCCTGCCTGGTTGCGCTGGGGTCAAACTGTTTATGGGGGCGTCCACTGGCAGCCTGCTGGTGTCCGGGGACGAAGGGGTGCGCCAGGTGCTGCGCCACGGCAAACGGCGCGTGGCGATCCATTCCGAAGATCAGGCGCGCATGGAGGAACGCAAACATCTGGCGCTGCCCGGACAGGTGGAAACGCATCCCGTCTGGCGCGATGCGCAATCCGCGCTACTGTCCACGCAGCGCCTGCTGCGCATTGCGCGCGAAGAACATCGCCGGGTGCATGTGCTGCATGTGACAACAGCGCAAGAAATTGAACTGCTGGCGATGCACAAGGATATCGCCACAGTCGAGGTTACGCCCCAGCACCTGACCCTTGCCGCGCCCGAAGCCTATGCCGAGCTGGGGACGCGCGCCCAGATGAACCCGCCCATTCGCGACGCCCTGCATCGCGCGGCGCTATGGCGCGGCATTTCAAATGGCGTGGCCGACGTGCTGGGTTCCGATCATGCCCCGCATACGCGCCAGGAAAAAGGCCTGAGCAGCGACAGCAATATGCGTTATCCGAATACGCCATCCGGCATGCCGGGGGTGCAGACTTTGGTGCCGCTATTGCTTGATCATGTCGCGGCCGGAAAACTGTCGCTGGAACGCTTTGTCGATCTGACCTCGCACGGCCCCAACCGGATATTCGGCATCGCCAATAAGGGGCGTCTCGCCGTCGGATATGACGCGGATTACACGCTGGTGGATTTACAGGCCTCGCGGGTGATCACCGATCAGATGATGGCGGGGCGCTGCGACTGGACCCCGTTCCATGGCCGCAAAGTCACCGGCTGGCCCATGGGCACAGTGGTGCGCGGCCGCGTCGTCATGTGGGAAGGCGCGCTGCAAACACCGCATACCGGCGCCGCCATCCGCTTTCAGGAAAG
>CAYGDL010000147.1:0-5237 GCA_964348545.1 uncultured Alphaproteobacteria bacterium | reverse complement strand
GAGCACCTCGTTGACATCGAGGGGGTCGCTGGTTCAATCCCAGCCGCGCCCACCAGTCCGGGGGCCAACTTATTTCCAGGCAAACACTGGCTGTTCGTAATGATCAACGCGGGTGTGGCGGCCGTGCATGCACACTTCGCGGAACTGGTACATAACGGCGGCCGTTGGCGCATGCACGAAACTGTCTTCTACCAGCAGGCGGATGACCGGGCGCTCGCTTTCCGGGATATTAAAAAACACCGGTGAATCCGGGCGGTTCAGCTCGGTAAAGCTGACATGGTGGATGGAGGCGACCTCGGCCGGGTTGGGGACAGGTTTTGCCCCCAGGCCCGCCCATATCACCACCGGCGTGATCAGATAGCCCGAACGGGTGGGATAATCGTCAAGCGTGCCGATTACGTGATGGGGCGCAATATCAAGCCCTATCTCTTCGTGCATTTCGCGCAGCGCCGCGTCTATGGGGGTTTCCCCCTTGTCCAGCCGCCCGCCGGGCAGCGCCCACTGCCCCGCATGGGCGTTCAGGCGCGGCGCGCGGCGCGTCAGCAGGATGGCGCCTTCGCCCGCGTCATTGGCGGCAATCACCAGCGCCACGGCGGCGTGTTTCAGCCCCTCGCCCGCATGATTGCGGCTTTCGAAATTCGTGACATTGCGCGTAACGTGATCGCGCAATGCGTCATTCACCAGCCAGGATGGGGTCAAACCGAATACTCCTTCGCGATTTCGCGCAGTTTGAATTTCTGGATTTTGCCGCTGGCGGTGCGCGGCATTTCGGATATCACTTCCAGGCGTTCCGGCAAATAATTGCGCGCCAGCTTCGCGTCTTTCAGATAGGCCACCATATCCTCAAAGCCGAGCTTCGCCCCCGGCTGTAGCGTGACAAAGGCGCAGCCGCGTTCACCCAGCCGGTCATCGGGCATGCCAACAATCGCCGCATCGGCAATGGCGGGATGGCGGTACAAAAGCTCTTCCACTTCCACCACCGGAATATTTTCGCCACCCCGAATGAGGATATCCTTGGCGCGCCCTGTGATGCGGATATAGCCATCTTCATCCATGCGCGCATAGTCGCCGGTGTCAAACCAGCCATCGGCGTCAGTGCCGTGCATTTCCGGTTTCTTCATGTAACCCACAAAGGCCGACGCGCCGCGCGACTGCAACAGGCCCTCGGTGTTCGCGGGCGCCGGCTTGCCCTGATCATCAGCAATGCGCACCTCAACGCCCGGCAGCGCCTTGCCGTCGGTATTAAAAACCTTCTCCATCGGATCGCCGGGGCTGGTTACGGTCACCGCGCCGTTTTCGCTCATGCCCCAGAGCGAAAGCACCGTAATGTTCAGCTCTTTTGTGGCGCGCTCGGTCAGCGCGCGCGGGATCGGCGCGCCGCCGCACAAAAAGATGCGCAGCGTACTGATATCATATTTATGCACCTCCGGCGTACCGGCCAGATCCGCCAGAAACGGCGTCGAGGCCATGGAAAATGTCACCTGCTCGTCCTGGATCAGTTGCGCCGCTTTGGTTGCGTCCCACACATCCTGATAGACTACTTTTGCGCCAAGATAGAGCGGCATCAAAATGCCATACAGAAATCCGGTCTGATGCGCCAGCGGCGAGGACATAAGCAGTGTGTCTTTGCTGTTGAGGCCGATACGCGCGGTAAAGGCCTGCAAATTTCCAAATTGCGTATTGGCGGTATGCATCACCCCCTTGGGCTGGCCGGTGGTGCCGGAGGTATACAGCATTTCATTGACGTCATTGGGGCCCATCTTGCGGGCGGCGAAAATCGCCGGTCCATCCATTTCATCCTCATAACGGCGATGCAGGAAATTTTCCTCAAAACTTTGAGGGCCTTCGCCGCCCAGCACGAACACATGTTCCAGCGCAGGCAGATCCTTGCGCAGCCCCGCCATCATCGCGCCATGGTCAAAACCGCGATAATCGCGCGGCACGAAAATCGCCTTTGTTTCTGCAAATGACAGCATGAAGGAAAGTTCGCGTTCGCGGAAAATCGGCATCACCGGATTGCTGATCGCGCCAATGCGCACACAGGCCAGATGCAGCGCCACAAATTCCCACCAGTTGGGAAGCTGGAACGACACCATATCGCCCTTGCCGATGCCGTAATGCACCAGGGCGAGCGCGATGCGTTTTGAGAGAATATTCAATTGCCGGTAGGAAAGCGTTTCGCGCCGCCCGCCACGCATGGAATTGACGCCGGTAATGGCCACTGCGTCCGGGCGTTCCTGCGCCAGCCTGTCCAGCACATCGGTAATCACCAGATCAGGCCACAGGCCCGCGTCCTTCATGGCGGCAATACGGCTTTGCGGCAAAATCATCTTCAGATCGACGGCCATTGTTTGCCCTTTATTTCTATTTTGCGCGAGAATAGCGTCAATCGCCGGGAATTGTCACGGCTGACTTACAGCCAATGCATCGTGCAAAAACAAACCCCCGGCCAGTACTGCTGGCCGGGGGCTGCTTTAACACTGTTCAGGGGCCGGTACGCAACACGCCCCAATAATGTAACCCGTCAGAAGAACCTATTCGGCGGCGATCTGCGCGCCCTTGCCAAACATGTTGATGCCTTTGAGATATTTGATGCCTTCCTCGGCAATGTCATCGCCAACCATGCTTTCGCCTTCCGCATGCAGCTCTTTCATGTCGACAAAGGCGGCATAATAGGGCGCTGTGCGCTGGGTGATAATACCGGCCTTCAGCAGCGTCTTGATCACGGTACGGAAAATATTGGTGCTTTCCTGCATCTGCTTGCGGTGGAAATCATCGGTGAAGGCTTCAAACATCGCCGACTGCACATCCTGCCATTTCAGCCCAACCTCGGCATAGATATGCTGCTTTGCTTCAGGATCGCTGAAATTTTTCAGTACCAGATCGAAGGTGTCGCGCAGCCAGTCCTCGACCTCGTCGCGCAGTTCAGGCGCCATATGCGGGATCGTCTTGTCCGCCCAGATCTTGCCGAATTTATGGTGGAACGCCTCATCGGTCATGGCCAGTTGCACCATCTTCACCAATAGCGGGTCATTGCCAAACTGGTAATAGGAGGCAAACAGGCCCATGGCGAAGCCTTCCAGCATCATTTGCAGGCCGACGATCTTTTTCCAGACCTGTTCGGAGGTGACAACGTCCACCAGCAGGCCGCGCAACACGCCGGTTACCGGCGCGGGCGCACCGAAACGTGCGGCGATATATTTGGTAAAGGCGGTGACGTGCCGGGCTTCTTCGCGGCATTGATTGGCGCAATATTCCTGTGCGCCGGGATCCAGCAGCATGTGGCACAGATTGGCCGACATGTTCAGCGCCGCCTGTTCGCCATGCAGAACCGTGGACAACAGATGATGCTGCACCCGGTTGTTGAGATGGATCTTTTGTTTCTCGGTCAGCCTGTCGACAATGCCGGTGTTCATTTCCGGCGTCAGTTTCGGCTGCACAATATATTCGTTTTCAATATCGAAGGGCGCGCTGAAATCGATATAGCGGGTGTCCAGCGGATCCCAGAAATGGTCATTGGTGGCAGAAATGATTTTATCGAACGCGCTGGAGCGTTCACCATAACGGGCGGGGTCCAGCATCGGGGGAAAATCATGGGCGCTGACTGTTCTGTAGACTGTGGCTTCCTTGCTCATCGGACACTCCTCATCATGGTGGTTGTAATTATCTCTTGAGCGAATGCAGGGACGCGCACACTCATTAACTGATAGGATAGTCAACAGGGGTGAGAGAGTCAAGGAAAAATGACGCGTGCGTCAACTTTTTATTGCAGGTTAACCATAATGTTTTCTGGCGAAAAATACATTAATTATTTCATATAGTTATATAGTTTAATCCTATCGCCTCTGCTCTTTAACCCATAGCAAAACCACAAATCCGGCAATCAGGAACAACAGGATTACGGCCATGCCGACGCGCTGGGAGTGCAGAGCCGCTGTTGTCAGGCCTATTAGCAGCGGCGCCAGAAAGGAGGTCGCCTTGCCAGACATGGCTAACAGGCCATAAAATTCCCCGGCCATTTCTTTGGGTGCGAGACGCGCCAGCAGGGTGCGGCTGGCGGCCTGTGCCGGACCGCCGAAAATTCCCATCAGCACGCCGCACAGCAGATAGGCAAGTTCTGGTAGGCTGCCAAATGGCGCACCCCCAGGCTGCATGGCTTGCACCGGAATACCAAACAGGATCGAATCCCGCTGTATGGAAATCGCCCCCAGCAGTGCAACGCATAATCCCGCGACCGATACCAGAATGGTGCGCCGCGAGCCGAACCGGTCATCGGCCCAGCCACCCGCAAACGCACCGATGGCGGCAAAAATAATCAGAATAATGCCAAACAGGCCCAGCGTAAAAATTTCCCAGCCAAACAGGCCCGCGCCATAAATGCCGCCAAACGCAAACAGCGCCGACAGACCATCGGCGTAAATCATATGCGCAATCAGAAACCGTAAAACATTTCCATAGCGCCGCACATGCGCAAGCGTCTGGCGCAATTGCCGCAAGCCGTCGCGCACCGCCTGCCCCACACGCAATCCCGTTGCCGCACGATCCGGCGCAAACAGAAAGAATGGCGGCGCAAACACCAGAAACCACACCGCAGTTAGCGGGCCCACAAGCTGGCCCGGCGGCTCCTTCAATCCCGGCATGGCGATAATCATCACCAGGCTCAGCAAGCCGCCCACATAGCCAAGGCCCCAGCCAAAGCCGCTCAGCCTGCCAAGGTGTGCTGGCGACACCAGATCGGGCAGCATCGCATTGCTGAACACAATAATGAATTCTGCGCTGATCGCCGCCAGCACCACCGCCCCTATCACCAGCCAGAACGCATCCATATCGCCCGGGGCTGCAAACCATAACAGCGCATTACCGATCACAAACGAAATGCCCAGCGCCGCAATCCATGGTTTGCGCCGTCCCATCCTGTCGGCGGCGGCGCCCAATACTGGACTTAATATCGCAATGGTGGCGCCGACAAAAGACTGACTATAGCCCCAGATTTCCTGTCCGCGCACCGCATCGCCGATAAAGCTGGTGGCAAAATAGGGTGCGAAAATAAAAGTGGTGATCAGGGTGAAATAGGGCTGATGCGCCCAGTCCAGCAGCGCCCAGGAATATTGCCCACGCCGCCGGTTAAATCGGGCTGTTGATGTTTCGGCGTCAAGCCTGGAAGATATCATGCGTCAATCTGGCAGGCTGCTGGAAAACTACAGCTTATATTTATGTGATTGTGATTCTGTTTTTGC
>CAYGDL010000146.1:0-5266 GCA_964348545.1 uncultured Alphaproteobacteria bacterium | reverse complement strand
CGGACGCCACCGCCAGACCGCGCACCAGTTCACAGCGGATATTCGGATCTTCGTGCGTGGCGTGATCACTCAAAATTTCAAACGCAAAACTCAACAGCGCGTCACCGGCCAGCACCGCCGTTGCTTCATCGAACTGGCGATGGGTTGAGGGTTTGCCCCGGCGCAGATCATCATCATCCATACACGGCAGATCGTCATGCGCCAGGGAATAGCTGTGAACGCATTCCACGGCTGCCGCAACGCGCGCGGCGCAGGTTTCGCCTACATTAAAAATGCTGGCGCTGTGCAGCACCAGAAAAGGCCGCAGACGCTTTCCCCCGCCAAGTGTTGCGTAACGCATGGCGTCATGCAGGCGCGTATCCGAATTCAGGGATTTTGGTAATAATATATCAAGCGCTTCTTCCACAATGGCCGCCGCGCGCAACATAGCGCCTGAAAAATCGCTCATCGGATTAATCCGCTGACTGATATATTATCCGGCGTCATCTTCGGCCACCGTTGAAATTGCGCCATCACCCGCGACAACAATTTTTTCGACCTTCGCCTGCGCGTCTTTCAGCTTGGCGTCGCAATGGGCTTTCAACTGGCTGCCGCGCTCATAAATGCTGATGGATTCTTCCAGATCAACCTGCCCGCTTTCGAGCCGCGCCACAATCGATTCAAGCTCGCGCAACGCCGCCTCGAAGCTCAGGCCGCTGACCGGCGCCAAAGCTGCTGTTTTATTCTTTTCCGTCATTTGCTTATCCATCCATCAAGGCCCGGACATGCGCCTGTGTACTTGCAGCCAGCGCCGCCAGATCATAGCCGCCTTCCAGCGCGGAAACCACCCTGCCCGCGCAATGCCTATCCGCAATGGCCATTATCTGCTGCGTGGCCCAGAAAAAATCTGCTTCTTCAAGCCACAGATTGGCAAGCGGATCCTGCATATGCGCGTCAAATCCCGCAGAAATGAGAATCAGCTCTGGACGAAACGCATCCATCGCCGGCAAAATCCTTGCCGTCATGGCGGCTTTGAAGGCGTCGCTTCCCGCGCCTGCGGGCAAGGACGCATTGACGACATTACCGGCCACACCGGTTTCATGTATCGCGCCGGTGCCGGGATAGAAGGGCGCCTGGTGCGTGGAGGCGTAAAACAGGTTCGGATCGTTCTGAAATATTTCCTGTGTGCCATTGCCGTGATGCACATCAAAATCGACAACTGCGATGCGCGCGCAATTCCAGTTATGGCGCGCCCATAATGCGCCCACCGCCACATTATTGAACAGACAAAACCCCATCGCACGATTGCTTTCGGCATGATGGCCCGGCGGACGCACGGCACAGAATGCGTTCTGCGCCTCTGCCTGCATGACCATATCAACAGCGCGCACCACCGCGCCCGCCGCGCGCAATGCGGCTTCACCACTGCCCGGTGACATGGGCGTATCCCCATCAATATAGGCAAACCCCTGTTGTGGCATACGGGCGAACAGTGCATCGACAAAACCACCGGGATGCGCCAACGCCAATTGCGCCAGCGTTGCCAAGGGCGCATCTTCGCGCAACAGGGCCTCAAATTCCAGCCCATCCAGCGCCGCCAGCACGCTGCGCAAACGATCCGGCCGTTCGGGATGCCCCGATGGCATGACATGCTCAAGACAGGCCGGATGCGTGATTAATGCCGTCGTCATGGTTTAGAACTTTACCTGCTGGCCATAGGTTTTGAATTTTTCAAGGACACGCACCATTTCATCCGTATCCAGAATGATTGGCTGGCCAATTTGCAGCGCCGCCACATATTGCGCGGCCAGGGTTTCCACCTCTTGCGCCATGGCCAGCGCCTTTGCGGGTGTTTCGCCCAACGCAATCTGCCCGTGATTGGCCAGCAGGCAGGCGTAGCGACCGGCAAGCGCCGCCAGCGCAAATTGCGCCAGCGCATCCGTGCCAAAGGTCGCATAGGGCGCGCAGCGGATATTTTCGCCGCCCGCCACCGCAACCATATAATGAAAGGCCGGAATTTCCCGATGCGCACAGGCCAGCGCGGTGGCGTGCAGCGAATGGGTATGCACAACCGCATTTACATCATGGCGCGCGTTATAAATCGCCACATGAAAATGCCATTCGCTGGACGGTAACAGCGCACCGGAAAGCACCGCGCCATGCTCATCCAGCGCCAAGATATCCCCTGGCTTCAAATCCGCATAGGCAACACCGGTTGGCGTTATCAGAATATGGCCCGCACTGTTACGCGCCGACACATTGCCGGATTTTCCCGGGCTTAGGCCGCTCTGACTCATGGCGTTGGCGGCAGCGATAATTTCCCTGCGCAGGGGGGCGTCATTCATGGCGCATGTTCCGGGAACAGTTTCAGCATGGCGGCGTTTGACGCCGCACACACGCCGCGTTCGGTGATCAGTCCACTGACGAGCCGCGCCGGGGTCACATCGAAAGCGAAATTCGCAGCCGCACTTCCCGGCGAGGAAATATGCACCTCGCACACAGCACCATTGGCGGTGCGCCCTGTAATATGCGTAAGTTCCTGCGGCGCGCGCTCCTCGATGGGGATTGACGCCACGCCATCGTCCATCGTCCAGTCAATGGTGGTGGAAGGCAGCGCCACATAAAACGGCACGCCATTATCATGCGCCGCCAGCGCCTTCAGATAGGTGCCGATCTTGTTGCAGACATCGCCGCGCGCAGTGGTGCGATCGGTTCCGACAATGCACATATCAACGCGGCCATGCTGCATCAGATGCCCGCCCGCATTATCGGCAATGATGGTATGGGCAACGCCATGCTGGCCCAACTCCCACGCCGTCAACGCCGCACCCTGATTGCGCGGCCGGGTTTCATCCACCCACACATGCAGTTTGACGCCCGCATCATGCGCCATGTAAATGGGCGCCAGCGCCGTGCCCCAATCCACCGTCGCCAGCCAGCCCGCATTGCAATGGGTGAGAATATTTATTTGCCGCGCCAGATTTTTACGCGCCGCATCCTCAATCAGTTTTAGCCCATGCGCGCCAATCGCTTCGCATATCGCCACATCGTCATCACAGATTTTTGCGGCCACGGCATAGGCGGCCACAACACGTTGTTCCGCCCGCAACGGCGCCAGCGCCGCGCGCATTTCATCCAGCGCCCAGCGCAGATTAACCGCGGTGGGCCTTGCCGCCAGCAGAAATTCATAAGCGGCATGCAGCGCGCCATCCGACGCGTCTTCACGCATGGCAAAGCACAGACCATAGGCCGCCGTCGCGCCAATCAGCGGCGCGCCGCGCACCATCATGGCTTTGATCGCGTGCGATGCCTCAGCCGCACTTGCCAACCGTGTCGTCACAAAAGCATGCGGCAGCTTCGTCTGGTCGATAATACCCACAGACCATCCATCCGGTTGCAGCCAGATGGAGCGCCATGCCTTGCCGTCAATTTTCATTTTATCAGTGGCCTGAATAAGTGGCAAGCGCCAGCACTTCCTTGCCCAGCGCCTCCAGCCGTTTGCGTCCGCCCAGGTCCGGCAAATCCACCACAAAGCTGCATGCCATGACCTTGCCGCCCTGGCGTTCGATCAGTTTAATCGCCGCATGCGCCGTGCCGCCGGTTGCAATCAGATCATCCACCAGCAACACCGTATCGCCGGCCTTGATGGCATCGATGTGGATTTCCAGACGGTCCGTGCCATATTCCAGATCATAATCCTCGCCGATGGTTTTATAGGGCAGCTTGCCCGGCTTGCGCACCGGCACAAAGCCGCACGACAATTGATGCGCCACCGCGCCGCCCAGAATAAAACCGCGCGCCTCGATGCCCGCGACCTTGTCGATGCGCACGCCCGCATGAAACTGCACCAGCCCGTCTACCGCTTTGCGAAAGCCAACCGGATCGCCCAGAAGCGTGGTGATGTCACGAAACATGATACCGGGTTTGGGATAATCTGGAATGGCGCGAATATATTTTTCAATCACTTTTTTGCCCCTTCAATACACGTCCGGCGACAGCGTCAAGCTTCGCCAATAATTTTGCATCGCGTTTTTCGGGGGCGGTCATCAGCGCCATTTCCAACGCGCGGTCGCAACCATGCGAACAGGCAGAATCATGCACGGCGCCGCGCGCAATCTGCCCCACCACCTGTTTTACCAGATCGCCCGCATGGGCCGCGTTACGCTGCAATACCGCAATGACCGATGCGACATCCACGTCGTCATGGTGCGGATGCCAGCAATCATAATCTGTGACCATGGCGACGGTGGCGAAACAGATTTCCGCCTCGCGCGCCAGTTTCGCTTCCGGCATATTGGTCATGCCAATGACATCACAGTCCCAGGCGCGATACATGTTGGATTCGGCCAGGGACGAAAATTGCGGCCCCTCCATTGCCAGATAGGTTCCACCCCGCGTATAGGGAATTCCAATTTCCGCCGCCCCCTTTTCAAGCATGTCGCCAAGCCGCCCGCATACGGGTTTTGCCATGGACACATGGGCGACCAAACCATCGCCGAAAAAACTTTTCTCGCGCGCAAAGGTGCGGTCGATAAATTGATCGACTATGACAAAGGTTCCTGGCGCCAGGGCCTCACGAAACGAACCGCAGGCGGAAACAGATAGAATGTCCGTGACGCCGCTGCGTTTCAGCGCGTCGATATTGGCGCGGTAATTAATGCCGGATGGCGAATATGTATGGCCGCGCCCGTGACGCGGTAAAAACACCACCTCGACCCCCTGTAACCGGCCAAACAGCATTTCGTCTGACGTCTGCCCCCACGGGCTTTCGACCTGCCGCCATTCGGCTTTTTCCAGCCCGTCAATGTCATAAACGCCACTACCGCCGATAACGCCCAGTTTCATATGTTTTGCTCCTGACAAATATGCAGGGCATTGTTAGCCCCGATCCGCCCAGGGGGCAAGAAATCGGTCGCATCCTGCGTATGGAATGATACAGTTTAGGTATCGGAGGACCAGATTATGAAAGAAAAAATCGGCTTTATAGGCTTGGGAAATATGGGCAAACCCATGGCCATGAACCTTGCCCGGGCGGGGATGGACATCACCGTCTATGACCTGAACCCGGACACCATGCATGATCTGGTGGCGCTGGGCGCAAAGACGGCAAGCTCCACCGCCGAGATTGGCGAGAAATGCGACATTGTTGAACTGGTGGTGATGAACGACCGGCAAGTTGAAGAAGTCATTTCTGGCAGGGGGCAAGGCGACGGTCTGCTGGCGGGCATGAAGCCGGGCGGGCTGATCATTATTCACAGCACCGTCAGCCCGGTCACCTGCCAGCGTA
>CAYGDL010000145.1:0-5323 GCA_964348545.1 uncultured Alphaproteobacteria bacterium | reverse complement strand
TGGCTGATGGAACAGATGCGCGATCAGGCGGCGCATGTGGGCGCAAGGCTGATCAATGATTATATTATCAAGGTTGATTTCTTATCGCGTCCGTTTACCTGCACCGGCGACAGCGGCGACATTTACACCGCCGATGCGGTCATTGTGGCAACCGGCGCCCAGGCGCGCTGGCTGGGCCTGCCGACGGAAGAACGCTTCAAGGGCTTTGGGGTTTCGGCCTGCGCCACCTGTGACGGATTTTTCTATCGTGGCAAGGAAGTGCTGGTGGTGGGCGGTGGCAATACGGCGGTTGAAGAAGCCCTGTTCCTGACCAATTTCGCCAGCAAGGTGACGCTGGTGCACCGGCGCGACAGCCTGCGTTCGGAAAAGATTCTGCAAAACCGCCTGTTCGCCAATCCCAAAGTCAGCTTCGTCTGGGATAGCGAAATTAATGAAATTCTGGGCACGGACAATCCGCCGGGTGTAACCGGCGCGCGCCTGCGCAATGTTAAAACCGGCGCATTGGAGGAAGTCGCCGCGCATGGCGTTTTCATCGCCATCGGCCACAGCCCATCCACGGCGATCTTCAAAGGCGTATTGCCGATGGACAAAGACGGATATCTGCTGAAAGCCCCCGATTCAACCGCCACCGAAATCCCCGGCGTGTTTGCCGCGGGCGATGTCACCGACAAAATCTTCCGCCAGGCGGTAACGGCGGCAGGCCTGGGCTGTATGGCGGCGCTGGAAGCCGAAAAATTCCTGGCGGGGCATTAAGGAACTTCTGGAAGCAACTTCTGGCGGCTGACGGTGCCGGAAACTGCTGGAACCGGCCTTAATTTCCCCATTTTTCTCCCATTCCGGGATTGACAGTGGGCGTTCGCATAACTAGTGTCCGGCGCGATCACTGGCGGCTCCTGGTTTGGGGTCGCCAAATGGTTTCGGGGGCTTGTATTTTGCGGGCGGATGATGGCCTTATCGGCCATGACTAATGAATTTAAACCCCCATCCGATGGCAGTTTTGAGGCCCGGCTGGAAGCTGCAAAGCGCGCCAATGCGCCGCAACCGGCTCACGGCGCCCAGGGCGGCGCCATGGGGACGGCGTTTCGCCTGAGCGCCGATCTGGTTTCCGCAGTAGTTGCGGGGGCTGGCCTGGGATGGGGCCTGGACTGGCTGCTTGGGTCGGGGCCGTGGTTTTTACTGCTGTTCTTCTTTTTGGGGATCGCAGCCGGGATATTAAATGTTATACGCACGGCGAACGCAATGAACGCCGCGCAACAGGCCGATGCGGCGGTGCCGGGCGGTCTGGAAAAGGATAGACAGGGAAACGGTCTTGAGCACTGAAACGCATAATCCATTTGCCCACAGCCCAATGGCGCAGTTTGAAATTCACCGCTTTATCCCGATGGAAGCGGGCGGCATTGATGTGTCCTTCACCAATTCCAGCCTGTTCATGGTGATTGCGCTGGCCGCGATTACCCTGTTCCTGTCGCTCAGCATGCGCCGTGGGGCGCTGGTGCCCAGCCGCTGGCAGTCGATGGCGGAACTCAGTTATGAATTTGTCGCCAATATGATGCGCGACATGGTGGGCACGTCCGGCCAGAAATTTTTTCCGTTTGTATTCACCCTGTTCATGTTTGTGCTGTTTACCAACATGCTGGGGATGATTCCCTATTCGTTCACTGTCACCAGCCACATCATCGTGACTTTTGCGCTGGCCAGTCTTGTTTTCATTGGCGTGACGGTGCTGGGCTTCATCAAGCATGGCGTTGGCTATCTGAAACTGTTTGTGCCGCACGGGGTGCCCAGCCTGCTATTGCCCCTGATTGTGGTGATCGAAATTATCTCTTACCTGAGCCGCCCGATCAGCCTGTCGGTGCGTCTGTTCGCCAACATGATGGCGGGCCATACCATGCTGAAAGTGTTTGGCGGCTTTATCGTCATGCTGGGTTTTCTTGGCGGCTGGTTGCCGCTGGCGTTTTCGGTCGCCTTTATCGGCCTCGAAATACTGGTCGCATTTCTGCAAGCCTATGTGTTTGCGGTGCTGACCTGTATCTATCTCAACGACGCGCTGCATTTGCATTGAGGAAATCGCACGTCACTGGATCAGCAATGCCCATATTGGGCGGTTTACTAAAAGGATTTTAGTCATGGAAGCAGAAGCAGCAGCACTTTTGGGTAAATATATCGGCGCCGGTCTGGCCGCCATCGCGCTGGCGGGCGCGGGCGTTGGCATTGGCCATATTTTTGGCAATTATCTGGCCGGCGCATTGCGCAATCCGGCTGCCGCGCAGCAACAGTTTCCAAACCTGCTGCTGGGCTTTGCGCTTGCCGAAGCAACCGGCCTGTTTGGTCTGGTGGTGGCGCTAATCCTGCTGTTCGTGGTCTGACACCCCTAAACCTGGGAAGCCTGGCCCATGCCGCAATTAGTCTTTGCTGATTTCGCGCCGCAACTTGTGTGGCTGGCGATTACGTTTACGCTGCTCTATCTGATTCTGGCGCGGGTGGCCCTGCCACGCATCGCCACGACACTGGAAAAGCGGCGCGATGTGATCGCCAATGATCTGGATGAAGCGGGTACGCTGAAGCGCCAGGGCGAAGATGCGCTCAAGGCCTATGAAGCAGCACTTGCCGCCGCGCGGGGTCGTGCGCATGCGATTGCCGCTGAAACCCGTCAGAAGCTGGTCGATGAAGCCGAGCGTGAAAAGGCCGCGCTGACCGCCAGCACGGCAAAACGCGCCGCCGAGGCAGAGGCCCGAATAGCGGCTGCGAAAACGGCGGCAATGGCCAATGTCCACCAGATTGCGGCTGATACCGCAACGGCCATTGTGGCTAAATTGATGGGCGCCAGCCCGGATGCCGCAACCGTGAAGGCAGCCATTGACGCGGCGCTGACCAAGGGCAAGGACTAGATCATGGACGCTTTCTATGAACCCGCAAATTGGGTTGCCATTGCATCGCTGCTGTTTGTCGCGCTGATTGTCTATCTCAAAGTCCCGGCCATGGTGGGCGAAGCGCTGGACAAGCGCGCCAAGGAAATTGCCGATGAGCTGAATGCGGCCCGGCAATTGCGCGATGAGGCGCAATCCCTGCTGGCCAGCTATCAGCGGCACACGGCGAACGCCGAAAAAGAAGTTGAAGAAATCGTGGAGCAGGCCCAGGCCGAAGCAGCCCGCCTGTCCGTTGAAAATCAGGCAAGCCTGGTCGCGCAGGCCGAGCGCCGCAGCAAAATGGTTGAAGAAAAAATTGCCCAGGCTGAAGCCCAAGCCATCCAGGAAGTGCGTGCCGCAGCCGTAGATGCGGCCATTACCGCCGCCCGCACATTGATTACCGCCCAGCTGGGGCCTGAAAAAGCGCGAGAGCTGATTGCCCAGAGTATCACTGATGTACGCGGCAAGCTGCACTAGCTGAACGGGCGCCCGCCGCGCACCTGCCTGCGCCGGGATCATCGCATAGCCTGTCGATTTATCCAGGCCCTTGCAGAATCACGTCAAACTGTAAAAAATATCTGCGAATAGCTTATTTTGAAGCTATATTCAAAAGGCCAACATCTGTCGCGGGGCTTCGGATTATACACGGCGGCGCTGATCTGGCCAGGATGGAAATGGATTTGGCCATTCCATCCTGTCTGGTAAGGGTCTGGTGGGATTGTACATGTTGATGAACAATACCAAATCATTGGTCGATGCTTGTCCGGCGTTGGTTCTTAACGCTGATTTCCGGCCGCTTAGCTATTTTCCACTCTCGCTTTGGTCCTGGCAGGATACGATCAAGGCGGTGTTTCTGGATCGCGTGAATATTGTCAGCGAATATGAGCAAAAGGTGCACAGCCCAACCTTCGAGATGGCGCTGCCTAGCGTGGTGTCGCTCAAGCGTTATGTAAAACCGGCCCGCTACCCGGCCTTTACCCGGTTTAATCTGTTCTTGCGGGACGGTTTTCAGTGTCAATATTGCAGTAGCCGGGAAGAGTTGACCTTTGACCATGTGGTGCCCCGTTCGCGCGGCGGGCGCACAACCTGGCAAAATGTCGTCGCCGCCTGTTCGTTCTGCAATCTGCGCAAGGGCGCCCGGCTGGTTTCCGAATGCGGCGTTCGGCTGCGCCGCCAGCCGTTTCGTCCAACCAATGAGGATTTGCAGCGGTCGGGCCGCGCTTTTCCGCCAAATTACCTGCACCAAAGCTGGGTGGATTACCTATATTGGGACAGCGAACTGGAATCGTAATTTTATTTGTTCTTATTGCTTGACACATTCCATGAACCAAACTAGAACGAATTCGCAAGTTTCTATTTTGTTCTGGAGGGTGTCTTTCCCATGCTGACCAACAAGCAATATGAATTACTGATTTACATCAATGACCGCATCCGCGAATATGGGGTTTCGCCCTCATTCGACGAAATGAAAGACGCTCTGGATCTGAAGTCCAAATCGGGCATACACCGGTTGATCAATGCGCTGGAAGAACGGGGCTTCATTCGCCGGTTGCCCAATCGCGCCCGGGCGCTGGAAGTTTTGCGCTTACCCGAAACCATGGCCCAGCCCGGCGGGCGCAGCCGTGGCTTCTCACCCAATGTCATCGAAGGCAGCCGCAGCGCCTTCACCGGCGTCAGCGCCCCTGCAACTTCTGACAATGAAAACACACTGATCAACATACCCATGATCGGGCGCATCGCCGCCGGCACCCCCATTGAGGCGCTGGAAGACCGCTCGACAATGATGGGCGTCCCCTCCGATATGCTCGGCGCCGGACAGCATTATGCGCTTGAGGTGCAGGGTGATTCGATGATCAATGCGGGTATTTTTGACGGCGATATCGCCATCGTCAAACAATGTGACACCGCAGAAAATGGCGCAATCGTTGTGGCGCTGGTGGACGGGCAGGAAGCCACACTGAAGCGTTTGCGGCGCAAGGGCGCCTCCATTGCGCTTGAACCCGCCAACCCCAATTACAAAACCCGAATCTGCGGCCCGGATCAGGTCGCGGTGCAGGGGCGACTGGTTGGCATTTTCCGCAAATATCACTAACCGGCATCATCCCGGCATTTTCTGATCGGAATGCCTGGTCCCGCGCGCCGCGCATCCCGCCAGCCAGATCCCCTACCCTTATTGGCAAGAGCTTCCTCGCCAAACGGACGCTGCGATATTGACTGTTTTTTGATCCGATTGAAGCTGCATCCCTGTGTTTTTCTGTCCCCTTCCCATCTGCCCTTGCGGTGGCAGGGCGAAGACGCTTAAGAAGAGGAAGAAGGAAATTGAAATTGGGACACGGGTGCCATGCTGTCAGTAAAAAGCATTGATCTCTATTATGGCGCCAGCCAGATTTTGCGCGGCGTTAATCTGACGGCGCGCA
>CAYGDL010000144.1:0-5366 GCA_964348545.1 uncultured Alphaproteobacteria bacterium | reverse complement strand
AATCAAAAATAGTAACGGCGCACGGTTTGCTCTAGTTTGCGCCGCAGCACATTACCCTCACCAATCCGGAACCCTGTATGTCCCTATCCCCGAAAAGCGCGCACAGCCCTGCACTGTCGTTTCAGGAAATTATTCTCACCCTTCAACGCTATTGGGGCGATCAGGGCTGCGTCATTCTGCAACCTTATGACATGGAAGTGGGGGCGGGCACGTCGCACCCGGCGACCACATTGCGTGCGCTGGGATCAAAACCGTGGAGGGCCGCCTATGTGCAGCCCTCGCGCCGCCCCAAGGATGGCCGTTATGGCGAAAACCCCAACCGGCTACAGCATTATTATCAGTTTCAGGTGATTTTGAAGCCATCCCCCATGGATATTCAGGATTTATATCTCAACAGCCTGTACGCCATCGGCATTGACCCGGACCTGCATGACATCCGCTTTGTCGAGGATGATTGGGAAAATCCAACGCTGGGCGCATGGGGTCTTGGCTGGGAGGTGTGGTGCGACGGCATGGAGGTTAGTCAGTTCACCTATTTTCAGCAGGTCGGTGGTTATGATTGCAGGCCGGTATCGGGCGAGTTGACCTATGGGCTGGAGCGCCTCGCGCAATATGTTCAGGGCAAGGACAGTGTGTATGATCTGGATTTCAACGGGCATGGCGTGAAATATGGCGACGTGTTTTTGCAGAATGAACGCGAATTTTCCGCCTATAATTTTGAATATGCCGACACGCAAATTCTGTTGCGCCATTTTGAAGATGCAGAAAAGGAATGCGCCGCATTGCTGGCGCGCGGGGTGACATTGCCGGCCTATGACCAGATGCTGAAAACCAGCCATCTGTTCAATCTGCTGGATGCGCGCGGCGTCATCAGCGTGACCGAGCGCGCCGCCTATATTGGCCGTGTGCGCGCGCTGTCCAAGGGCTGCGCCACCGCCTGGCTGAGAAGCCAGGGCGAGGCGGAGGAATAATCATGGCGGAACTTTTGCTGGAACTGTTTTCCGAAGAAATTCCCGCCCGCATGCAGGCCCGCGCGGCGCAGGATTTGCAGCGTCTGATTTCAGATGGACTTACCGCCGCCGGATTGCCGTTTGACGATGTAAAAACATTTGTGACGCCCCGGCGGCTGTGTCTGGTTGCCAATGGCATTCCCGAAATGCAGCCCGCGCGCAAAGAAGAACGCAAAGGCCCGCGCGTGGGTGCGCCAGAGGCCGCGATGGCGGGATTTTTAAGTTCTACCGGCCTGACGCTGGAACAGTTGGAAATACGCACAGTTGGCAAGGCCGAATTTTATTTCGCCGCGACCGAAATTCCGGGCAGCCCGTCACAGGCCGTGATTGCGCAGATTATTGAAAAAACCATCCGTGAATTTCCCTGGCCCAAAAGCATGCGCTGGGGCGATGGCAACTTACGCTGGGTGCGACCGCTGCACAGTATTTTGTGCGTGTTCAATGGTAAAGCGATTGCGTTTGAGGTTGATGGATTGATTGCGGGCAATGTCACGCGCGGTCACCGCTTCATGGCGCCAGATGAAATCCGTATAAAGAATTTCGTAGAATATAAGGCAGCGCTGGAAAAAGCCTATGTGCTTTTGGATTCCATTGAACGCAAGGCGCGCATTCTAAAACGGGCGAACGAACTGGCGGCGGCACAGGGGCTGGAATTGATCCCCGACGATGCGCTGCTGGATGAAGTGGCGGGCCTGAATGAATGGCCCACGGCATTGCTGGGAAATTTTGATAAGGCCTTTCTGGAAGTGCCACCAGAGGTTTTGCGCACGGCCATGCGCACGCATCAGAAATATTTTTCGTTGCGGGACGCCAAAACCGGAATATTTGCGCCACACTTTATCGTCGTTGCCAATCTGCTGGCGACGGATGGCGGAAAAATGATCATAGAAGGTAATCAGCGTGTTCTGGCGGCGCGGCTGTCGGACGCCAAATTTTTCTGGGATCAGGATGGCAAAAATACGCTTGAAAACCGGCTTGATGGTTTGAAGGATATGGTGTTTCACGCCAAACTTGGCAGTGTTTATGAAAAAGTGCAGCGAAATATAACGCTGGCGGAAACACTGGCTGGTCTTATTCCGGATACGGATAAAAAACTGGCCGCGCGCGCGGCGCAGCTTGCCAAATGCGATCTGGTCACTCAGATGGTGGGCGAATTTCCCGAACTACAGGGCATTATGGGCCGCTATTACGCGCTGGCCGATGGCGAACGGGCAGAGGTTGCGGGCGCCATCCGCGATCATTATTCCCCCGCCGGGCCATCGGACGCCTGCCCCACGGCCCCTGTGTCCATAGCCATTGCGATGGCCGACAAAATCGACACATTGATCAGTTTCTGGCAAATCAACGAAAAACCCACAGGATCAAAAGACCCGTTTGCATTACGCCGCGCGGCGCTTGGCGTCATACGGATTATTCTGGAAAATAAATTGCGCCTGCATCTGTCGCCAATCTTTGGTGATCAGGCTGATGATCTTCTGGTGTTTTTCGCGGATCGCCTGAAGGTGCATCTGCGCGAACGCGGCATGCGCCACGATCTGGTGGATGCTGTGTTTGCGCTGGGCGGGCAGGATGATCTGGTGCTGCTTGTGGCGCGGGCCGAGGCGCTGGAAGTGTTCGTGGCCTCCGATGATGGGGCCAATCTGTTGGCGGCGTATAAACGCGCGGTGAATATTCTGCGCATTGAGGAAAAGCGCGACGGCGTAAGTTATGACCGCCATGGCGACCCGGCGGGCTTTCAACAGGATGAAGAGCGCGCGCTGTTCGACCGGATTTCTGAAGTGGCGGCTGAGGCTGACGACGCCGTAGAGCGCGAGGATTTTACCGCCGCCATGACCGCGATGGCGCGGCTGCGTGCCCCGGTGGATGCGTTCTTTGACAAGGTAACAGTGAATGCGGACGATACGGAACTGCGCGTTAACAGGCTGCACTTATTATCCCAGATACGCAGCACATTGGAAACTGTGGCGGATTTTTCAAAAATTGAGGGATAGGCGATGTCCACAAATACCGAAGCAACGGCCAAATGGGTGTACACTTTCGGCGCGGGCAAGGCCGAGGGTGCGGCGAAATTGCGCAATCTGCTGGGCGGCAAGGGGGCCAATCTGGCGGAAATGAGCAGCCTTGGCCTGCCGGTGCCGCCGGGCTTCACCCTGACCACCGAAGTCTGCACCGCGTTTTACGCCAACGAAAAAAAGTATCCCGATGGGCTGGCGGCCCAGGTGCAATCCTCGCTGGCGCAGGTGGCGGCGCATGTCGGGCGGCGCTTTGGCGATCCGGCCAGCCCCTTGCTGTTGTCGATCCGTTCGGGCGCGCGCGCCTCGATGCCGGGCATGATGGATACGGTTCTGAACCTTGGCTTGAATGACGAAACCGCAGCCGGGCTGGCGGCGGAATCCGGCGATGCGCGCTTTGCCTATGACAGTTACCGCCGCTTTATCCAGATGTATTGCGATGTGGTTCTGGGGGTCGAGCATTATCTGTTCGAGGATGCGCTGGACGAACATAAAAGCGGGCTGGGCGTGACGGCGGATACCGATCTGGGCGCGGAAGACTGGCGTGAACTGGTCGAGACCTACAAGGAAATTGTGCAGCGTGAATTGGATGCGCCCTTTCCCCAGGATGTGCATGCGCAATTATGGGGCGCCATCGGCGCGGTGTTCGAGTCATGGGATGGCGCGCGCGCGCGCACCTATCGCCGCATTCATTCCATTCCCGATGATTGGGGCACGGCGGTCAATGTGCAGGCCATGGTGTTTGGCAATATGGGTGAGGACAGCGCCACCGGCGTGGCCTTTACCCGCAATCCATCGACCGGCGATAATGAATTTTACGGCGAATATCTGATCAATGCGCAGGGCGAGGATGTGGTGGCGGGCATTCGCACCCCGCAATATCTGACAAAAGCCGCCCGCGAACGCGCCGCTGACACCAAGCCGTCGCTGGAAGAAACCATGCCAATGGTGTATGGCGAACTATGCGAAATTTATCACCGGCTGGAAGCGCATTACCGCGACATGCAGGATATCGAATTCACGGTGGAAAAAGGCAAGCTGTGGATGCTGCAAACCCGTGCGGGCAAACGCACCACCAAGGCGGCGCTGAAAATCGCCGTGGATATGGCGCGCGAAGGCCTGATCAGTCAGCGCGAAGCTGTGGCGCGCATTGACCCGGCGTCGCTCGATCAATTGCTGCATCCAAGCCTTGATCCCGCAGCGCCGCGCAAGGTGCTGACCAAAGGCCTGCCCGCATCGCCGGGGGCCGCCACCGGCGAAGTGGTGTTCACCCCGGAAAAGGCCGAGCAGCGCGCGGCGCTTGGCCAATCTGTAATCCTTGTACGGACGGAAACCAGCCCCGAAGACATTCACGGCATGCATGTGGCGGCGGGTATTCTGACCAGCCGGGGCGGCATGACCAGCCATGCGGCGGTGGTGGCGCGCGGCATGGGGCGGCCCTGTGTTTCCGGCGCGGGCGCGGTGCGGATTGACTATAAGGCCGGAATTTTTATGGTGGACGGCGAAACCGTGCGCGAAGGCGACAGCATCACGCTGGATGGCGGCACGGGCGAGGTTATTCTGGGAACTGTGCCGACGGTGCAGCCGGAAATGAGCGGTGATTTTGGCGAACTGATGGGATGGGCCGATAAAATCCGCCGCCTCAAGGTGCGCGCCAATGCGGAAACCCCGGAAGATGCGCGTACCGCGCGCCGCTTTGGCGCGGAAGGCATTGGCCTGTGCCGCACTGAGCATATGTTTTTCAATGCGGACCGCATCATTGCGGTGCGCGAAATGATTCTGGCTGGCGACGAGGCCGGGCGGCGCGCCGCGCTGGCGAAAATTCTGCCGATGCAGCGCGATGACTTCACCGCGTTGTTCGAAATCATGTCTGGTCTGCCGGTAACGATCCGTCTGCTCGATCCGCCGCTGCATGAATTTCTGCCCAAAAGCGAAGTGGAGTTTGCGCAAGTGGCGGCGGCGCTGAAATGCGATGTGGAAAAGGTGCATGCGCGCGCCAATGAACTGGAAGAAAGCAATCCCATGCTGGGCCACAGGGGCGCGCGGCTGGGCATTTCCTATCCGGAAATTTATGAAATGCAGGCGCGCGCGATCTTTGAAGCGGCCATTGCGGCCGAAAAATCCACGGGCGCGCCGGTGCATCCTGAAATCATGGTGCCACTGATTGCCACAGGCAAGGAGCTGTCGATCCTGAAGGCGCGTATTGTTGGCGTCGCCGAGGCGGTGGCGAAGGAAACCGGGGCCGGACTTGTTTATCAGATCGGCACGATGATCGAATTACCGCGCGCGGCATTGCGCGCGGGCGAGATTGCGCAGGAGGCGGAATTTTTCAGCTTCGGCACCA
>CAYGDL010000143.1:0-5381 GCA_964348545.1 uncultured Alphaproteobacteria bacterium | reverse complement strand
GCGGCGGCGCGCGCATTCGTGGAGGCCTGCTGGACGCCGCGACTGGTTGGCGTGGCGGCGGCGCCTGCCGACGCCAAATCGGCGTTACAGGAATGGAGCCAGGCGCGCAAACTGGGCACCCCGGTTTATTCCGTGGTGCGTCGCGAAGGGCCTGACCATGCGCCAGCATTTGTGATAGAAGTGCAGTTACCGGGGCATATGCCATTATGTGGTACAGGGGCCTCAAAACGCGAAGCGGAACAGGCGGCTGCAAAGGCAATGCTGCGTGAAGTGCATGCGGATTTTATAACACCGGAAAATCAATGACGGATGTCCAGTCACGATGCGGTTTTGTAGCTCTTATCGGGCCGACCAATGCCGGAAAATCAACATTGCTGAATTGCCTGGTTGGGGCGAAGCTGGCCATTGTCACGCATAAGGTGCAGACCACACGCGCCCGGTTGCGCGGTATTGCGGTGCTTGGGGATGCACAGATCATCTTCGTCGATACACCAGGAATTTTCAAACCGCTACGGCGGCTGGACCGCGCCATGGTGCAGGCTGCATGGGGCGGCGCGGACGAAGCGGATAATATCGTCCTGGTCATTGATGCGGTGCGCGGGCTTAACGTCGATGCCCAGACCATTCTGGACGGGCTGACTAAAAACCAGCGCAAGGCGGTACTGGTGCTGAACAAGATTGATCTGATCCGGCGCGAGGACTTGCTGGCGCTGGTCGAAAAATTTGATCAGTCAGGATTGTTCACTCGGATGTTCATGATCTCTGCTTCAAACGGCGATGGAGTGGAAGATTTGCGGAGATATCTGGCGGGCGCGGTTCCGCGAGGGCCGTGGCTGTATCCCGAAGACCAGCTATCGGATGCAACCGAGCGCATGATGGCGTCCGAAATTACCCGCGAGAAATTATTTCTGCGGGTGCATCAGGAATTGCCGTATGATTCAACGGTCGAAACCGAATCCTGGAAGGAAATGAAAGATGGCAGCGCGCGCATCGATCAAACCATCTATGTGCGGCGTGACAGCCAGAAGCCGATTATTCTGGGCAAGGGTGGCCAGACCCTGAAACAGATCGGCGAGGCCGCCCGTCATGAAATGGAAAAAACCTTTGAGCGGCGCATTCATCTTTTTCTGCATGTCAAAGTGAATGAAAAATGGCTCGATGAACCCGCCCGTTATCGCGAAATGGGTCTGGATTTCAGCAAGGATTAAAGTGATTCGTAGACTGATGGTATTTGCTTATGGAATGGGTTGACGATGCCATAATCCTGTCGGCGCAGCGCCATGGGGAGCGCGGGGTGATTGTGGACGCCCTGACCAGCAGGCATGGCCGTCATGCCGGGCTGGTGCGCTATGGCGCCTCAAAACAGATGCGTGGCGTTCTGGAGCCTGGCAATGAAGTCAGTGTTAAATGGCGCGCAAGACTGTCGGAACATCTGGGGAATTATTCTGTTGAACCTGTACGCGCGCGCGCTGCGGCGGTGATGCGCGATCCGCTGCGCCTTGCGGGATTGACTTCTGCATGCGCGGTGGCGCAACAGGTGCTGCCGGAACGCGAGCCGCATGGCCCGGTCTTTGACGGTATGCGGGCGCTGCTGGACGCGATTGAGCATCTCGAAATGTGGCCGGCCGCATTGGTGCGCTGGGAGCTTGGCGTGCTGGAAGAGCTGGGCTTTGGACTTGATCTGTCGAAATGCGCAGCGACCGGCACGATTGATGATCTGATTTATGTTTCGCCGCGCACCGGGCGCGCGGTTAGCCGGGCGCCTGGCCTGCCCTATCATGAACGGCTGATGCCGCTGCCGGGGTTTTTGCTTGGCGCGCAGATGCAGGGGCAACCCGCAGATATTCTGGCGGGGCTGGATCTGACCGGATTTTTCATGGCCCGCCATGCGCTGGAACCCCATGGCAGGCCGATGCCCGCAGCCCGTAGCCGTTTATGCGAGCGGCTGAAAATCTGGTGTGAAGAAACGGTTTTTGCGTAAATGAGCATGTCAGAAATTTCCGTTTCAGCAGCGCCTGCGCGGCGGCAAATCGCGCTCTGGCTGTTTTGCCTGTGCGGCTTTGTGGCGCTTGTCGTTCTGGTCGGCGGCATGACGCGGCTGACCGATTCCGGATTGTCGATAACCGAGTGGAAACCTGTCACCGGAATGTTGCCGCCACTATCATTGGAAACATGGCAGCAGGAATTCGAAAAATATCAGCAGATCCCGGAATACAGGCTGATCAACAGCGATATGGATCTGACCGCGTTCAAGACGATCTTCTGGTGGGAATGGGCGCATCGGTTTCTGGCGCGCATGGCCGGTTTGGTTTTTCTGATTCCGTTTATTTATTTCTGGCGCACAAAAAAAATCAGCTGTGCCGAATTGCCGAAATTTATGCTGCTGTTTGTTTTGGGCGGCGCTCAGGGCGCTCTGGGCTGGTACATGGTGAAAAGCGGCTTGAGTGTGCGTGTCGATGTCAGCCAATACCGGCTGGCAGCGCATCTGGGGCTGGCGTTTCTGGTCTATGGTTACAGTTTCTGGATGGGGTTGGGTTTTTGGCGCGGGAAAACCGGGGGGTATGCATCCTCACGCGGGTTACATGCCGGGATCGTCGCGCTGTGTGGATTGATCTTTTTACAGATCATGCTGGGCGCACTGGTTGCAGGGCTGGATGCGGGTCTGACCTATAATGACTGGCCATTGATGGATGGACGCTGGATTCCATCCAGCCTCACCCAGCGCGATCCGCTCTATCTGAATGTCTTTGAGAATATCATCATGGTTCAGTTCAATCACCGCTGGCTGGCGGCGGGCATTCTGGTGCTGGCCGTCACACTTTGGGGCGCAAGTCGTAGGGGCGATCCGCTGTGGCGACCTTTGTCGATGATGCTGGGTGTTGTGCTGGGGCAATTTACTCTGGGGGTTTGGACCTTATTGGCGGTTGCGCCTGTCGCCCTTGCTGCGGCCCACCAGATGGGCGCCCTGATTAGCTTCAGCACGGCGCTGTGGCTGGCGCATCTGGCATTGCAGGCAGATCGTTAAACAGCGGCGGCCACTAATTCTTAATCATTTGTAGCTTAATCTGGGATTGCGAGACTATCCGGGTCTTGGCGTAAAAGCGGCATTTGGAGCATTTATGGGTTTGTTGCAGCGCATAAAAGACTTAGCAGGCGGGGAATCCCGCACTGTAGAGCCATCGCGACCGCTTTCCGGCGTCGATCGCCGCCGCCATCGGCGCATTCAAAGCTCTAAACTGACAATCTTTATCGACAACAAACGCTACAAGACCAACGACTGGTCCCTGGGCGGCTTCCGGATTGTCGTGCCGGGAAACGAGTTTACCCCTAATCAACGTATTTCAGGGGCGATACACGGACCTGGCATGTTTGATCGTGGCAAATATGAGGCGACGATCTCATGGGTTTCGGATGATGGCGAAATTGGTGTGCATTTTATAGAGCTTTCTCACGAAAGCTTTCTGGCCATGAGCGCGGCCCAAGTCTAACAGCCAATGTTTATTGGGGGCCCTGTCCAGTAGCGCACCAGATTTTTTATTGATTGACAATTTGTCATGCAATGATATTCTGTCAGCCATGACCGTACAAACCAGCATCGTCCCGGAAGATTCCAGAAGCGCCCGCCAGGACAGGCGCAAAGCGGAAAGCCGTCAGCGGCTGCTGGCGGCGGCGCGGCAATTGTTTGTGGAACGTGGCTATCATGACACCAGGCCGCAGGATATTTCGCGTTTGGCAGGGGTCGGTCATGGCACATTTTACCTGTATTTTTCCGACAAGCAGGCCTGCTTTCAGGATTTTGTCGAGCAGGCGCAGGAAGAAGTTGATGCCCTGATCCTTGAGCGGCTGGCGCGTTGCCGCACCCATGAAGAGCGTGTTTATGGGGTGCTCGAAGTGACCATGGATTTTGTGCAGGCCAATCCGGGCGTGTTGAAGGCTGCCTGGGCCGGGCATCAATTAATGTCGCGGGAAAACCCGAATGGCGCGTCAACGCCTTCCATCGTGGACCAATGGGCGGCGCGCTGGGCCGAGGTTATTGCGCGCGGGCAGAAAGCGGGGCTGATCTGGGATGATTATGATCCTAAAATCATTGGCTATGCCGTTCTGATGGTCACAAGCGTGGTAAGCACCGGCAACCATGGCGCCTGGGGCGGCAGGGAGAATTTACTGACCAACCTGACGCGGTTCGTTCTGCGCGGTCTTGCCGCGCCGGGGGCGGGCGGTGGCACAAGAATTTAATCCGCTAACGGAGGATATATTATGGCGAAGCTGAACTATACCTATGACGAAATGATGGCCGATCACCCGTATGCCAAGCCGCATATCGTGATGGGGCACAAACTGCATGGCGGGTTTGACGCGGCTGGAAAATACATTTCTCCGCGCATGCAGGGCAGGGGCCCCGCCATCGAAGCCTGGTCGCAGAATGTTGTGGCCAATGGCGGCGAGCTGATCGATGTCAGCGTGAAACTGCTGAAGCGTGAAAATTATCCCAACCATCCGCAGCAGAAATTCCTGCTTAATCTGGGCCTTGGCAAAACCCTGTGGGATTCTCTGTCGATCGTGGGCGAGATCGAGGGCCGGGGGAAAGTTCTCAGTGATTCCGACGGGCCAAATTTTCAGGACATCATTGTCGAGGATGTAAGTAATACCGCCATCGGTCATCTGAACAAGGGGCTGCATCATGCCCATGGCCGCGACGAAGGCGGCCTGGAAGGCAGCGGCATCGGCGCGCACGACCAGATGTGGTATGTGGTGCGTGACCTTCTGTTCGGCAAGAACGCCTATCCGATCCCAACCGCGCCCGACAATATCACCCGCCCGGAAGGCATGCGCCTGTTTCCAAAACTGCCGGAACAGCATGAAGCATTTCTGCTCATCTATATGAACATTTTGATGGTTGAAGTGCGCGCGGAAAAAATGTTTGCGTTCTGTTGCAGCCTGTTCCGCGATCCTGATCTGTTCAGGGACCGCCGCGCCGCCGCCGAAGAAGCCGCTACGCTGGTCGAGCGTATTCGCCAGGACGAAGCCAGCCATGTGGGCTATCTGCGCGCCGTCCTGTCGGAAATGCGTTTGCTGACCTTCAGGCTGAATGACGGCAGCACCGTTAAAGGCAGCGACATGCTCGATCCGATCTGGAAAGGCATGGTCGATTTTCATTCCACCACGGTTTACGACAATAGCCGTAAATTAACCCGTGAAAGCATCATCAAACAATTAATGGCGTTGCCGGATGGCGAGGCGCTGGTGCGCCGTCTTGATGCGCTGGAAACCCCGCTGGCTGCGGCTGCCGAATAAGAGGAAAATAACATGGTCAAGCTCGTTTACACACAGGAAGAATTGCTGGCCAGCCATCCGTATGCGGAATATCATATGGCGGCGGG
>CAYGDL010000142.1:0-5420 GCA_964348545.1 uncultured Alphaproteobacteria bacterium | reverse complement strand
GAACAATCCGGTCATATTATTATGAGCGATTATTCGACGACGGGTGATGGGCTGATCAGCGCGTTACAGGTGCTTTCGGTGTTGCGCGAGATGGACAAACCGGTCAGTGAGGCGTTGCGTCTGTTTGAACCCGCGCCGCAATTGCTGAAAAATGTCCGCTGTAAAAGCGGTGAGCCGCTGGCGCATAAGGATGTCAAACAGGCGATTTCTGATGGCGAAGCGCAGCTTGGCAAAGGCGGCCGGGTGGTGATCCGCAAATCCGGCACCGAACCGCTTATCCGCGTCATGGCCGAGGGCGAGGACGAGGCGCTTGTGCATGCGGTTGTGGGGCAGATCGTTGTTGCGCTCGAAGCTGTGATCTGAACGCGCCATGACAGCCTGTAGAGGCCGTGTACTGAGCATTGCCGGATCGGACTCCGGCGGTGGCGCGGGCATTCAGGCGGATATCAAAACCATTACGGCGCTGGGCGGGTATGGGGCCACGGTGATTACTGCGATAACTGCGCAAAACACGCTGGGGGTGCGGGCTATTCATGCTGTTCCAATAGATATTATTCGTACACAGATAGATGCGGTGCTTGATGACATTGGCGCGGACTGCATCAAGACCGGCATGCTGGCCAGGGCAGAAATTATCACATTGGTGTGCGACCGGCTGGATGTGCTGGCCAAAAATATACCGCGTGTGATTGACCCGGTGATGGTGGCCACCAGCGGCGCGCGGCTGATGGATGAGGGCTCGATTGAGGTATTAAAAGCGCGATTAATTCCAGGGGCGACACTGCTGACACCGAACATTCCCGAAGCCGAGGTATTAACGGGCGTGAATATCAGGAATGTCGAGGACATGCAGCGGGCAGGGCGGGCGCTGCTGGCGATGGGTGCGCAGGCGGTGCTGGTCAAGGGCGGGCATATGACCGGGGCGCAGGTGCAGGATGTGCTTGTTAGTGCGCAGGGGATCGAGATTTTCAGCGGTACACGGATTGAGACACGCCATACGCATGGCACGGGTTGCACGCTGGCGTCCGCTATTGCAACGGGACTGGCGCAGGGCATGGCGCTGACGGATGCGGTGCGCCGCGCGCGCGACTATGTGTTTGAGGCGATCCGCACCGCGCCGGAGCTTGGCGGCGGGCATGGGCCGCTCAATCATGGACACGGCTTCCGGAAAGACTAGAATAATGGCATGGTTAGATGTGCTTGGGGCGCTTCATCGGGGGTGAGGCGGGCATGGCGGGGATTTTATCATGCCGAATATATTGCGAGGAGACTGGAGTTTGTGGCTACCCCATGCGCCGGGGGAGGTGTGGCCAATCCTGTCGGATACGAAGCGCTTCAATGAATTATCCGGCCTGCCGCGCTATCAGCTTGAGGAAACGGCGCAGGCGGATGGTTCGGTGCTGCGCATCGCCCGCGCCCGGGTAGCGAATTATAATGTCGCCTGGGAAGAACTGCCGGTTGACTGGGTTGCAGGCGAATATTTTTTTCAGCGGCGTTTGTTTCTGAATGGCCCGCTGCGCCATATGGACGCCAGCCTGACATTGACGCCGGAAGGCGCGGGAACGCGCATGGTCTATGAAATTGCCATTGCATCGCGCCGGCCTTTGATCGGCCCTTATGTGGCGGACCGGTTGATAAATGGCGCGGGCCGCACCTTTGCACAAGCCGTGCAGGGGGCGGATGAGTTTCTTTCGGGCGCGAGGCCCGAAGCCTATGAATTGGGGCTGCCAGTTATTCAGCCGGGCGGCGATTCACGGTTGCGGGAAATTATCTCCTATCTGCAGGCGGGCCCTTATGATCATGGCCTTTCACGCGGATTGTGTGAATTTTTGATATCGCAACCTGATGCGGACGCCTGTCTTATCCGGCCCAAAACCCTGGCCCGGCAATGGGGCGTTGATACGCGCCATGCAATTGAGATTTGCCTTGCGGCGGTGCGCAGCGGCCTGTTGCGGCTGACCTGGGATTTGCTGTGCCCGCGCTGCCGGGGCGCCAAGCTTTCGACTGAACGGTTGGATACGCTACAGAGCCAGGCGCACTGTGCTTCCTGTAATGTGGATTATGATGCGGATTTTAATCGCAATGTGGAACTGGTGTTTCATCCCGCCGCGGCCATCCGGGTGTGTCCGGAAGGTGAATATTGCATGAGCGGCCCCCAAACCACACCGCATGTTCTGGTGCAGCAAAGCCTGGCCGCCGGGGAATGCCGGAAAATTACCGCTACCTTGCCGCCGGGAAATTACCGGCTGCGCACATTGGCGCGCGGGCCGGAACTGGATTTCAGTTATGAGGGCGGTGCGTTTCATCCGCTGAGTTTTATGGAAGGGGCGGTCAGCATCTGTGCGGGGGATGCGCCCGGCAGGCTGGTTTTGACCAATGCAGGCGCGCTTCCTATTTCTCTTGTGATTGAAAGCCGCGAATGGATTCGCGATGCGCTGACCGCACATCAGGTGACCACGCTGCAAACTTTCCGGCATCTGTTTCCCGATCATGTTTTGATCGCGGGCGGAGAAATGTCGATTGATAGCGTCACTCTGATGTTCACCGATTTGCAGGGGTCAACGGCGCTGTATCGCGAAATCGGCGATGGGCCGGCCTATCAGAAAGTTCGCGAGCATTTCGATATTCTGACGGATATTGTGCGCGCCCATGACGGGGCGCTGGTAAAGACTATTGGTGATGCTGTCATGGCGGCATTTTGCAGGCCGCAACAGGCGGTGCTGGCGGCGCTCGCCATTCAGAAAAAAATATCACAGATCAACAGTTCCAATGCGGCTGAGCTCAGCATCAAAATGGGCCTGCATTATGGCCGCTGTATTGTGGTGAATCTGAATGACCGGCTGGATTATTTCGGGACGACAGTCAATCTTGCGGCGCGCCTGCAGGCGCAAAGCCGGGGCGGGGACATTATTCTTTCGGAGGAACTGTGCCGCGATCCGCTGGTCGGTCCCATTCTTGAGGGCTGCCACTCAACCAGTGAGGCCACCAGCCTAAAGGGGTTTGAGCGGCCAATTGATTACCGCCGCGTTCAGCTTGCCGGATGAGGCGGCCTGCGCACGACCTGGCTGACGGCGACGCCGGATAATATCAGCGCCAGTGCGGCATAGGCGTTCCATTCAGGTCGTTCATCCAGAAACAATGCGCCGATAATGACGGCCCAGACGGGGATCATGTAATTAATCAGCGCGTAAAAGGTTGGTCCCGCGCTAGCGACCAGCCGGAAAAATATCAATGTCGGCAGGGCAGTGCCAAACACGCCCAGTAAAATAACAATGGACACGGATTCAAATGTCAGATTCACACTGGCAGGCGAATGTTGCAGCAACGATAGGGGCGCCATGATAAGTGCCGCGATCAAAATGGTTGCGGTGGTGGTGATCATGGCATTGGTGACGCGGTTAAACGGTGTGATTACGACGTTAATGGCGTAGCAGGTGGCACCCCCCAATATGGCCAGTTGTGCGAGAAAGCTTGCCCCGCCTAGATTGCTCAGGGCCTCCGGCCCGGTCAGCAGCACGATGCCGCCAAAGCCGATGAGGAAGCCCATAAATTTATAAAGCGTGATGCGCTCGGATTGATGCGCCAGATGCGCCAGCAAGAGTGTCAGCAGCGGGATAATCGCCATCAGGATGCCCGCAAGCGCGCTATCCACGCTTAACTGGCCCCAGCCGATCAGAAAAAATGGGATACAGTCGCCGATGACGGCAAGGATGATAAAAAAACCCCAGCGCCGCCAGGGCAGCCACAGGGAATGGCCCTGCCACGCATTGACCGCCAGCAGCACGAGGGCGGCAACCAGAAGGCGCCCGGCGACCATCATCATGGGCGGCATAGACTGAAGCGCGATCTTGTTCAGCGAAAATGACGAGCCCCACATCACTACAAGCCCGAACAGCATCATCCAGTCACTGAGGGGGCGTTTTATGGGCATGGGCCGGGACCGCGGGGGTTATTCATATAAATTATTATCATTGCGCCATGACTATCGCGATAAAGTCGGCTCGCACAAGGCGCAAGGTTGCGCTATTATGGCGGCAGACCAAGAAACCAGTTTCAGGGAGGCACCAATGCCCAGCACCAGCAGCACAGATCCTATCGTCATTGTCGGCATGGCCCGCACCCCGATGGGGGGTTTTCAGGGCGATCTCTCGGACGCCACCGCACCGGAACTGGGCAGCACGGCGATACGCGCGGCGCTGGAGCGCGCGGGTGTGCCAGGCGGCGATGTCAACGAAGTGCTGATGGGCTGCGTATTGCCGCATGGGCTGAAACAGGCCCCGGCGCGGCAGGCGTCGCGCGGCGCGGGCATTCCGGATTCGGCCCCGTGCACGACGGTCAATAAAATGTGCGGCTCCGGCATGAAGACGGTGATGCAGGCCTATGACGGGCTGCTGTCCGGCGGGCTGGGCAATGATGGCATTGCGGTCGCAGGCGGCATGGAGAGCATGACCAATGCGCCCTATCTTTTGCCGAAAGCGCGCGGCGGGATGCGCATGGGCCATGGCGAAGTGAAAGATTCGATGTTTTATGACGGGCTGGAAAATGCCGATGATGGGCGTTTGATGGGATCGTTCGCCGAGGACACGGCCCGCGAATTGCAATTCACCCGCGAGGTGCAGGACGCCTATGCGGTGGAAAGCCTGAAACGCGCCAACAAGGCCATCGGCGATGGCAGTTTCAAGAGTGAGATCGTACCCGTTACGGTCAAGGGACGCGCTGGTTCGCGGGTGATCGACACGGACGAACAACCGGGCAAAGCGGATGTGGCAAAAATTCCGGGTCTGAAACCGGCCTTTGCGGCCAATGGCACGGTGACGGCGGCCAATTCCAGTTCCATTTCCGATGGGGCGTCGGCGCTTGTGCTGATGCGCCAGTCAACGGCTGAGGCGCGCGGGCTGAAACCGCTGGCGCGAATTGTTGGTCATGCCAGCCATGCGCGCGCGCCGGAATGGTTCACCACCGCACCCATCGGCGCGATTGAGGAACTTATGAAGCGCACCGGCTGGAAAATTGATGATGTCGATCTGTTCGAAATCAACGAGGCCTTTGCCGTGGTGCCGCTGGCGGCGATGCGCGAATTGGACATTCCACATGAAAAGGTCAATGTGCATGGCGGGGCCTGCGCGCTGGGCCATCCGGTGGGATCAAGCGGATCGCGCATCATCATCACCTTGCTGTCGGCATTGCAGCAATATAATAAAACGCGCGGTGTTGCGGCGCTGTGCATTGGTGGTGGCGAAGCAACGGCGGTGGCGATTGAGCGTTTGAATTAACCGATGGCGGTGCTTTCCAGTCTTGTTAATGCGCGCGGCGATGCTTTCAAAAAAAATGCCGCGCAAATGGAAGCGTTGGTGGCGGATTTGCGCGCCAAGGTGGCGGTCACGTCGCTGGGCGGCAATGCCAAATCGCGCGAGCGGCAT
>CAYGDL010000141.1:0-5540 GCA_964348545.1 uncultured Alphaproteobacteria bacterium | reverse complement strand
ATGCGCCTGCAAGCGTCAAGGATGTGCTGCGCCGCTATTATCTGCGCTATGCGGGTCCGGCCGGGCTGACCGAACAGGACGATATGGAAAACTGGAATTACGCCACGTCGGCAAGCGCCGGCCAGGAGGCCGGGCGCTTTCCGTATAATTACCAGATGGGCCTTGGTTATGAACAGCCCGCGCCTGATCTGGAAGGCGCGGTATATACAATGGCGGTGACCGAGCAGAACCAGCGCATCCTGTATCATCGCTGGGCGCAATATATGGATGCGCCGGATGGCGATACGCTGCATCCCGGCCGCAATTCCAATCTCGCCGATATTCTGTCGCGGCGGCGTCCATGAGCGCGCGGGAAACCGCCATTGACGCGCTGTTGCTGCAACGCGAGATCGAGGCGTTCTATTATCACGAAGCCGAACTGCTTGATGAACGGCGTTTTGAGGCATGGCTTGATCTGTTAACGGATGATATTGTCTATTTCATGCCGCTGCGCCGCAATGTACAATATGGCTCCCAGGCAGAGGCTGAAAATTCCATCCAGGGGATGGACGCCGCCTGGTTCGATGAGGGCAAGCACACCCTGAGCCAGCGCGTCGCGCAAATCAAAACCGGTATTCATTGGGCCGAAGAGCCGCTGTCGCGCGTGCGCCATCTGGTGACCAATGTGCAGATTACACAATCCGTTTCAGGCGCCAACGGCGCGCAGGAACTGGTTGTGAAAAGCCGCTTTCTTATCTATCGCAACCGCATTGATGATGAGACCGATATTTTTGTCGGCCAGCGCACCGACCGGCTGCGTCATGTCAATGGCGGCTGGAAAGTCGCACGGCGGGATATTCTGCTGGATCAAAGCACACTGCTGGCGAAGAACCTGACATTTTTCTTCTGAGGGGATGATGCCAATGACGGACAAGAAAAAGAATAGCGGCAATAGCAGTGTGACCCGCCTTGAAGGCGTGCTGACCCTTGATCTGGTGGCCATTGAAGAAGGCGCCAGGGTAAAACTGCGTGACGGCGAAATTGCCGAAGTGGTGGATAACCCGCGCGACGGCATGTGGATTATACTGCGTTTTCTGGAAGCCCCTGATGATCCCGCCCGTGTGGGTTCTGAAGAGCTGGTGTTCTGGGCCGACGTGCTGGGCGTTGTGCAATGAGCGGGCGCATCGTTCTGATCACCGGCGGCACCTATGGCATTGGCCGCGCGGCAAGCCTTGGCTTTGCCGCACAGGGCGACAGGGTTTACACATTCGGCGTGGGCGAGGCGGCGAGCCAGGGCGTAATGGAACTGGCCCGCAAAGCCGGAACCAGCGTCAATGCCGTTACCCTTGACATTACCGATACCGCTGCCGTGCGTACACTGATCAGTGATATTCTGGCGCGTGAAGGCCGCATTGACGTGCTGGTCAACAATGCGGCCGCACGCCCAACCGGTACGCTGGAAACCGCCACGGATGAGGACTGGGATCTGGCGTTCAATGTCAATATTCGCGGCATGTTCGTCACCACCAAGGCGGTTCTGCCGCAAATGATCGCGCGCAAGCGCGGCGTGATTGTCAATGTCTCGTCAGGATCGGGCAAGGGGCGGGCAAATCTGATCGCCTATGGCGCCTCAAAAGGCGCGGTGTTTGCGTTCACCCAATGCCTCGCCATCGACCACGCGCATCAGGGCATTCGCATCAACACGGTTGTGCCGGGTTTCACCGAAACCGGCATGACCGAGGGCATGCCGGAAAAAATCATGGCGATGGGCGGAAAAATGAGCGTCGCCGGGCGGGTCAACAAGCCCGAAGAAATCGCCGCCGCCATCATCTGGCTGGCGTCCGATCAGGCGTCTGTTGTCAGCGGCATTACATTGGAGGCGGGGACGCTGCCAAGACAGGCATAGCATAATCCTATTTCGCGGACACCTGCCACTATAACACGCGGTTTCAGTCGCGGATGATGCTGCTGCGCCGGAATTCATCCTCGGGAAAAACCCGCCCGGTCATGATCGTCCCCCAGATATGATCGAACACTTTGCCGGGCGCACCTTTTTCCCTGCCGGAGCGGAAATAGGAATGGCCCTTGGGCGTGTCATACGCCGTGTTCACATCGTCACAATCCACCGCATACACGTTAGCCGGGGTACGGCTCATATCCTCCGGCCCGGTGTGTCCAAGGCGGCGCGACGCGATTTTGTTTTTCAGGTTTGAAACCTTGCTGGAGCGCAGCGCGAGATCATCGGACGCATGATAGACGACCACATTGCGCGAGGCATGGCTGATCAGCTCACCGGCTTCGCCTTTGTGGATGGATTCATTTTCAATATCCGCCGCCACCAGATAAGTGTTGCGGAAAATAAGCGGCACCCCATCGGCAAGATCATATCTATCCCAGGCCCGCAGGGTTTCGCGCAGCACCCGGTTGCCCATCGAATGCGCCAGCATATTGATGCGTTTCAGGCACGGATCATCGGCAGGATTTTGTTTTACGTCCTCGCGCCATTTCAAAAAATGCTCAAGCACCCGCGCCAATGACACGGCGCTGGCGTCGGCGGCTTTCTGATCGTCCCAATAATCCTTCACAATTCCCAGATCATTGTCACAGGGCCAGATGATGGGCGCAACCAGCACTTCGTTTGGTTTGGCCTTGTTACATAGTTCCTGAAATTCCATCGCGCCGTCAAATACCGCTTCGGGCAGATTGGAAAAACCATGAATGTAAATCAGCAATTGCCGATAGGGTGACTGCTTGAGTGCGGACATGAAATTAAATCCGCCAACTTCTTCATAGTCGTCCGCGCCGTTGCGCTGACAATAAAACACCGAATTGCTGGGCGCGTTGTTTTTCAGATCAAAATCAAATTTCCGCCCAACCCGCGTCTGAATGCTTTGTTTGGGAAAGCGATTGGTGATGAACAGCATGGCGAAATCCCCCCTGATTGCCATTTGCATTTAGGTCATTATAAATTACCCTACCGTCAGCGTAAATCGTAACCTCACGCACCAAAGCGGCGAAATGCAGCTTCGATTTCATCATCAGACGCGAATTGTCGGCTTTTGGCCTGCGTGAGACCTTGCAGGACGGCAGGGAGATGTGCAGGCTCAACCGCCTGTGGGTCCTCATCGTGTTGCTGATCATCCCTCACCGCGCCGTCCAGCCGCCATCAATGGGCAAGCTTGCGCCAGTAATGGACACCCCCATATCGGAGCACAGAAACACCGTCAGCGCGGCCACCTCTTCGACGGTGGCAAATTTTTTGTTGGGTTGCGGGGCCAGCATGATTTTTTCGATGACATCTTTTTCGGACATGCCGTGCGCCCTGGCCTGATCGGGGATTTGTTTTTCGACCAGCGGCGTCCATACATAGCCGGGGCAAATGGCGTTGCAGGTGACACCTTTTTCCGCCGCTTCCAGCGCGGTTACCTTGGTGAGGCCCAGCATGCCATGCTTGGCCGCAACATAGGCGGATTTATAAGGCGAGGCGACCAACCCATGCGCCGAGGCAATATTCACGATACGGCCCCAGCCGCGATCCATCATCGGACCCAGCACAGAACGGGTGGTGTGAAACGCCGCGCTAAGATTGATGGCGATCAACTGATCCCATTTTTCCGGGGGAAATTCGGCGATGGGCGAGACATGCTGTATGCCCGCATTGTTAATCAGAATATCGACGGGGCCGAGTTCAGACACCACCTGCGTCATCATCGCCGCGATTGATTTTGGATCGGCCATGTCGGCGGACAGCGAGGCGCATTTGACCGCGTGGGATTTGCTGATTTCATCCGCCAGCGGAATAATGTCCCGCACATCCCGGCTGCCATTAATGCCAACGGCGCAGCCCTGCGCCGCCAATGCTTTGGCAATCGCCAGACCAATGCCGCTGGTGGCGCCGGTAACCAGCGCCACTTTGTTTTTCAGCATACGGCGTCGCTCCTGTACATTACCTTCGAATGGCCTAACTGCGGATGACATCGTCCAGCGCCCGGCGCGGACTTGGCCCCATACTATCCGCACGGCCCACCCGAGCAAACATCTGAACTGTGCTGGTTTCCGGTACGCCGAGTATTATTTTGTGCTGCACGCGCAGTGGTAGCATCGCGGGGAATTCTTGCAGAACCTGACTGAGGGGGCCAATGGCAAGGCCAAGCTCTGTTGCCTTCAAGTTCAGACGCACATAGGCGGTGCCTACGTCAAGTTGCGACAATCTGTCGTTGCCGCTGGTCACCAACCAGGCAAAACTGGGGGTATTTCGGATTTGATTGGCAACAAAATCAAACGATTGTTGGCGTGAAGAAGCATCAATCGCCAACGCCTTCTCGTGCGTAAACAGGCCTAATCTTTTCCCCCACCCGATGAGCGGGCCATGTAAAGATATGCCATCACGATGGTCGGCTATTTCGCTGCCCGTGATACGATAAAGCCTAACGCTTTCAAGATAGGTCGCATCCGTCTCCACCTCAACACGCCAGCCTTGCTCCGCTAGCAGACGTAATTCAGCGATCTTCGCCGCATCGGCAGCCCAGCCAAACTGTATGGGGGAAGATTGAATTGCGGATGCAAGCTGCGTCGCCTCTTCTTGTGTAATCGCGGTTTCAGAATAGGGATTACGGTTCGTGCGCCGCTGAAGAACATGGGCAAACAGTGGATCACGCGCCACATTATTATCCGGGGTAAACACAACCCGGCATATGGGGGTATCCCCAACCTGCCCCTCTTGCCATTCACCATCCGGAAAATAAGTTATATCAGCACTTAGTCCCTGCTCTGCGGCAGCCATGCGCAGCAGCTCCAGGAATGCGCCACAACCAATCACTATTTGCCGCGCGAAGGGATCGGTTTGCGGTAATAGCCGCGTCCGATCACACAGGAAGGTAATGACATCCGGCTCCCGAAGATCGGCAATCCAGGGTTGGCGATTGTGCGGGTTAGGCGCCAGCAATGCATAGGACAAGGCCCGGCGGCGGGCTTCGCTCTCTTGTGGTCCGGGGCCGCCCCAAGCGGCAACCGCGTCTTGCGGCATGCGATCACAGCGAGAAAGGCCAATCGCGCCAACGCCTGCTAATGCGGCAGTTCCGCCTATGACCTTGATAAAGCCCCTGCGCGAAACCGCCATTTTTTTCAGCATGCGGAATTCCCACACACCCCGACACACTCATTGTCACCCCGCACTCGTTGCGGGGTCCAGAGCAAAATATGCAGGCGTTTACATGCGTCCCTGGACCCCGCAACGGGTGCGGGGTGACAGCGATATTCGGAGAGCAATATCTACTCCGCCGCCTTGCCCGATCCGGCTTTGGCGGCCGCTTCTTCGGCTTCGCGGCGCAATTCGCGTTTCAGGGTTTTACCACTGGCGTTGCGCGGGATAATGTCGATGAAGCGCACACTGGCCGGTTGCTTGAATTTGGCCAGCCTTGTGCTGCAATGTTTCAGAATGTCCGCCTCAGTGACATTGGAATCGGGCGCGCGCACCACGCAGGCCTGGCCGGTTTCGCCCCATTTTTCATGCGGCACGCCGATCACGCCCACATCGGCCACGCCCTTGATCTGGAAGATCA
>CAYGDL010000140.1:0-5550 GCA_964348545.1 uncultured Alphaproteobacteria bacterium | reverse complement strand
ATCTGGAACTCGCAGGAAAATCGGTCATCGTTACCGGCGGCGCATCGAATATCGGGCGCGCCATCACGCTTGGCTTTGCGCGCGAGGGCGCCAAAATCACCATCGCCGAACTGGACACCACACAAGGCGAAAAGGTCGCGCAGGAAGCCCTGAAACTGGGCGCCAAAGACGTACAGGTGATCAAAACCGATGTCACAGACATGGCCCAGGTCAAGGCTATGGTGGATGCAGCGGCCGGAAAATTTGGCGGCATTGACGCGCTGGTGAACAATGTCGGCTGGGATGATCTGAAATTCTTTATGCAGACGACGCCGGACTTCTGGCAGAAAATCATCCAGATCAACTTTATCGGCATGCTTAACTGCACCTTTAATGTGCTGGAACATATGATAAAGGCGGGCAATGGCGGATCGATTGTCTCGATCAGCTCCGACGCCAGCCGCCAGGGCGAACCGCGCGAGGCCGTTTATGGCGCCATGAAAGCCGGTGTTAACAGTTTTATGAAAACAATCGCCAAGGAAAATGGCCGTCACGGCATTCGCTGTAATGCCGTGTGCCCCGGTGTAACCATTCCTGAGGAAGCCGACGAGGTCGGCACCAACAGCATGTGGACAAACCCCAACGCCATGTTCACCGAGGAACAATTCGCCGCCATCGCCAAAACCCTGCCGCTGCGCAAGCTGGGGCGGCCAAAAGATCTTGCCAACGCCGTGGTGTTTTTATCATCAAAGGCTGCTGGCCATGTCACCGGACAGGTGCTGAGCGTCAGCGGCGGCTATAGCATGATTGGCTAAACCATAACTTTTTAGTTAAACGGGAGTAAACGGTATGCAACGGGTAGAACAAATTCAACTTTCAGAGCGCATGCTTAATTTCAAGGATACGGGTACGCAATCTCTGGCCGAAAAGCCGTTTTCAAATCCAGTTAGTATCTATACGGATCGTGCCTATTTTGAACGCGAGCGTGAACTGTTCTTCAAACAGATGCCGCTGTTCATGGGCCTGTCTTCGCGCATATCAAATCCCGGCGATTACTTCACCAATGATTTTACCGGCCAGCCGATTCTGGTGATGCGCGGTGAAAATGGCGAACTGAATGCCTTCCTGAATGTCTGCCGCCATCGCGGCACACGCATGCTGGAAGAACCCTGCGGCAAGGGCAAGCGGCGCTTTTCCTGCCCCTATCATGGCTGGACCTATGACACCGCCGGAAAGCTGGTGCACATCCTGATGGAGGAAAAATTTGGCAATGTCGATAAGGAAGCTCTGGGCCTGACCCGGCTGCCTGTTGCTGAAAAATACGGGCTGATTTTCGTGCGCCCAACCCCCGGCGCGCCGGTGGACATTGACAAACAGTTGGGCGGCCTGGGGCCGGAACTGGGGGCCTATGGTTTCGAAAAATATGTCAATTATCGCACCGTTACCATGACCTATAATTTCAACTGGAAAATTGTTCAGGACACTTTCCTGGAAATTTATCATCTGCCCGTGCTGCACCGGACCACGGTCAATCCGCTGATTGACGCCTCGGTAAGCGTATTTGATCCCTATGATCTTAATCTTCGCTTCGCCATTACCCGTAAAAATTTCGAAAAATGGCGTGCGGAAAAACCCGAAGACCGCGATGTGCTGTCACAACTGGCCGTGGTTTATTTGCTGTTCCCCAATATCACCTTCATCTGGCAGGGTGATCATGCCGAGGCCTGGTGCGCCTATCCCGACAAGGATAATATTGACAAGACGGTAATAGAATTCACGCTGTTCGCACCGGAACCGCCCGCCAACGACAGTGTACGCCGCCATTGGGACAGAAATTTCGACATCGCTATCGCCACCGTGGAGAAAGAAGATTTCCCCATGAGCGAGAAGCTGAATGCCGGATTTTTCACCGGCGCGCAAAAAGAAGTGATTTATGGGCGCAACGAACCGGCGCTGCAATATTATCATGAAACGCTTCGCCGCGCGATGAAGGGGCTCGACTACTAATCCTGATCGCAACGCAACATATCAGTACAGGCAACAGCATGCACGGACCGACCTCACACTCTTACTTCTCGCAACGGCTGCGGCTGCATTATGTGGACTGGGGCAATCAGGACGCACCGCCCATGCTGCTGATCCATGGCGGGCGCGATCACTGCCGCAACTGGGACTGGGTGGCCGAAGAATTTCGCAAGGACTATCACATCATCGCGCCGGATTTGCGCGGCCATGGCGATAGCCAATGGATGATCGGCGGCGCCTACAGCATCAATGATTATGTCTATGACATTGCGCAACTGCTGCATCAGACCAAAATGACGCCGCTGACCATTATCGGTCATTCGCTGGGCGGAAATCTGGCGCTGCGCTATACCGGGCTGTACCCGGACAATGTGAAAAAGGTTGTGGCCATTGAAGGCATGGGACCGCCGCCGTCCTTCACGGCGCAAATGGCGGAACAAACCAATCTACAGCGCGTCAGAACCTGGATCGGCGAACTGCGCGACGCCTCTGGCCGGATGCCGCGCCGCTATGCCTCGGTCGAAGAAGCCTATGAGCGCATGCAAAAGGAAAATCCGCATCTCAGCCCCGAAAGGGCCTATCATTTGACCGTGCATGGCGTGAACCAGAACGAGGACGGCAGCTATAGCTGGAAGTTCGATAATTATGTGCGCGTGTTCGCCCCGCGTCCGCCCGAGACCGAGGAATTGCAGGAAATATGGTCCGCCATCACCTGTCCCACCTTGCTGTTTCGCGGCACCGAAAGCTGGGCCACAGATCCGCTGAAAGACGGGCGCGCCGCGTTTTTCAAAAATGTGCGCGTGGAAAATATCGAAGGGGCGGGCCACTGGGTGCACCATGACAGGCTGGAGGAATTCCTGCGGCTGACCAGAGAATTTCTGAAGGACTGAGCCTCTGTGAAAATCGCAGTCATTCCCGTCACCCCGTTTCAGCAGAATTGCACCCTATTGGTTTGTGAACAGACGATGCATGCAGCTCTGGTTGACCCCGGCGGGGATATTGAAAAAATTCTGGATGTGGTTACCCAGACAGGCGTCACGCTGGAAAAGATTTTTCTAACCCATGGCCATATGGACCATGCGGGCGCAACGGCGGAACTGGCGGAACGTTTCAACCTGCCCGTTGAAGGGCCGCATATTGGCGACAAATTCTGGATTGACGGCATTCCCGAACAATCCAGGCAATTTGGCCTCGCGCCCGCAAAATCCTTCACCCCGGACCGCTGGCTGAAAGATGGCGACCAGGTGCGCTTTGGCGCCATTACGCTGGATGTTTATCACTGCCCCGGCCACACGCCCGGCCATGTGATTTTCTTCGATCCCGCATCAAAAATCGCTCAGGTCGGCGATGTGCTGTTTCAGGGATCGATTGGCCGTTCCGATTTGCCGGGCGGCGATCACGACACACTGATCCGATCCATCAAACAAAAACTCTGGCCGCTCGGCGCCGATGTAGTGTTCGTACCCGGCCATGGCCCGCTATCTACCTTTGGCGATGAACGCCACAGCAATCCCTTCGTGCGGGATTAAGCCCACGCATTGCGCTTGCGATAGCGCGCCAGATCTTCAGGATCAATCGCGGCGCGTACATAGGCCGTGCCATCCGCGCTATGGCGCAATTCAACCACTTCCGCATGCCGGTGCAACCAGGCCAGATTGGCGCTGTCCCCGGCCTTCACGCGCAAATCCACAATCTCCCGCCCGACCGATAACCGCGCCGCAATTTCCGTCAGCAACGCCTCGCATCCTTCACCGGTAACCGCCGACAAGGGCAAAACATTGCGTGTACGCATCGCCGCATTGCGTACTTCATCCTGGCGTGCGGGTTCCAGCAGATCGATTTTGTTCAGCACCTCGATCATCGTCTCGCGGCGCGCTTCCGGCAGGCCCAGATCTTCGAGCACCTGCAACACGTCCTGCTTTTGCGCCAGCGATTCGGGGTGTGAAACATCGCGCACATGCACGATCAAATCCGCCTCCAGCACTTCTTCCAGCGTGGCGCGAAAGGATGCAATCAGGTGCGTCGGCAGATCGGAAATAAAACCCACCGTATCTGAAAAAATCGCCCGCCTTGCGTCCGGCAATGCGATACCGCGCATGGTCGGGTCAAGCGTCGCAAACAACAGATCATCCGCATATACCTGCGCACGGGTCAGCCGGTTGAACAGCGTGGATTTTCCCGCATTGGTGTAGCCAACAAACGCAACCACCGGAAACGGCGTTTTCGCGCGCCCCTTGCGATGCGCCTCGCGGGTGCGCTTCACCTGATCCAACTCGCGCGTCAGTTTTGCAATGCGTTCTGAAATCAGCCGCCGGTCGGTTTCGATCTGGGTTTCACCCGGGCCGCCCAGAAACCCCATGCCGCCGCGCTGGCGTTCCAGATGCGTCCAGGACCGCACCAGGCGGCTGCGCTGATAATTCAGATGCGCCAGTTCAACCTGCAACCTTCCTTCACGGGTCTGGGCGCGCGCGCCGAAAATTTCCAGAATCAGCCCCGTGCGGTCAATCACCTTCACATCCCAGGCGCGCTCCAGATTGCGTTGCTGCACCGGCGTCAGTGATCCATCGACAATCACCACATCGGGCGCCAGATCCGCAATCATGCCCGCCAGTTCCGCAACCTTGCCGGAACCAAACAGATGTGAAGGTTGGGCTTTGGCAATCGGGATCGCGATCCTGAATGAAACGCCAAGCCGAATGGCGGCGGCAAGACGCGCGGCCTCATCCAGACGCGCCTCCGGGGTGCGCCCCAATGCGGCATCGCCCTTCGCCGCCTGCGATTTAAGATACGGATGCAGAATGAGCGCCTGACCCGATCCGGACTGACCTGAGCTTATGGACGCTGCATCCCGTTCTTTATCTATATGCAAATAAGGCCTACCGGCTTGTCGCTTCCATATCCTGCGAGCCGACAAACAGCTCCACCGGAACGGATGGCATGATGGTTGATATGGCGTGCTTGTAGACAAGCTGTGATTGCGAATCACGGCGCAGCAGAACACAAAAATTATCGAACCAGGTAACAATGCCCTGCAACTTGACCCCGTTGACAAGAAATATCGTCAAGGGCGTCTTGTTTTTGCGGACGGCGTTCAAAAACACGTCCTGAAGATTCTGGGACTTTTCAGATGACATGCGCGATGTCCCCATTATTGATATACCAGCCGCAGTGAAAAGCATTCCAACACAAACAATTCTGGACGCCAGGGATCACTGTAAGCCTACGCTACACCTATATTATGTTGCAGGCGCGAAAAAAGAAGGGGTCACATTAAAAAACTTCAAGCCTGGCAATATAGGCCCGTCTCAAGGCAATGGAAACCGGCCCGGGTGCGCCATTTCCGATAATGCTGGCGTCAATTTGTGTCACCGGCATGACGAAATTCGTCGCGCTGGTCAGGAAAGCCTCCCTGGCGCCCATTGCCTCGGACAGGCTGAAGGCCTGTTCCTGCACTTTTAGGCCGATTTCCCCCGCCAGCCCCAGAACCACCCGCCGCGTCACCCCGGGCAATATATCATGCCCCAGCGGATGGGTTTGCAACACGCC
>CAYGDL010000139.1:0-5595 GCA_964348545.1 uncultured Alphaproteobacteria bacterium | reverse complement strand
GCCGGGGATTAAAGGGGACGCCACATTGGGGGCCAGTTACCCCCGCCCCCCTACGAAATCAGCGTGCCCACGCCATGTTCGGTGAACAGTTCCAGCAGCACGGCATGCTCGACGCGGCCGTCCAGGATCACAACACCCTTGACGCCTGCGGCCAACGCCTCCAGGCAGGTTTCCACTTTGGGTATCATGCCGCCATTGATGGCGCCGCTTTTGATCATGGCCAGAGCGCGATCCCTGCTGAGTTCCGGAATCACCATTTTATTTTCATCCAGCACGCCCGCCACATCGGTCAGCATCAGCAGGCGCATGGCGCCCACCGCGCCGGCAATGGCGCCCGCCGCCGTATCGGCATTGATATTGTAGGTCTCGCCATTTTCGCCAATGCCAATGGGCGCCACCACCGGGATAAGATCAGAATCGGATATGGTTTTCAGCACATCGGGATTGATCTTTGAAGGTTCGCCGACAAAGCCAAGCTCAAGCACTTTTTCAATATTGGATTGCGGATCGCGTGTGGTGCGTTGCAGTTTGCGCGCCATGATCAGATTGGCGTCCTTGCCAGACAGCCCCACGGCCTTGCCGCCCGCATTATTGATCGCAGATACAATCTGTTTGTTGATGGAGCCGGCCAGCACCATTTCAACGACTTCAACGGTCTTGGCGTCGGTGACGCGCAATCCGTCGATGAAATTGCTTTTGATGCCGAGCCGGTCGAGCATCTGGCCGATTTGCGGCCCGCCGCCATGCACGACAACCGGCTTCACGCCAAGCTGTTTGATCAGCACAATGTCACGTGCAAAACGCTGGGCAATATGATCTTCACCCATGGCGTGGCCGCCATATTTGATCAGTATGGTTTTTCCGGCATAACGCTGAAGATAGGGCAGTGCTTCGGAAAGCGTTTGCGCCGTCCGGTGCCCGTCATGTTGTAATTTTTCGTTAGCGTTCATATGCTTTCTCGCTATACGCTTTGGATCCGTCATTGCATCAGGCCGGAAACTATCCTGTTTTTTGGGTTATTCCTACCTTTCTTCGTTTAATCAAAGCGATGGAATGGCGAATTCACGGCCTAACTTTCAGGAGACCCTTCAGATGGCGCAACAGGACATATTGGGCCGTGTCAGCGGATTATTCCGGTATCCGGTAAAATCCCTGCGCGGCGAGACGTTGCAGGCAGCGGATGTCCAATCCTCCGGATTTGCGGGGGACCGGATATGGGCGTTTCGTGATGTGGAACGCAACCAGATATCCACGGCCAAACGTAACCCGCTGCTGTTACAGATCGCGGCCAGTTTGCGTGATGATGGGCATGCGGATTTAAGCTTTCCATCTGGCGAGATTGTGCGCACGGACGCGCCGCAATGCTCCGAACGGGTGTCAGATTTTACCGGCAGGCTGCAAGAGCTTTTTGGGCTGCGTCCGGCAACGGATACGGCCCATTTTGCCCGCCCGCCTGTGGCGAAGGAAAATTTTGACGCCGATATCCGGGAGGTGCTGGGATTGCTGACCGACGAAACGCTGCCGGATTTCTCGAAATTCCCGGTCGAGGTTTTAATGAATGCGACCGTTCCGGGCACCTATTTTGACGCCGCGAGCATTCATATTGTGCTGGCCTCCGAGCTTCGGCGCTTGCAGGAAACACTGCCTGGCGCGGATGCCAATGTGATGCGATTCCGCCCCAATATTGTGCTGAACGATCTGGATGCGCCGCTAATGTCGGACGATCTTGTTGGCGCGACTGTGCGGGCCGACAATGTGGTTATGCGCATTGACTATGCCACGCCACGCTGCGCCATGACGACGCATGGGCAGGGTGCGCTGGACAAGGCTCCGCAGATCATGCGCGCACTGGTGCGCGACTGGAAGCACAATTTCGGCCTGTATGCCAGTGTGCTGCAAGCCGGACAGATCCGTATGGGCGACAGCGTTGCGCGCGCTTAGCCCCGGCGTTTATTTACGCCGCCATGGCGTCGTTAAATGTCGCCGCGTCGAAATAGTCGCGCCAGGCTTTGATCCTGCCGTTTTCAATTTCGAACACGCCCATCACCGGTAGCGATATTTTTTTGTTGTTGATGACCAGATAGTCCACCCGCTCATTCATCACGACATTGCCGGTGGCCAGTTGATAGCGCACTTCAAACCTGGCGCTGGTCATGTTCATGTCCTTGAAAAATCCTTCCAGCACCTTGCGGATTGCGGCGCGCCCAATAGCGGGTGGCCAGGGAATATTATGATAGACCGCGTCTTCGGTAAAAAAGCCCATCAACGCTTCAAGATCAAGCTTGCCAAAAGTAGCGATAAAATTGTTTACGATCTGCTCATTGGTGGACATTACGGCCTCCCATCTGTTTGGTTCCTGACATGCGAGGCCCGGAGCTTAGCCCATTATGAAGTCGGCAGGAAGTTTCCTGTCTCGCCGTCAGGGTTGGAAAATGGCGCGAACATTGTCACGTCCCGTACCTGGCGATAGTGATTTAACGCCCAGATAACACTGGGAAACGCGATATCACGCCAGGGAATGTCGTCCCATTCGAAAAAAGCGACCTCCAGGCTTTCCACTCCCGCGCTTACATTTGGCGAGCACAGCCGCGCCTTGTAGATCAGTTGCACCTGAGAGATGCGCGGAATGTTGTAAACAGCTAACAGCGACAGAATTTCAAGATCGGCATTCGCCTCCTCCAGCGCCTCGCGCGCGGCGCCCTGTTCGCTTGTCTCGCCTTCCTCCATAAATCCGGCCGGCAGTGTCCAGAACCCCCTGCGCGGTTCGATCGCGCGGCGGCACATTAGAATTTTACCTTCCCATTCCGTGACTGCGCCAACCACGATCTTCGGGTTCACATAATTCACGAAGCCGCAGCCATTGCAAACCATGCGTTCTTTATCGTCGCCATGGGGTTTTTTGTGCGAGAAGTCAAAACCGGTAATTGAGGGATGCTGGGGGATTTTTTTGCTCATAGGTTATTACTCAAGAAAGTTTCACCCCGCAGCGTATTTCGGTTGCATGGAAACCTCCAACAAATTTATGCTACGGAGCGAAATAAATCTCTAGGTGGATCACCGCACTACATAGCATGATCACCGGGATAAAACTTGATCAGGGGGCTGAGGATCGTTATGGCCAAACCGGCAAAAATCAAAAAACCCGCATCACGCACTGGAACGGCGAAGGTGGTAAAGAAACCAACCATAAAACCGGTGCTGACGGATTCTCCGGGGCATTTGCTGCGCCGCGCCGAACAGAGGGCGGCAAACATCTATACGCAGGAAGTTGGACTTAGCGGTCTGACGCCGCGTCAATATGTTGTGCTGACGGCGGTTGCTGCCTACGAAGGCCAGACCCAGACGGATCTGGTAACCGCAACGGGTATAGACCGCAGTACGCTTGCGGATATGATTGCGCGCATGATTGCAAGCGGATTGCTGGCGCGCGAACGTACGGAGGGGGATCAACGGGCGAATTCCGTAACCCTGACGGGCGCGGGCAAACGCCAACTGGCCGCCACCGCGACAAAGGTCCGCAATGCGGAAAAGCGTGTGATTTCCCCTGTGCCGGTCGCCAAGCGCGCAATTTTACTGGAATGCCTGCGCGTAATGGGGGGGCGTCTTGATGATGGCTTAAAGCCTGCCAAGGCGGCTGCGAAAAAGCGTTAACGGGCAGGTATCAAACGGTAATATCGAGATGTGTGCCCGGACGGATGTTACGCAGTTGCGCGTTAGGGTTGGGCGCTTCACGATTTGAACTTGAGTATGTTGAGTATAATGGACGGGCCGACGGATTAGGGCGGGCGCTGATAGCGCCTGTCGTCGGATTTCCTGCTGCGGGATTGGGGGCGTTTCCAACGCTGATCTTTACGGTTTCGGATTGGGATGGGGTTCTCTTTCCTTCCGCCAGGCCCCGGTCCAGGATGGCGGCGGCGCGCCGGGCGTGCCTGTCCGCGCGTTCCGCCTGGGCGTCACCGGTGTCAAAGGCGCGCGCCGTTTCTTCCTGGCCATATTGACGGCGCAGCTGGCTTGTATAGGCTTGTGCGCCTATCAGGCTGGAAGGGTGAACATTGACCATCTTGGCTCTGTCGATGATTTTTCTGATTACCGACAGATATAGACCCGCAAGATTTAACAAAGGTTAATCAGGGCGGGTCAATTTCGCCAGATGCGCCGCCTCGGCCTGGGACAGGGGGGTTATGACTTCGGGCGCCTTGCGGCGCTGCCCCAGCCACAGGGTGATCCCCCCCACAATCAATAATAGTGGTGGCCCACCCCACAGGGCCAGGGTGGATAATTTCAGCGGCGGGCGCATCAACACCCAATCCCCATAGCGCGCCACCAGATGGGCGCGCACCTGATCGTCACTGTCGCCAGCAGCAATCCGTTCACGCACAATGCGGCGCAAGTCGCCCGCCAGTTCGGCATCGGAAATTTCGATCGACTGGTTCTGGCACACCAGACACCGCAAGCCCTGCATGACGCCGCGCGCGCGCGTCTCAAGCGCCGGGTCCTTTAATGTCACGGCGTCCACGGCAATGGCGAGAACAGGGGTAGTAACGCCGAACAGCACCAGGACGATGGCGAGGCGAAGCAGTTTCATTGTCTGGCCGCCTTGATGGCAGGCAGTATTTTTTCGGGGATATCTTCAGGCCGCAAAGGCCCCACATGTTTCATCACGATGCGGCCCTTGCCATCAATCAGAAATGTTTCCGGCACCCCATAGACACCCCATTCGATTGCCACCCTGCCAGTACGGTCCGCGCCAACTGCATCGAAAGGATCACCAAGCTGTTGCAGAAACGCCAGCGCCTTTGCCGGATCATCCTTGTAGTTCAGGCCAATCAGACGTACGCCCGGCACTTTCGCCAGTTCCATCAGTTGTGGATGTTCGAGGCGGCATGGCCCACACCAGGACGCCCAGACATTCACCACGCTGATCCCGCCTTTGGCCAGGTCTGCGGCGATCAGACCGGGTTCATGGCCTGGAAGCGGCGGCAGATCAAATTGCGGAACCGGCTTGTCGATTAATGCCGAGGGCACGATCTTGGGATCCAGGCTAAGCCCCACAAATAAAACCGCCGCAAGCAGCGAAACCACGGCAAGAGGAATAAAATTGCGCCAGCGCACGCGCTTATTCCGCAGGCACAGCGATGCTTGTATCGCTGTGGGTTGCAGATGCGGCGCGGCGCGGTGCGCCTATCCGGTGACGGCGGTCGCTTAATGAAATTGCGCCGCCAATCGTCATGAGAATGGCGCCTGCCCAAATCCAGGATTGCAGCGGCCGGAAATAAAGCCGCGCTGACCAGCCTTTATCCCCCTGCGGGTTGCCGATTACCGCGAACAGATCACCGCTCAGCATCGGATAAATCGCCGCCTCGGTTGTATCCATTGGCGGCGTGGGATAGCTGCGCGCTTCCGGTTCCAGCCTGACCACCGGCGCACCATTTTTGCTTACTTCAAACTGTCCGCGCAGGGCTGTGTAATTTGGCCCCGGCCCCTGTTCGGCGCGAATAAAACGATAAGTATATCCGCTGACCATGGCTTCATCGCCGGGCTGCATCAGGATGATTTTTTCTTCCGTCCAGGCGGTGCTGGCGGTGATGCCCAGCA
>CAYGDL010000138.1:0-5666 GCA_964348545.1 uncultured Alphaproteobacteria bacterium | reverse complement strand
GCCTATCGGTCAGCACCGAAAGACAGGCCGCCCCGCCCGCTTCATAGGCGCGGGCAAGCGCTGCCGGATCAAAATCCGCGCGGATCAGGCCTTTGGAGGGACTGGCCTTTTTTATTTCGGCAATCAGGCCATAATGGCCCTGCGCAATTTTGGCGGTAAGCGCATTCATAAAGCCGCGTACGGGCGATGCCGCGCGCGCCACCTGTTCCAGTTGCGCCAACGGCCTGTCGCGTTTGGCCGCTGCGATTTCGTCGAGTTTGTACGCGCCAATTTTACTTAGAATATCGCTCATGACACGGCCTTGCCATTCGATACGGCGATCAGGCGTTCCAGCACCTTTGCCGCCTTGCCAGCATCAATGGCGTCGGCCCCCATCGCGACGCCCGCTTTCAGATCCGTGGCCTTGCCCGCAACCACCAACGCGGCGGCGGCGTTCAGCAACACAATATCCCGATAGGCGCTTTTGAGACCGGCCAGCAGATCGCGGATGGCGTTGGCATTGGCCTCGCTATCGCCGCCCAGCAGGTCTATCGGCTGGGCCAGTTCCAGGCCCGCATCGGCGGGATTTATTTCAAAACTGCGCACCTGACCATTTTCCAGCGCCGCCACATAGCTTGGCCCCGTGGTGGTCAATTCATCCAGCCCATCGGAGCCATGCACCACCCAGGCGCGCTCGGCGCCAAGATTACCCAGCACCTTCGCCAGCGGTTCGACCCATTGTTTGGCAAACACGCCAATCAATTGCCGCTTTGTGCCCGCAGGATTGGACAGCGGCCCCAGCAGATTAAAGATCGTACGCGTCCCCAGTTCAATCCGTGTCGGGCCGACATGTTTCATGGCCCCATGGTGGCGCGGCGCCATCATAAAACCAAGCCCCGCCTGGCGCACGCAGGCACTTACCACTTCAGATAAGGTTTCAATGTTAACCCCAAGCGCAACAAGCACTTCTGCCGATCCGGTCTTTGATGAAAGCGCGCGGTTGCCATGCTTGGCCACCGGCACCCCGCAAGCCGCCACCACAAAAGCCGCCGCCGTGGAAATGTTAAAAGTGCCGGACGCATCGCCGCCGGTGCCGCAGGTGTCGATGGCGTCTGCGGGTGCATCCACGCGCAGAACCTTTTCCCGCATCACAGCGGCGGCGGCGGTAATTTCATCTACCGTCTCGCCGCGCACCCGCAACGCCATAAGAAATGCGCCGATCTGCGCGGGCGTGGCTTCGCCGGTCATCATAATCTCAAACGCCAGCCGCGCTTGCGCCAGACTAAGCGGCGCACCTGTCGCAACATGTCCTAGCAATGTCTTGAAATCACTCATGCCGGTTGCCATTCCGGCACATTGGAACCCGTCAGCAGCAGGAAATTGCGCAGCAATTCATGGCCATATTGGGACGCGATGCTTTCCGGGTGGAACTGCACCCCATGCACCGGTTGGCTGCGATGGGCAACGCCCATGATCACACCGTCTGATGTTTGCGCCGTCACCTCCAGACATTCGGGCAGACTGGCGCGTTCGATCACCAGACTATGATAACGTGTTGCCTGAAAATTTTGCGGCAAGCCCTTGAACAGAAAAGCATTACCATGCGAAATCGCACTCATTTTGCCATGCATCACCGGATTGGCGCGCACGATTTTTCCGCCATAGGCCTGACCAATACATTGATGCCCCAGACACACGCCGAGAATCGGAATGGCGCCATTCACCTTCTTGATCAGATCCAGACAAATCCCCGCCTGATCCGGGTCACAGGGGCCGGGCGAAATGACGATGCCGGATGGACAGCGGGCCAGTATCTCTTCCGGCGTAGTTCTGTCATTGCGAATGACCTCCACGCGCGCGCCCAACTCGCCCAGAAAATGGACCAGATTATAGGTAAAACTGTCATAATTATCGATCAGGACAAGCATCTGAAACCCTGTGGCGTTTTGCTGTATGGCGTCACTCTATCATATCGCACCGCCAAACGGGGTGGTCAAAGCATTCGGTCATTTTGTTTTATGAATTTAATTGTTTTGCATTAATCGATCCCGCGTGTAGGCTTGGTGCGCCACATAATTACCTAAGAACAATAATATGGGAGGAAGTGGGAATGCCGGATTCGCATCGCGCCGATATCGGGGGGACGCTATATCAGTTGATGCGCCTGATGCGCCGCTATTGGCATGATGGGGTAGTATCATCGCTGGACATGACAGGGCCGCAGTCCATTGTCATTGCCGGGCTAAAGGCCCTGGGGGATGGGGTCAACCAGACCGAGCTGTCAAATTACCTTGCGATTCACAAAGCCCCACTTGCCTGTATTATCGATCAGCTTGAGCAAAAAGGCCTGGTCGAACGCCGGTTGAACCCACAAGATCGCAGGGTGCGGCGTATTTTCTCAACGGATCGGGTGCGTGAGATACATCCACGCATGGAACTGGTAATGGACAGTCTTAATGCCAGCCTTACAGAAGGTGTTTCAGCCGCCGATTTACATATTATCGATAAATGCCTTGAGAAAATGCGGGATAATTTATTGATAGGACTTGGCGAAAATCGGCTGCCGATTAACATGGATGCGGAACTGATTTAACGCTGCCCCTTGCCCCGCTGGTCCGTGCTGGCTATAAGGCCGTACTGTTTGATCAGCGAATACAAGGATGGCGTTATGGCACTAGAGCGTACTTTTTCAATTATTAAACCCGATGCGACGGCGCGCAATCTGACGGGCAAGATTACGGCCATGCTGGAGGCGGCGGGGCTGCGCATTGTCGCGCAAAAGCGCATACAGATGTCCCGCGCCCAGGCGGAAGGCTTTTATGCGGTGCACAAAGCGCGCCCATTTTTTGGCGAATTGTGCAACTATATGACCTCAGGCCCCGTCGTCGTGCAGGTGCTGGAAGGCGACAACGCCATCGCCCGCAACCGCGAAGTGATGGGCGCCACCGACCCGGCCAAGGCCGCCGATGGCACCATCCGCAAAACCTATGGCGAAGGCATTGAGCGCAATTGTGTGCATGGCTCGGACGCCCCGGAAACCGCCGCCGAAGAAATCGCCTACTTCTTTGCCGGAATTGAGATTGTCGGTTAATTATCTGTAATAGTTACTGTTTCACCTGAAACAGCAACCTTGCCCGCAGCAATCAGCCGCAGGGCTTGCGGGTATGCGCGATGCTCGGCCAGCCGGATACGGTCATGCAGAACCTCGCTGCTGTCGCCCGCTTCAATGGGTACTTCCATCTGCAACAGGATGGGGCCCGTGTCCATTTCCGGGCGCACAAAATGCACCGTGCAGCCAGTGGTGTGAACCCCTGCCGCCAGCGCCTGTTCGACCGCATCTATGCCCTTGAAGGCCGGTAGCAAGGATGGATGCACATTGACCAGCTGGTCATGCCATTGATTGACAAAACCCGGCGTGAGCAGGCGCATAAAGCCCGCAAGACAGACAAATTCAACACCCGCACCCCGCAGCGCCGCGTCTATGGCCATATCGAAAGCCTCACGCGAGGGATAATCCTTGTGGGGAATAATTTTGGTCGCAATCCCTGCTCGCTTGGCGCGTTCCAGCCCGCCCGCATCCGCGCGATTGGAAATTACCAATACAATTTCGGCCGGAAAATCCGATGCAGCGCAGGCATCAATCAACGCCTGCAAATTAGTGCCAGATCCCGAGATAAGGACGCCTGTTTTTAACCGCTTGCGTTGCATTGGGAATCAGCCCTGCATCAAATGCGCAAGATAAGTGACCTTCGCATCGCCGCTTCCGGCAATCAGTTTGCCAATCGGGAATACGGTTTCGCCTTCGGAGGCCAGTATCGCCATCGCCGCCTCTGCCTTGTCCGGGGCAACCACCGCCACCATGCCGACACCGCAATTAAAGGTTTTCAGCATTTCAGCTTCTGACATGCCGCCCGTGCGTTGCAGCCATGCAAACATAGGCGGCAACGGCCAACTGGCCAGATCCACCTCGGCCATCAGCCCGACTGGTAAAATGCGCGGAATATTTTCGGTCAGCCCGCCGCCGGTAATATGCGCCAGTCCTTTTACGCCACCGCGACGAATCGCAGCCAGACAGCTTTTCACATACAGCTTTGTGGGGGTCAGCAAGCTCAGCCCCAGATCATGTTCTGCGGTAAAGGGCGCGGGATCATCCAGTCCGATTCCCGCCTGCTCGACCAATCGCCGTACCAGAGAAAAACCATTTGAATGTAGGCCACTGGAGGCTATTCCTAAGAGTATGTCTCCAGCAGCAATATCGCTGCGCGGCAGGGCCTGGCCGCGTTCCACGGCCCCCACGGCAAAGCCCGCCAGATCATAATCCCCGTCGCGGTACATGCCGGGCATTTCTGCCGTCTCGCCACCAATCAGCGCGCAGCCGGTCTCCCGGCACGCCAGCGCAATGCCGCTGACAATCTCGCGGCCCGCCTCGATATCCAGATGGCCCGTCGCATAATAATCCAGAAAGAAAAGCGGCTCGGCCCCCTGCACCACCAGATCATTGACGCACATGGCGACCAGATCAATGCCAATGGTGTCGTGCCGCGCCAGATCAATCGCAATACGCAATTTCGTGCCCACGCCATCGGTGGCGGCAACCAGAATTGGATCGATAAAACCTGCGGCCTTCAGGTCAAACAGGCCGCCAAAGCCGCCCAACGACGCATCCGCGCCCGGACGGCGGGTGCTTTTGGCCAATGGCTTGATAACATCGACAAAACGGTTGCCGGCATCAATATCGACGCCCGCATCCTTATAGGTCTGGCCGTTGCCTGTGGTTTTAGGGGGAAGATTATCGCGCTCGGTCATGCGCCTTTCATACAGGCGAACCGGCCTGTTTGTCCATCATCCCTTCCCCGATTGCAGGGGAAGGGAGACGATATGTATTTGGACTATTCCGCCGCTTGCAGCAGGTCCATCAGGGGCGTGCCGGGCAGCTTTTTCACCTGCGGCATCACTTCCTTGGCAAACAGGCGCATGCTGGCCTCGGCATCCTTGTAAGGCATACCGGCATAGCTGAACACGCCATTATAGGCGCCCGCGCCCGTGCGCGCCGTAAAGTTCCTGATGCGCTCATAGCATTGTTCCGGCGTGCCATAGACCTGAATGCTCTTGAAGAATTCAATGGTGGCGTCAACATTGTTCGCCACATGCGCCTGCATGCTGGCGTAGCTTTCATAGCCTTTGATATTCTTCAGGTGATCACCGGCCATTTCATAATGGTCGATCACGGTCTTGTAATAGCCGCCAATATATTTGTGCGCCATTTCCTCGGCCCGGCCCGCATCCTTGTCGCAGAAGGTCCAGCCACCCAGAATCGGCGGCGGCGCTTCATGGCCGTTCACTTCGCGGAAAATTTTGCGGTAATCGACCAGCTCTTTTTCCACATGCTCCCAGGGTTTTTGCGGGATGATCAGAATGCCCACGCCCAGGCGCGCCATGATCTGCGAGCTTTCCGGCGACACAGCGGCGGCATAGGTGCGGCCTTTGAAGGTTTTGAAGGGGCGCGGGCGAATGTCGCGTTTCGCCTGTTTGATATGTTTGCCGTTAAATTCACAGGTGCCGGATTCCAGCCCTTCCAAAATCATCTGGGCGGATTCAGTGAAATATTCGCGGCTGTCATTCTGGTCGCGGCCAAAGCCTTCGAATTCAACCCGGCCCAGACCCCGGCCAATGCCCAGAATCATGCG
>CAYGDL010000137.1:0-5698 GCA_964348545.1 uncultured Alphaproteobacteria bacterium | reverse complement strand
CCAGCGTGTTCTGCCCGCTGACCGAGGCGCAGGCGTCGCGCGCATAAATATTGGCGATGCCGGTGGCGATGATCAGCTTTTTGGTATTGGCGAGCAGCCATGCCGCATGGGCGAACGGCTCGCGCCCGGTCGCTTCGGGTATCCACAGCGCGCTATAGCCCCAATTTTCGACCCGTTGGGCGAACGCCGCCGCCTCACTGGCCGTCATGCCGTCGGTAAACTGCCATACGCCCAATTTTCCCAGCTGCATCATCTGATTCCTGTGTTAAACGCCATTCATTGGTTTGATGTAAGAAACGCCTCGGCCACGGCAGCACTTTCAGCGGGAATTTCCTCCATCGGCACATGCCCTGCGCCCTCAAACACATGCAGCGTTGAATTGGGAATGCCCTCATCAAACTGCTGGCCCATGGAAAGCGGCGTCAGGCCATCTTTTGCGCCCCACAGTATCAGCGTCGGCTGCCTGATTTCTTTCAGACGGCCTTCCAGCAACAATTCCTGCGGCAGCTTTAACCGCATCTTGCTGACCTGTCGGTTTCCCTCATGGCGCACCATGTCGTGAACCTGATCAATCAACGCATCCGTCACTTTGCCGGGATCGCCATAGACCGAGCGCAACCCTTCCGCCACAAGCGCGCGCGGGGTTATCCAGGCCATTATATCGCCAATGACGGGCTTGCCCATCAGTTGAAACGCAATCGGAATTTTGCGTTCGCCTTGCGGCATTGCAATACCGCCCGCATCCACCAGAATCAAATGGGTCACGCGCTTTGGATTGGCGATCGCATAGGCGCCCGCCAACTTGCCGCCCCAGCTATTGCCCGCCAGCGCAAAGCGGTATAGTTCAAGCTTTTCCGTGAAAGCTTTTACAAACGCCACCGCCGCCGCATCCGAATAATCACCCGTCACCGTGCGCCCGGTCAGGCCGTGCCCCGGAAGATCGACACTGATCAGGCGATAGCGGCCACTGAGCGCCTTTACCCAGCCTTCCCACGCAAACGCGGACGAAGTGCGCCCGTGCAGCAGAATCATAACGGGTGCGGCGCGCGCGCCCTGGTCGCGATAATGCACCCGCGTGCCGTCCGGCAAGGTCACAAACCGCGACAGGCCATCATTATATTTTGCAACCAGTTCATCATGGGGAATATCCGGCGTGTACAGAAAATACCCCGCGACGGCGATCAATGCCACAAGTCCCATCAATAGCCTGCGTAAACCCTTGCCCATCTGTTTTTCCTCACTTCGTCTTTTGAATGACTGCGGCCATCTTATCCAGCAGCGGGATAATTGTATCCGCCGCTTCCGAAGGCAGCCCGAATACCACCCGCTTGACGCCCGCATCCCGGAACGGTTTGATTTTTTCCGCGTCCGGCATAACGCCAAACACGCTGATTTCAACCGAATCCGGGTCGCGGTCACGCTCCGCCAGCATCTGGCGGAATTTCGGAATGCAGCTAATGACATCGTCGCGGCCATTAATCGGCATCCAGCCATCGCCATATTCCGCCGCGCGCTTTGCCCCATGCGGATAGCCGCCGCCCACGATTACCGGCGGGTGCGGTTTTTGCACTGATTTTGGCCAGGTCATGAAGGGTTCGAAATTCACATGCTTGCCCTTATATTCAGGCTTGCTCTTGGAGCAGATCAGCTTGATCGCCTCGATACGTTCGCGCATGACATCCATGCGTTCTGAGAATTTGGTGCCGTGATCGGCCATTTCCTCGGCATTCCAGCCCGCGCCGACGCCAAACAGAAACCGCCCGCCAGAAAGCGTATCCAGGGTGCAGATTTCCTTGGCTGTCTGAATCGGATCGCGCTGCACCACCAGACAGATGCCGGTGGCGAGCTTGAGCTTTTTCGTCACCGAAGACATCGCGGCCAGCGCCACAAACGGATCCATCACGTCATAATAGGCTTTGGGAAGCTCCGCCCCGCCCGGCCAGGGCGATTTGCGCGACACGGGAATATGTGAATGTTCCGGCGCCCAATAGGATTCAAAGCCGCGCGCCTCCATTGCAATCCCCAGATCGGCGGGGCTGATCGAATAGTCCGTTGGAAACATGGATATGCCGTACTGCATGTTCGCCTCCCTGTTGAATGTCTTCTTGTTGCGTAAAGCTAGCACAGCGCCGTACACTTCTGCAAAACAACGATAAGCAGGGAGGCGGACATGGTTGAGGTTGGTATTTTTTGCAGCACGAGCGGCGCAACACCCCCGGATCAGATTGCGGCCATGGGCAAGGCCATCGAGGAGCGCGGCTTTGCCGCCCTGTGGGTGCCCGAACATGTGCTGTTTTTCGAGGAATATGCCTCGCGCTATCCCTATTCGGAAGATGGTAAGATCAGCGGCTTTCGCCATGGCATGATGGACCCGTTCATCTCGCTGGCCTTTCTGGCGGCACATACAAAACGCATCCGCATTGGCACCGCTGTAGCCCTGGTGCCGCAGCGCGAACCGATCTACACCGCCAAAGTGGTGGCCGATGTGGATTATCTGTCGGGCGGGCGGCTGAACCTTGGTGTTGGCGTCGGCTGGCTGAAAGAAGAATTTGATGCGCTGCGCATTCCCTTTGCCGATCGCGGTAAGCGGGTGCGCGAATGTATTCAGGTGATGCAAACCCTGTGGTGCGATGAGGTGTCGCAGCACAAGGGCGAGCTGTTCAATCTGCCGCCCAGCCTGCAAAACCCCAAGCCGGTGCAAAAACCGCATCCGCCGATTTTCTTTGGTGGCGAAAGTGAGCCGGCGCTGAAGCGCGTCGCCGATATCGGCCAGGGCTGGCTGGGGGCCGGCATGATGCCCGAGGACATGCCGCCCAAGCTGAAGCGGCTGGATGAGCTGCTGGCAAACGCGGGACGCAGCCGCAAGGATGTCAAAATCTATGTCATGCCCAATGCCCCCGCGCGCGATGCCGACCGCTTCAAACGCTATGAAGATATTGGTGTTGAACAGGTTGTGCATATGGTGGGCGGTCGCGGGCTGGACGAATTCAAAACACGCCTTGACGGCATTGCGAAACTTGCGGGGGTTATGGCGTAAAAAATGGAAAATTTCACCCCCGTCAGCGCATTCATTGGCGGCAGTCTGATCGGCTTGTCGGCGGTTTTGTTCATGCTGCTGAATGGCCGTATTGCGGGCGTCAGCGGTATTGCAGGCGGGCTGATTGTGCCGGTTGCAGGCGACTGGCCATGGCGGCTGGCCTTTATAGTTGGGCTGATTGCCGGGCCGCTGGTCTATATCGCGCTGGGTGGGCAGTTGCCTGATATCCAGTTTCCGGTTTCCTCGCCCATCGCGCTGATCGCGGCTGGCCTGATTGTCGGTTTCGGCACACGGTTGGGGGGCGGATGCACCAGCGGCCATGGGGTGTGTGGCATCTCGCGCCTGTCGCCGCGTTCAATGGTGGCAACAGTGGCGTTCATGTTCACCGGATTTGCGACGGTCTATATCATCCGTCATCTGATGGGGGCGTGAAATGAACAAAATTATTTCCGCCTTTGCAGTTGGCATTTTATTTGGCGTCGGCCTGACCATCGCGCAGATGGTGAACCCGGCCAAAGTTCTTTCATTCCTGGATCTGGCCGGCAACTGGGACCCCAGCCTGGCCTTTGTCATGGGTGGCGGCGCAGGCGTGGCCGCCATTGGCTATCGCCTGGTGTTGCGCCGCCCACGCCCTGTATTGGCGGAAATGTTTCAGGTCCCCACCCGCACCGATCTGGATGCGCGCCTGATTATCGGCGGCGGTTTGTTCGGCATCGGCTGGGGTATTGCGGGCCTGTGCCCCGGCCCGGCGCTTGCGGTGCTGGCATTTGGGCGCAGTGAGGCGATGATTTTTGTTTTGGCGATGATCAGCGGCTTTGCCCTGTTTGAACTATATGACCGTGTACTGATGAATAAAAACAAGAAAGGAACAGCAGATGCTTGAAGGTGTAAAAGTCGTTGAACTGGCGACCTATATGGCGGCGCCCTCGGCCGCCATGGTGCTGGCGGACTGGGGGGCAGATGTCATCAAGATCGAAGAGCTTGGCGGCGATCCGGTGCGCAAGGCATTTCATGGTGTTTCACGCAACAAATTGACCGGCAATCCAATGTTCGCGTTCGATAATCGCGGCAAACGCGGCGTCGCGGTCAATATCCGCGATGCAGCGGGCGCCAAAATCGTGCGCGAAATGATTGCATCCGCCGATGTGTTTATCACCAATGTGCGTCCCGCCGCCCTGGAACGCGCCGGGCTGGATTATGAAAGCATCGCGCGCGAAAACCCGCGCCTGATTTACGCCAGCGTTACCGGCTATGGATTACAGGGCGCGGAAACCAACCGCCCCGGCTTTGACATTGTGGCGTTCTGGGCGCGCTCTGGCCTGGCGCGCATGATCGCGCCCAAGGGGGCCGATCCGATACCGATCCGCGCCGCCGTCGGCGATCATATTACCGGCATCACCACGGTCAGCGGCATTCTGGCCGCCCTCTATGCGCGGGATCGCTCTGGCCGGGGCATGCTGGTGGAAACATCGTTATTGCGCACCGGCATTTTCGCGCTGGCCTCCGACATGGCAACACAAATGCATTTCGGCAAGCTGTCATCAACCCCGCCGCGTGAACGCGCCGATGAAGCGACGCGCAATTTCTATAAAACCAGTGACGGCGAATGGCTGATGCTGATCCCGCGCGGCAACAAAACCGATTTTGGCGATATCTGCAAAGTGGTCGGCCATCCCGAAATCCTCGACGATCCGCGCTTCAAAACGCCCATCGACCGCAAGGAAAATGCCGCCGTGATGGTGAAAATGTTTGATGAATCCATTGCCAAACGCACGCTGGCCGAATGGGGCAAGATTTTCGATGACGCCGATCTGGTCTGGGCGCCGGTGCTGCATCCCAGCCAGGTGGTCGTGGATCCCCAGGCGCATGCCTCGGGCGCGTTTATCGATGTGCCCGATGGGCAGGGCGGCATGGTGAAAGGCATCGCGTCACCCGTGCGCTTTAACGGCGAAGCCATCCTCCCCAAACGCCCCATGCCAGAACCCGGGCAGCACACCGCAGAAGTTCTGGGCGAACTGGGCTATGACGCCGCCACCATCGAAAAACTGCGCGCGGGGGGGGTGGTGAATTTCTAATATTTCGTAGAAAAGCTAGTAAAACTGCCCCTTGCAGCGGCGGCGATATCGCGCCATGCTGTCCTCAAAGAACGACAAGAAACGAACCATGTGAGGAACACCATGCTTACAGCCATGACAAGGGGGCTGCCGGGGCGGGTTTGTCTCCTGCTATTTATTATGTTTCAGTTGAACCAGGCAGCGCTTGGTGATCCCCTACGCTATAATGGTGTCTTGCGGGGCTATAATCTGACCCCGCCGGTTGCGACAGACGGTCTGGGCACCATACAACTGGCTGTACTGGACGAGCAGGTGTCCTGGGTCGTCAGTTTTTATGGTCTGCAAAGCCCGCCGGTCGCGGTGCAGCTTCACGGTCCCGCCAATCCCGGTGAGAATGCCGCCATACAGATGGACCTTGGCAAAAATTGGGGTGATCTGGGGCGCAATAATATTATGGCAGGCAAAGCCGCGATCAGCGAAGACCAGCGCGTCATGCTGTCTTCCGGCAAATGGTATCTTGTCGTGCACACCGAGACCCATCCCGAGGGTGAATTGCGCGCACAGATACAGCCCTTCAATTAGACCGGCTATATCCCGCCGCCAATCT
>CAYGDL010000136.1:0-5777 GCA_964348545.1 uncultured Alphaproteobacteria bacterium | reverse complement strand
GTGTGGGGAAGGGGTGTGTGGGGGCGTGGGGATTGCTTCCAACTGCACGCCCCACGGCGCTTTGTGTTCATTTTGAAGCGCGCTTACTTTTTTCGCTGTCATTGCCTGGTTTACACGCCCTGGCGAAGCCAGGAAGCTCTCGCCGCGCACCAGCCTTCACAGGAAGCTTCGGCTTGGTAAGAGCACTGACGCAGCAGGCCGGGGCATGGCAGATGAGGAATGTAAATGATTCAACCCGATTAAAAAAACTGGACAATAACTGAGGATAATTATCCAGCATAACTTATTTGATAGTATAAAATAATTATAATTCACCATAATATATATTATGCGATTTAAGGAAAGTTATACCGGACTGCGTGTTGCCCCGGCCGAGATGGATTGGGTGCGCCCTAGCCCCGCCATTTGGGCGAAACCAGGCCCATGGAGATGACCAGTTTTACGGCGTCCTCCACACGCATATCCAGCGGGACAAGTTCAGCGCGTGGAACGAAGAGTAAAAAACCGGATGTGGGATTGGGGGTGGTCGGAACATAGACGCTGACAACAGAGTCCATCGTTCGCGCCGCTACTTCGCTTTGCGCTTCGCCGGTAATGAAGCAAATCGTCCACAGGCCTTTGCGCGGATATTCGATCAGTGCAGCCTGCCGGAAACTGGCGCCCGACGGGGTGGTCACAGTTTCCAATATCTGTTTGGTGGCGTTATAGACGCCGCGCATGATGGGCATCCGCGCCACCAGCCGCTCGCCATAATCCAGCAGGGTCTGGCCAAAAAAGTTGGCGGCCATCGCCCCCAGCAGGGTCAACAGCACCAGCATGATAATCAGGCCAAGTCCCGGCAGGCTGAAATGGACGTATTTTTCTGGATTATAGGCGTCCGGGATCAGCGGTTTGATCGAACTGTCGACGAAGGAAACAAACGCCCAGGTCACATAGAGCGTAACGCCCATCGGCGCGGCTACAATGATGCCGGTCAGAAAATAATTCCGCAACCGCCACAAAATGCCATGTTCCGGTGGTGGCGTTAAAATGTCTGAATCACTATCCGGTCCGGATGGCGTGGCGTTTATGGAATCATCCTGTTTTTGCATGGCCCGACTATAGGCCGCCAAATTCTGTTATTGGAAAATTTCTGTGCCCGATCTCGACGATGCGCCGGAAATTATATAGAGTTTCCGCATGAAACGGTTTTTTCTATATGGGCTGGCCGGGCTGGTAATCATGGGCGGGCTTGTATTTGGCTTTCGCAGGACGCTGTTTGCATATGCGATCACCCCGGATTTCGCCTTCGCGGACAGCCAGGCGCCTGCCCCGCCCAATTATGATTTACTGGATCATTGGGTGGCATTGCCGGATCGCGCGGATAGTGCGGATAGTGTTCCAGCTGATTCAGGCCTTGTGGATGCCCAGTCAGGCGCTGAAGTTGACGTTTTTTTTGTTCACCCAACCACCTATTATAGCGGCAAGGGATGGAATGCCGCGATCACGGATGCCAAGGTCAATCACAGAACGCAACAGGGTGCGGTGCGTCATCAGGCCAGCGCATTTAATGGCTGCTGCCGCATCTATGCACCGCGCTATCGACAGGCGACGCTGGCTGCGTTCTTCGATGAGGATGGCAATGGCGTCCCTGCCCTAGATCTGGCCTATGCCGATATAGTGGCGGCGTTTGATCATTACATCACGCATTACAATCAGGGGCGGCCCTTTATTCTTGCAGGACATAGTCAGGGCGCGCGTCATGGCATCCGTCTGCTGGCGGAAAAAATAGAGGGAACCCCCATTGCCGCGCGGCTGGTTACTGCCTATCTGGTGGGATATCAGATAAAACTGACCTCGGCCAATCGCCCCTTTAAGCATTTGCAGATGTGCCAGACGGCGATGGACACGGGTTGTGTTGTCAATTGGAATACATTCCTTGAGGGCGGCGACACGAGTAAGTTTCGGAGCCCCGATGCGTTATCGCCTGGCCTGCCAGAGGTGCAGCGTAACGCAACCGGCGCGCGGGTCTGCACCAATCCATTAGACTGGTCCTCACAGGGCAAGGTTGCGGCAACCGCCCATCTGGGCGGGCTGCCTTTTATCCGCGCCGAAAATGCGCCACTTGGGCCGTTGCGCAAAAATCTGATCAGCGCGCGCTGCGGCAATGGCTATCTATATATAAGCGATCCGGGTGAAGGGTTTCAAAAGCTGGTTTTCCCCGGCGGCAACTATCACAATTATGATTATAATTTGTTCTATATGAATATTCGCGAAAATGCGATTGCCCGCAGCCAGGCCTTTCTGGCCAGGACGCTCAAGCCTTGATCGTATCGAGGCCGGTAAAATAAAGGGCGTTTATTTTTTTGTCGTGCAGCGCCGCATTGATCGCGGATAACAGGCGTGTGCGCAAGGCCTCCATATCGATATTTTCCGTATCCTTATTTTCTCTGGCCAGAAGATAGGTTTCCCGCAGCAAGGCGTCATAGACCCGCGGCAGATCATGGGTGATCGCCGCAGCGTCCACTTCTGGTGCGGGCTCAAGGTCGATTTTCAGGACCATATATTTAACGACCCGGCTTCCTTTCATTACGGGAAGCATCAGCGGATTAAGCGTGATCAGCCGACTCTCCGGCGCCGCACTTTCCTCCGGCGGGGCGGAGTTTGCCCAGGCGGAATGCGGCGTGACCGCCGCAAAGAGCAGCGCTGCCGGGACCGCATATTTAAGAAGTTTTCTCATGCGAATGGATCGTGCACAAAAGGCCTTAATATCGGGTTTAGGCCTCAAAAATGCCGGTATCCGCTTTGTTTGAGGACGATGCGCGCGCCGGTTTGATCCACAAATACGGCCTCTTGTCCGGGCGTGACCTGGCCAATCCGGGTTAGGGCAATGCCTGTGCGCAATGAAATTTCTGCAAGCTTTTCACGATGCTCCGGCAGGCAGGTAAACAATAATTCGAAATCATCGCCCCCGGCTAGCAGGCTTTCCAATGTCGTCGCGTTCAATTCAAGCGCCGCAACTGCCGCGCCGGAGTGTGGAATTTCGGAAATCTGAACCATCGCACCCACGCATGAAGCGTGCAGGACATGGCCAAGATCCGCCACAAGCCCGTCGGAAATATCGATGCCCGCATGCTCCAGCCCTGAGAGTAAGGGAGCTAAAATATTTCGGGGTTGCGGCAACAGATAGCGCCCCAGAAGAAAATCATTCTGTGCTTTCGATAATCCGCCAATGGAACCATCCCGGCGCACCCGTAGCCCCAGAGCCGCGTCCCCGATACTGCCGCTGACATAGATGTCGTCGCCGATCTGCGCTCCTGCCCGGCACACCATCCGGCCATGATCCACCCACCCCATCGCGGTTAGCGACAAACATAATGGACCATCGGTTGCCGTCGTATCGCCGCCCAAAAGATTTATGCCGAACTCACTTTGATCTTGCGCCAATCCTGAGGAAAAGCTGCGCAACCATTGCAGAGTGACGGTGCGCGGCAATGCAACCGTCAGAAGATAGCCATGCGGGGCCGCGCCCTTGGCCGCCAGATCAGACAAATTCACCCGCATCAGTTTGCGTGCGATCAGGTCCGGCGCGTCATCGGCGAAAAAATGCACCCCGGCCACCATCATGTCGGCGGTAACCACCAGGTCTTTTCCGGCGGGCGGCGCTATGATTGCGGCGTCATCGGTCAGGCCGAAGCTGCCTGCATCGCCCATCGCAAGCGGCGCAAAAATTTCCGCGATCAGCGCAAATTCGTCGGGAAGCGGATCAGCGTCCTGGCTCATGGCCGCCAAAGGACTGCGGGCGCACGATCCGCGCCACCTTGTCCAGAACCCCATTTGCGAACCCCGGTTCGTCGCCGGAGTAAAATGCGTGCGCAATATCTATATATTCGCTGAGTATGACTTTTACCGGAATATCGGCGCGCCCCATAAGCTCATAGGTTGCTGTTCTGATCAGGGCGCGCAATGTGGCGTCAAGACGCGCCAGCGCCCAGTCTTCGCTGACGGTGCGCGCCACCAGCGGATCAATTTCCATCTGCCGGGCCACAACGCCGCGCACCAGTTCTGCAAACAGTTTCTGGTCGGCGGCAAGATATTCTTCGCCGTCGATTTCCTGTCCGAAGCGATCACTCATAAATTCAAGGATGACCGTTTCAACATCCGCGCCGCTCATTTCCATCTGATACAGCGCCTGCACGGCGGCGAGGCGCGCGACGGAACGGCCACTGCGTTTCGACTGGGATGCGCTGTTTTTTTCAGGCGTCATGACGGGCGTCGCTGTCATCAGCCGATACCGAATTTACGACGCAATTGCACCATGGTAAGGCAGGCCTGCGCAAATTCAGCACCCTTGTTTTTATCCTCGATAGAGGCGCGGGCAATGGCCTGCGCTTCATTCTCCACCGTCAATATACCATTGGCCAGCGCAACGCCATGGTCCAGTACAATATCCATCAGGCCACGCGCCGATTCCGCACAGATGGTTTCATAATGCGTCGTCTCGCCACGGATCACACAGCCGAGCGCGATATAGCCGTCATAGCGCGGTGCATCGGTTTGCCTGATGCGCGCCTCGATGGCAAAACGGATGGCGCCGGGAATTTCAAACGCCCCACTCACTTCGTACCGGTCATGGGTTGCGCCCTGTTTTTCAAGCTCTGCCAGAACACCTTGCAACAACGCATCGGAAATATGCGCATAAAAGCGCGCCTCGACAATCATGATATGAGGGGAATTGGCCATGTATGATCAATCTTTCGGCGTAATATGCATGACATCGGCGATCTTCAGCCCATAGCCTTCCAGACCGATAATGTGCTTGTTCTGCGTATTGGAAAGCAGAGTCAGCTCCTTAACACCCAGATCGACCAATATCTGCGCGCCCACGCCATAGTCACGCAATTCCCGTACGCCGCCCTTGCGGCCACGCATCAGAATGTCGGAAACAATCGTCGCCTTGGTGTCGCGGATCAGCACGATCACGCCGCGCTCCAGCTTGGAGATCATTTCCATGGCGCCGTGCAGCATGCCGGTATGGCCGCTTTTGGCGCCCAGCAGATCATCGAACACATTGATGGCGTGCATGCGCACCGGCACCGGGCCGGGGGCGGATATGTCGCCTTTTACCAGCGCGATATGTTCGGCATATTCGACGACATTGATATAGACATAGAGTTTGAACGCGCCGCCAAACATGCTGTCGATATCGGTTTCAACGGCGCGGTGAATGATACGGTCATAACGGCGGCGATAGGCAATCAGACCGGCAATCGTCGCCACCTTCAGACCATGGGTTTGCGCAAAGCCCACAAGATCCGGCAACCGCGCCATGGTGCCGTCTTCATTCATGATTTCACAGATCACGCCGGCGGGGTTCAACCCCGCCAGCCGCGCCACATCTACCGCCGCCTCGGTATGTCCCGCGCGCACCAGAACGCCGCCGTCGCGCGCCATTAAGGGAAACACATGCCCCGGCGTCACTATGTCCGGCGATCCCTTGGTCGGATCAATGGCCACCGCAATGGTGCGCGCGCGGTCATGCGCGGAAATGCCGGTGGTCACGCCTTCGCGCGCTTCGATGGAAACGGTAAACGCCGTCTGGTGGCGTTCCTGATTGTTCGAGGCCATCAGCGGTATGCCCAGTTCCTTGATGCGCTTGCCGGTCATGCTGAGGCAAATCAGGCCACGGCCATGTTTCGCCATGAAGTTGATCGCGTCGGGCGTCGCCATCTGCGCCGGGATGATCAGATCGCCTTCGTTTTCGCGGTCTTCATCATCCACCAGAATGAACATGCGGC
>CAYGDL010000135.1:0-5838 GCA_964348545.1 uncultured Alphaproteobacteria bacterium | reverse complement strand
GTGTCAGGCCGAACACCGTGCGCACACGTTCTTCCGGCATATTGATATTGCGCGGGGTGAATTGCGCATGCTGATCCACGCGCTTCACCCGGCCCTTAAAATAATGATCGGGAAAAGCGTTGACGCGCAGGCGCACCTCATCATTCAGCTTGATCTTGCCGACCACCAGTTCAGGCACATAGACTTTGACCTCCAAGTCATTCATATCGACCAGAATGGCGACTACCCGCCCGGGATTGGCCAGTTCGCCCAGTTCAATGCCTTTGGTCAGGACGGTGGCGGAAATCGGCGCGGTGATGACCGCCTTGTCATAGGCATTTTGCAACAGTGCGACATCACTGGCGGCGGCGGCGATACGGGCGTCGGATTCCTTGATTTGCGCGTCCAGAACTTCTGCGTTGCCGCGCGCCTCACGTTCCGCCGTGCGCACCTGATCCAAACGCTGATCAGACACATTGCCAGTGGCCTTCAATTCGGTATAGCGGGCAAGATCACGGCGCAGCACCGCCAGCGTGGCCTGCCAGGTGGCCTGCTCGGCGCGCAGCCGCATTTGCCCGGCCTCCAGTTCCCTGATCCCGGCCTGGGTTTTGGCCAGACGGCTTTGGGCGTCCACCCGATCCAGCTCAACCAGAACTCCACCTGCTTCGACGGTTTTACCTTCCTCCAGAAAGGATTTCACCACCCGGCCGAGCACCTCCGTGGAGATGCTGATCTCGGTCCCCTCAATATGGCCATTGGCGTAAACGAACCCCTCTTGCAGTTCCGGCGGGGCCATGAAAAAGAAAAAACCAACCGACGCCGCCGCAAGCGCACCCAGCGCCGCATACACCCAAACCCAACTCCGCATTACGTAAACCCTTCACTTCAACCAGCAGCTCATGTCCCCCGGCCATAAGGTTGCGCGCGCTTGAGCCCAATAGCAGATTATCACAACTGTCCAGTTTCTTACTATCCAAACTACTAACTAATTGCTTAATAAGTCTAATACACTGTTTTTACTATGTATTAACCGGGAAAGTGAAAGTTTTAGCTCTGGCCGGGATTTACCCCCAGCAGCTTGACTGGATCGATGAGATGCGAGGGGGTCTCTGAACTAGCTCGAATTTCGCCAACAGATAAAAGCAATATGTCAAAGTACATTTTTGGCGAATTCAAACGGTGTCTTTATAACGGTGTCTTTATAAAGAGGAGAAATTTCAATCCGATGCGGAGCGTAAACTCGCCATCATCCTTGATCGCGAGGCATTGAAGTGGTTCAAGTCGGCAAAGGGACAGTTTCAGATTTATTACAAATGGGCGCCGATAATCCGGAGTATCAGCCGGATTTCATAGCCGAGACAAAGTGACCGGATATTCATGCTGGAACCAAAGGCGTCAAACCGGATGACCGATGCGGAGGTTCTTGCCAAGCGCGACGCTGCGGCCCGGGGGTGTCACCTATGTCTCCTGAAGATGCAGGTACCAATATAGGTACATTATGTGACCTATGTGTCCGGGCCGGACACAGGGCCGGGTGGTGCCAGGGGCGGATTCGAACCACCGACACGCGGATTTTCAGTACTTGAAGGAAGGTATCCGGGAAAATCTCGTTAGTTCCTAATTATTTGATTTCTTGCTATTTTTAAGATTAGTGAGCCTGATTAAGTTCCCCAATATTCCCGCATTTTGTGTAATTATTCTTGCCTGATTACACAGGAATTACACACGCCGGGAAAGGTTAAGGTTAAAGGGAAGGTTAAAGGGAAGGTTAAAGGGTAAGGTTAAAGGGGATGCTACCCTTTAATCCGCAAGATTACCGGCACGCGGTGGAACGGGCTTGTTTTCTTCGGCCTCAAGCGCATGGAGGCTAAACGCCATGGCTGAGATAAAAAGGAAAATCCGGATAGAATTGCCTGCCGGTTTCATCGGGCTGATCCCAGCTTAGCCGTCAGGCGCGCGCGCCACATCCGGTTCGGCGCGCCAGAGGCGGTAGCGGACTTCTACCCCGGCGGGGACGTATACGACGAGCGGCAGGCGGCTATTGTAGCGCAGGAGCGGCGCCTCACCACCAAGCCTGACAAAGCGTTCGGCCAGCGGCGCGTTCGGATTCACGGCAATCAGGGTTCCGGCCATGGGGCCAAGTTTGTGCAGGATATAGCGATCAAATCCCCAGCCCGGTATATTCTCAATCTCAATTGCGCCGCCAAAGAAGTAGTGGTTTACAGTATCCGTTCTTACCAATTTGCCGATCACCAACTCGACTTTGAAAGCGGTTTCGTCTTCCTGTTCCGGCAGGTTAATGACCTGCCGGGTCATACCTTCCCCGGCCGGAGGAAATGCCTTCATGTTATCTCCGGCAAAGGACGGGATAATGGAAGCGACAATGAAAAGCGCGCTGGATAGGATTATTCTCATCTTGTCCGCCAGATGCACGATAAAGGGCGATATTTCGCGCAGCATGCGATCAAATCTGGTTTTCTGGAATATCAGCAGGGCGCAGATCGTCTGCGTCCAGGTGGTGGCGCATTTTGGAGGCGTCGAAATGATGATGTCGCCATAACGAGGCTTCCAGACGCGCATAAATTGATTTCTCCTGTTGACGTTCTGGTTGACGGTTCAGCTCTTGATGGCCTTGTCGAACGCAGGCCGCGCCTCCAAAGGAAGTTAAAGTAAGTTAAAGGGTAACGTCCCCTTTAACTTATCCCCTTTAACTTAAAAGGGTAACGTCCCCTTTAACTTAAACCCCTTTAACTTATCGGCGCAACGCAACATGGCCCGCTTCCTGGCCAATGGCGGCCAGACCCGCGAAGGGGAATTGAAGGTGAATGATCTCAACGCGGCGCTCGGGCGCGGGGAGTGAGTAAGCCTGCCCGGTTACGCTGCGGGAATTCAGGCACCGCAGGCAACATTGCCCTTGCCGCACGTCTCCCTTGGCGGATAGGATCACGTCACCGAGACGATATCGGGAATGAAGAACAGATTGATGTCTCGTTAGACGCCCGGGTATCAGCCTGCCGGCCAAATTGGCCAGGTGGCACAACCAGTGCGCCACGAAAGACGGTAAACGAGGGCAAGGTCGCATCGGGCCGGTCAGGCAGAATTTGAGTCAATGAATAATTCACGTTAACGGGGGACTGAGGTTATGGAGACGGCGATCAAGCGGGCGGTTCGGCCCGAGCTGCTCAAAGCGAGCGACGAAGTGATCGAGGATGCGGTGAAATATGCCGATCCGATGGTGCTGCGCGGCCTGATCTACCAGCTGACCGGTGATCCGGAGCTGCTGAATGTCGAGACCAGATCGGTACTCGTCGGCATCTATGAGGGCCGCTTCCCGGCCAACGGCGGGGTTGTCGCCTTTCTCCAGCGCAAGGCCGTCGACTTCCTCAAATCCTACCGCGACTCTGGCGCCGGCGACATTTCGATCGGCCCGAAGGAACGTCTGGCCAAGAGCCTGCGCCTGCTTTTCGACGATCCGATGCCCGACGAAGATATTGGCATGTATATCGAGGAACTCGCGCTCGATCACTGGGCGCGCGAGTTGCGCTGGAAGTCAAAGCCCGACGCCAAGGCGCTGAACGCCTTCACCGTCACCATCATTGGCGCTGGCATGGGGGGGCTCAACGCCGCGCTCCAGCTCAAGCGCGCCGGCATCCCCTATATCATGATCGAAAAGAATGACGGCGTTGGCGGCACCTGGTACGAGAATCGCTATCCCGGCGCCCGCGTCGACACGCCCAGCCGTGGCTACACGCATATGTTTGGCGTCGATTTCGGCTATCCCAACCCCTACTGCAACTGGACTGAGAATGTCCGCTATTTCGACTGGGTCGCCGATAATTTTGGCCTGCGGGAGGGGATCCAGTTCAAAACTGAGGTCCTGTCGATGACCTGGGACGAAGAGGCCTCCGAATGGGAACTCCGCCTGCGCGGGCCCGGCGGCGAACGCACCCACCGGTCGCGCGCCGTGATCACTAGCGTCGGCTTCCTCAACCGGCCCAACCTTGCAGAATTCGAGGGCGCGAACGAGTTCAAGGGCAAGTCCTGGCACACCTCACGCTGGCCAAAGGACGTTGACCTCACTGACCTGCGCGTGGCGGTTATCGGCACTGGCGCCACCGGCTATCAGATGATTCCCGAGCTGGCGCTGGAGGCGCATCATGTCACCGTCTTCCAGCGCACGCCGCAATGGCTGTTCCCGGTTAACGGCTATCGCTCGCCGTTCCCGCCGCAGGTCGGCTGGCTCGACCGCAACCTGCCCTATCACACCAACTTCATGCGCTGCCGGGCGAGCGATCAGCGCTACTTCACCAAGATGGCGACAATCGACCCGGAGTTCAGTGATCCCTGGTCCAGCGCGAATAACAAGGCGGCGCGCGAAGCCAGCATCGCCTTCATGATGCGGAAGCTTGGCGATCCCGAGCTGGTGAAGCAGCTGACGCCGCCGCACTCGGTGCTCGCCGCCCGGCCGATCGTTGTCGATCCGGAATATAGCGTGCTCGATGCGGTCAGGCGTTCGAACGTCACGCTCGTCCAGAAAGGGGTTAAGCGGATCAACGCCACCGGCATCGAGACCGAGGACGGCACGCAACATGACGTCGATGTGATTGTCTACGCGACCGGCTTCCATGCCACCGAATATCTCTTCCCGATGACGATCACCGGCCGTGGCGGCAAGACGATCGACGAGCTATGGGCCAAGGATGGCGCCCGCGCCTATCTTGGCTGTATGATGCCGGGCTTCCCCAATCTCTGGACAATCTACGGCCCGAACACCAATGGCAGCCTGCCGGTCGCCGCTTTCCACGAGATGGTCAACTTCTTTGCGATGCAGTGCATGGAGAAGCTGATCCTTGACGGCAAGAAATCGGTCGACGTCACCGAGAACGCCTATTGGCGCTACAATCGGATGATTGACGATTGTAACCGCAAGATGGTGTGGAGCGACCAGCGGGCGCAAAACTACTATTGGGACCACCCGCACAACCGTTCAGCCGTGATGAATCCGCTGCCCGGCCCGCAAATGTGGCGTTATCTGAGCAAGCCGGATTTTAAGGATATGGACTTTTCACCAGGGTAGGCTTGGTCATAAGTCCCCGCGTTTTGGCTGCAGGAATCCACTAAGCAGGACAAACGAGGGCTGCAGGATGAGATTGTAAAAGTTACTGCAAATGTTACTGCAAGATCTATTCGCTCATCCTAGCCAGCCAAGTGCTTCACAAATCAGGCTGATCTGATATCGCTTACTATGAATAGCCCCTTGTTTTCTAGACACCGTGCTGTTTCATAAATTGCTGCTGTTCGAAGTCGATGGGTGACAGCATTCCATTTCTGGCGTGCTTGCGTTGTGGATTGTAGAACATTTCGATGTAGTCGAATACATCCTGCCTGGCCTCGTCTCTTGTGCGGTAGGTTCTCCGGCGTATGCGTTCGCGTTTGAGCAGGCTGAAGAAGCTTTCGGCAACAGCGTTATCATGGCAGTTGCCACGCCTGCTCATTGAGTGCTCCATATTGTGCTGCTTCAGGAATGACGCCCAGACGCTGCGAAACATCGGCAACGCAGTCAACCCCGCTCCGTGATCTGCCGGATCGCATCCAGCTTGAACTCTTCGGTAAAATTGCCCTTGCCCATGATAATCTCCTTGCCTCAGTTTTAGGGGACAAGGTGTCTACAAATCTAGGGGCTATTCATACTGACGAGGTCAAGGGTCTGCGCCGCGAGTCCACGGCGCATGAAGCATGTGCGCGGCGCGCCCTATCATCCCCGGACCGAGGGCAAGATCGAACGCTGGCACCAGACCCTCAAAAACCGCATCCTGCTCGAAAACTACTTCCTGCCCGGCGACCTCGAAGCCCAGATCG
>CAYGDL010000134.1:0-5913 GCA_964348545.1 uncultured Alphaproteobacteria bacterium | reverse complement strand
CACCCCCAGATCGCCGGAATGATACCAGCCGCCTTCGAATGATTCATTGGTGGCGGCGGGGTTTTTCAGATAGCCCTTCATCACCACATTGCCGCGAAACATCACCTCGCCCATGGTGTCGCCATCATTGGGCACTTCCAGCATGGTTTCGGGGTCGCGCACGGACAGATCTTCCAGCACTGGATAGCGCACGCCCTGGCGCGCCTTGACGCTGGCCTGTTCATCGGGGGGCAGGGCGTTCCATTCTTCATGCCAGTCATTGATTACGGCCGGGCCATAGGTTTCGGTCAGGCCGTAGAGATGCGTCACCGAAAAACCGCTGGCGGTCATGGCGCCGATCACACTGGCAGGCGGGGGCGCTGCGGCGGTGAAAAACTCAAGCCGGTGGCTAAAGGCTTTGCGTTCATCCGGTTTGGCGTTGATCAGCATGCCCATCACCACCGGCGCGCCGCACATATGCGTGACTTTATATTTTGCGATGGCGTCATAGATCAGCGCCGCTTCGGTGCGCCGCAGGCAGATGTGTGTGCCCGCCGCAACACTGATCGACCAGGTAAAGCACCAGCCATTGCAATGAAACATTGGCAGCGTCCACAGATAGACGGGATGTTTCTGCATGGAGGCGGTGACAACATTTCCCATCGACAACAGATAGGCGCCGCGATGATGGAACACGACGCCTTTGGGATTTCCTGTTGTGCCAGAAGTGTAATTGAGCGCAATCGCGTCCCACTCGTCGCCGGGCAGCGCCCATTCAAAATTCGGATCACCCTTGGCCAGGAAGTTTTCATATTCCATTTCGCCAATGCGCGTCCCCTCGCCGGTATATTCGGGATCGTCAATGTCAATCACCAGCGGTTTTACCTTGCACAGCGCCAGGGCATCTTTGGCAAGGCTGGAAAATTCCCGGTCCACCAGAAAAACCTTTGCTTCGCCATGATCCAGAATGAAGGCGATGGCGGCCGCGTCCAGCCGGTAATTCAAGGTGTTGATCACGGCTTTGCAGAACGGCACGCCATAATGCGCCTCCAGCATGGCCGGCGTATTGGGCGAAAGAATGGCCACCGTGTCACCCCGGCCCATGCCGCGCTGGGCAAGCGCGCTGGCCAGCCGACGGCAGCGGGCATAAAATTCCGCATAGCTGAATTTTATGTCGCCATGCATGATGGCTATGCGGTTCGGATGCACTTCGGCGGTACGGCGCAGGAAACTGAGCGGTGTCAGGGGCTGATGATTGGCCGGGTTCTTATCAAGGTTAAGATCGTAAATATTCGACGGCATTGTTTGTTCTCCCTAAACACGGTGCGATGGCGAAACAGAAGTTAGCCAAAATCCTCCCGAAGGGCAATTGGGGTTGGTGCACCGAGTTGCAAACTAATAGAGGATCAAGTGGAGTCGGCATTATCTTCTGCTGCGCGAACACGGAGATCAAGGGATTCGCGGCTCATTGGGCAATCTACAAGCTCAGGAAACTCAGAACGGCTCAATCCCACCTGCCGGGCCATCTGGCCTAACAGTTGATCACTGACATCACTGCCTCCGGCTGCATGGCTTAACATTGTGCGGGCAGTAGTGGTTTGGCCCTGTAGGTTGACATATACAAAATGAATGTGCTTCCTGTTTTCCTCTTTTTCAAAATCTTTAGCCGAGAGGCCTGAGAGAATATTCCGGTGTTTACGCGGCATTTTCTTCACCCTGAAAAACGTCAAGCATACGTTGCTTCAATGCCTGAGCCGTATGGGTTAGTTTCTCGTCTGGCGCAGCGGCGTAGCGTTTCCAGAGTAACGCTATTTCATCGTCGAGCGCATCCCTTAAATCTTCTCTTTTTTCAGAAAAAACTGAAACGCCAGGCTCCGGAATTGCGGCAATATAGACCGAATCTATTTCGTCGAATGAAACCTCAGCTGAAATCTTTTCTTTCGGCACAATCCGGAGATTTCCTGCAATCACCGCTTCTATTTCTTCGGATTCGAGATTGACAGGCTCAATATGATCGACGCTATCGATCGATACAGGCATACCCTCTGTGTGGTTCATAGTTACAGCTAAGATCGCGCCCTGTTTGTCTGTGCCGGACAGTAATTTCCTGTCTCATGAAATCGATACGTTTGAATTCGCCAATGATGATCCGCGAACAGAAATCCGGGAGGGTGTACGCGCCAAACGATCTATAAATGGCCGTGCCTTAATCGTGTCAACCAGAATGCAATCCATGTGACTAATTTCAAGTTCTATGCCAGAGAGTGAATGCGGTGCAATCCGCGAAAGCGTATCCAGAAATTATCGCCGCCATGTTTCATCCGGCACAGCCGAGATAAAAGCGTCCTCGTCGCATAGCCACCAGATAAACCAGTCTTTGCAAAGCATCGAGTGATTGAGCAAGCACTAAAGCCGACGTGAAATGCACGTCGGGACGCTTCAGCTCATAAAAGCGAAGAAATAGGCTATGGTCCTTGTCATCGCCCATTCTTGATGAAGAATCACTTTTTTTAGGATAGGCGCAAGAGTTTCATGAACAATCCTTACATTTCATGAATATTTCCTGTATTTGAAAGTGATTGCTAAAGGCTTTTATTTGCATTCCCCCGCATGATTACCGGAGATCGTAGGATGAAAAATTTTCGTCCTGCAAAGCAGCGGATTTCTGTTTCCCCCGGGGAATCTGTCAAGATCATGCGTGAGTTGCAGGGGCTTAGCCAAAATCAGCTGGCTGAACTGACCGGCATTGCCCAGGCGAGTCTCTCCGTCATTGAAAATGATCGCGTTAAGCTTGGGGTGGAGCGCGCCAGGGTGCTGGCCAAAGCCCTGCATTGCCACCCTGCGGTGCTGGTGTTTCCGGGTTGGCAGATACCATCTGTCGCAGCGGACATAGGCGGCTTGCGCGAATTAGCTTGACCTGGGGAAAACCAGGTGTATGGTCGCGCCAAGATTTCTCGCGAAGGCGGGAGCAGCCGTGGAGAAAACGGTTGCAGTCCTGAGTAAGTCTCCCAATATATCGTTTGCCCCACCGTCCCGCGTGGCAGGCAGGTCAAGGTGCCGCTAAGTCGCTTTTCATGAGGAAAAGCCAGTTTTAGGCGGCGCGAAGGAATAAATTCTCTTGCAATCTCTGGATTTTACTGGCTTTGGCCTTAACGGGCCGCTGTTACGCGCGCTCAAAACGCAAAACTTCAACACCCCAACCCCCATACAGGCGGCCGCCATACCCGGTATTTTAAGTGGGCGCGACCTGCTGGGTCTTGCCCAGACCGGCACCGGCAAGACGGCGGCCTTTGCGCTGCCGATCCTGCAAAGCCTGTCGCTGGCCGAGAAACAGCAGCGCCCCGTTGTGCGGGCGCTGATTGTTGCGCCGACGCGCGAGCTGGCCTTGCAGATCGATGAACATATCCGTTTGCTGTCGCGCCATCTGGGACTGCGTTCGGCCACCATTTATGGTGGCGTCGGGCGCAAAGCCCAGATCGACAAGCTGGCGGGCGGTGTTGATATCGTCACCGGCACGCCGGGGCGTATCGTGGATCTGATGACCTGTGGCCATCTGAAATTACAGGCGGTTGAGCATTTTGTACTGGATGAAGCCGATCACATGTTTGATCTGGGTTTTGTCAAGGACATCAGGAAAATCATCGCGCAATTACCGAAAAAACGCCAATCGCTGATGTTTTCCGCAACCATGCCAACCGAGGTCGCCGCATTGGCGTCGGCGGTTCTGGTCAATCCGCTGCGCGTTGAAATGCCGCGCACGGAAGCCGATAATCCGCAAATTGAACAGAAAGTATTCTTCGTGAATACTGGCGATAAACGCACGCTGCTGAAAACCCTGCTGGATGATCCTGCGCTTGAACGCGCCATCGTCTTTACACGGACCAAACACGCTGCCGGACGCATTGCCGAAGGGCTGTGCAAGGACGGCACCAACGCCGAGGCGCTGCATGGCAATAAAAGCCAGTCGGCGCGGCAGCTTTCGCTGGCGCGGTTTCGCAATGGCAAGGCCCGCGTTTTGGTGGCGACCGATGTTGCGGCGCGCGGCATTGACGTAACCGGCATTACCCATGTGATCAATTTTGATCTGCCCAATGTGCCGGAATGTTATGTGCACCGCATTGGCCGCACCGCGCGCGCCGGCAATAGCGGCATCGCCGTATCATTTTGCGATGACAGCGAAATGGGGCATCTGCGCAGTATCGAAAAGCTGACCGGAAACCGGCTGATTGTAGCGGGCGGAAAGCCGCGTGAAAACGCCGCCCCTGCTGCGCGCCAGCCCGCAAACCGGCCCAAACAGAAAAACCGCTTCAAGCCGCGCTATAATGAAAGGGCGCGGCCAGCGGCCTGAACTATTCCAGGGCGTGCCCTGGTTCACCCATGCGTCGCGTCATCAACAAAAACTGGCGCTTCTCATAAATGCGGTGTTACATCCGCTCTCTGCTAACTAAAGAAACCAGGAGTTCTAAATATGCCTACAGGAACCGTGAAGTGGTTCAACGCCAACAAAGGTTTTGGCTTCATTCAACCCGATGATGGCGGTCAGGACGTGTTCCTGCATATCAGCGCGGTCGAACGCGCCGGTATGTCCAACCCCAATGAAGGCGCCAAGCTCAGCTACGAGCTGGAAAAAGACGCCAAGAAAGGCCGCGTTTCCGCAGCCAATCTGAAAGCGCTTTAAGCTATAGTCTTAAAGTTCTGAATTCGGCAAATCGCGCGGCGCAGAAATTGCGTCGCGCGATTTGTCGTTACATGGTCTGGCGCACAGGCGCTGTGCTATTCGTCCTTGCCCGGAAAATTTCCCGGCTTGACAGATCCCGCACTGCAACCTATGTTCCGCGCACTCACGCTTCTGGTGTCCCCTAACCGGGATGAAACGGGAAGCCGGTGCGCCAATATTCCAGGCTATTCCGGCACTGCCCCCGCAACGGTAAGCAAATCAGGATCGGCATCACGCCACTGTGCCATGGCATGGGAAGGCGCCGACCCGGAGGGATTTTCCCTCAATTTGCGAGTCCGGAGACCGGCCATTTGCATTGAGCGACGGCGGAGCGGAGGGCTTTGTCGCAGTCTCGTCAGGCATCTGCCTGCGCGTGGCCTGCGATTTATTATTTCCCCATCGCCAATTTTGAAAACTGCAATTGCGCGGCGGGCGCACAGGAGAAATAATGTCTAACTATTCCCGATCACTTCGGGCTGCACTGCTGTGCGGCCTGTCGCTTTATTCTGCACATTCTAATGCGGCGGATGCACCGCTCAGCATTGTGGTTACCCCCACGCGCACGGCGCAAACAGTGGATGCATCGCTGGTGTCCGTATCGGTTGTCACCCGCGAACAAATCGAACAGCGTCAGGCGCGCACGGTGGAAGACGCGCTGCGCGGTCTTCCGGGAATTGATTTCGGCAATAATGGCGGGCGCGGCCGAGCCACGTCGATCTTCATGCGTGGCACAGAATCCGATCATGTGCTGGTGCTGGTGGATGGTGTGAAGATCGGTTCTGCAACAACGGGCGGGGCGCCGTTTGAACATTTGCCAATCGGGCAGATTGAGCGCATCGAAGTGGTGCGCGGGCCGCGTTCCAGCCTGTATGGTTCTGAAGCATTGGGCGGCGTCATTCAGATATTCACCCGCAAGGGCGGCGGCGAATTGACGCCGTCTTTCAGCGTCACCGGTGGCAGTCATGAAACCGGCGAGGCGACAGTGGGTCTTTCCGGCGGTGGCGCCAATAGCTGGTTCAATATTAGCGCCAGCGGCGCAGATAATCAGGGCATCAATGCGTGTCGCGGCATTCCCAACCGGGCGGGTTGTTTTGTGAATGAACCCGACAAGGACGCCTATCGCAGTGTATCGGGCAATGCGCGCGCGGGCATGCGATTTGAAAATGGCGCGGAGGTGGATGCGCATTATCTGCGCGCCGAAAGTGAAAGTTTCTTTG
>CAYGDL010000133.1:0-5975 GCA_964348545.1 uncultured Alphaproteobacteria bacterium | reverse complement strand
TTTCGGCATGCGCCGCACTCCAGTTGAACCAGGTCTTGGCGGTCAGATCATGCGGAAACAGCATCGGCAAATGCTCATAAAATTCAATATCATAGGCAATAATGGCGCAAACCGGGGCAGCCAGGGTCTTGGCCAGGTTGCCTTCGCTCAGGGCTGCGCGCAGGCGTTCTTTTGCTGCGGCGGTTTTAAGGAACACAATGCGCGCGGGCGAGCAATTGGCGCTGGTCGGCCCGAATTTCAGAATATCATAAATGGCGTGCAGTTGCGCATCGCTGACCTCACCGCCCGCAACCCAGCCATTATGGGTCCGCGCCGCCCGGAACAGCAGATCAAGCCCCTGATCGTTCACACTATTCGTCATAATCACGCCTCGCTTTCATCATCGCGTTACTGTTAAAAAGAAGATTGGCCGTCAACATATAGCGAGTGAGAGCCGATTCCAATGTCTGCATGGGAAAGATTGAGTGTGAAATTACTACATTTATTGTCAGTATGCGCGTTAGTTCTGATTGCGGCGGGTCATGCGGGCGCCCAGGATAATGGCCAGGCCAGTGTTTTCATTTATCACCGTTTCGGTGAAATGAAGTTTCCCACCACCAGCGTCAGCATTGCCCAGCTTGAGGCGCATATCACGGAACTAAAATCCGGGCGCTATCAGGTCATGCCCCTGGAGACGATTGTCGCCACAATGGCGGCGGCCCAGCCCTTGCCGGACCATGCCGTGGCGATCAGCATTGATGATGGTTTCGCCTCAACCTATAGCGAAGCCTGGCCCCGGCTGCGGGCGGCGGGGCTGCCATTCAGCATTTTTATCTCAACCGATCAGATTGATGAAGGCCAGCCCAGCCAAATGAGCTGGGACCAGATTCGCGAAATGCTGGCGGCGGGTGGGGTCAGCATCGGTCATCACAGCGCCGCGCATCAGCATATGCCCAAAACCAGCCAGGCGGTGAATCACGCCGATATTATCAAGGCAAATGCCCGCTTTCAGACGGAACTGGGCTTTCAGCCCACATTATTCGCCTATCCTTATGGCGAATTCAGCACCCGGGACCGTAATCAGATTGCCGGAATGGGCTTCAAGGCGGCGTTTGGCCAGCAATCGGGTGTCGTGCATAGCGGCGCGGACCGTTTCAGCCTGCCGCGCTTCGCGATGAATGTGAATTACGCCGCGAAGGATCGTTTTGTGCAGGTGGCCAATGCCCTGCCGCTGCCTGCCCTGGATATTGTGCCGGAGGATTCGGTGCTGGCGCCCGGCGCCAATCCGCCGACATTCGGGTTCAGCGTACCCGCGACACTTGCCAATCTTGACCGGTTGAACTGTTACGCCAGCAACCAGGACGCCGCCCTTCCGGTGCATCGGCTGGGCGAAAATCGCATTGAGGTGCGCATGACCAAACCGTTTCCACCCGGGCGGGGGCGCATCAACTGCACCCTGCCTGACCGCAGCGGACGCTGGCGCTGGCTGGGTCAGGCCTTTGTTATTCCCTGATTGGCCGACCCTGATTTATTTTGATATCTCGCTCGCCGCGACTTTGGTGGGGCAGGCGCTGATGCCATGCAAATTGGCAAAGGGTTGCGTTCCTGCATAGCTGGCCAGGCTGGCGGGCTGGATCGTCTTGCTGGCGGTATGAATGCTGGCCGCATTGTGGCAGAACGCGCCGCGTTTTTGCATGCCGCGCCGCGAGGATTCATTGGCGATGCGGGTAATGAAACCATTCAGCGCCCTGGCGGAACCCGAACCATGTTGCCGCTTGAAGAAGGACTGTAGATGTTTTCCCTGAAGCGTCAGCTCCGGCTGAAAGCGGCTCACAAAGGCATTATAGTCCGTACGCTGATTACAGGTCAGCGCGGCGACCATCAGTTCGGTCTGCAACATGCGCACCTGCAACGAGGCCCTGTCAACGCTGGCGGCGCAGGCGGAAGCCTGTGCGCCCGCGCTTACGGCCAGGGAAAGGCAAATTATCGCGGCGCCCAATTTTGTGCGGCCCATAATTCTGACGGCGCCTGTTGCGGAACCAAATTTCATCTGCACGTTAACGGTTTCCCCACAATTTTCCCAGGACACGCGAACATATCTATCCGGGCCTTGAACCACGGACAAGATTGATCAGATGCCCCACCCCACAATAGAATATCCTATAACGACCAGGGGCGTTAGGATACGCCCGTATATTCTGATCTTAGCGCATAGCGCAAGTTTATCAACTGCAAACTCTTCCAGGCAAAGGAGCCACACGATCATGCCTTACATTGAACGCGGCGGGGCCCGCATTTTCTATAGTGTAACCGGGCAGGGACCGGCGGTTTTACTAAGCCACGGCTTCAGCGCCACCAGCGCAATGTGGGCGGGACAGATAGCGGCGTTCAGGGCGCGCTATAAAATAATCACCTGGGATATGCTTGGTCATGGGCAAAGCGACAGCCCGGACATTCCCGCTCTTTACACCGTAGACGGAACGGTTGCGGATATGGTCGCCATCCTGGATGCCTGCGGTGTGGACAAAGCCGTACTCGGGGGGCATTCGCTGGGGGGCTTCATGTCATTGGCGTTTTACCTGCAACATGCGGCGCGCATGCGGGGCCTGATGCTGTTCAATACCGGGCCGGGTTATAAAAGCGACGCCGCCCGCGCAGACTGGAACCTGATGACCGAAAAACAGGCGCGGGCTTTCGCCAGAAAGGGGCTGGACGCCGTGGGCCATAGCGAGGAAATGCAATTGGGCAAACATCGCACGGCGCTGGGGCTGGAGCATGGCGCGCGCGGCATGCTGGCGCAGAACGATGCGCGGGTGATTGATGCGCTGCCCCATGTCGGGGTTCCGGCCCTGGTGCTGGTGGGGGAAAAAGACCGTGGCTATCTGGCGGCGGCGGATTATATGACGCAAAAAATTCCCAATGCGCAAAAGTCCCTGATTGCGGATGCGGGACATGCCGCAAACATTCATCAGCCAGCGGCGTTCAATCACGCCATGGCTGATTTTCTGCAAGGCCTGGGCTGACGCCTGTGAGCGGGCGCACCCCGGAACAGCAATTGGCCGATGCGCTCGCCGCCCTTGCGCAGGCGGATCGCGCCAATGCGGCCAAGTCGCGGTTTCTCGCCGCCGCCAGCCATGATCTGCGCCAGCCCCTCCAGGCGCTCAGATTATTGAATGCCGCGCTACAGGAATATCTGTTGACGGATGATATGGCGCTGAACATTGTGCGCGACAGCGAACGCGCGCTGGAGGTCATGGATCGGCTGCTGGGTTCGTTGCTGGATATCAGCAAAATCGATTCCGGCGTTATCGTCCCCGATCTGCGGGATTTCACCATCAATGACATTTTCCATGATCTGAAGGGCGACTTCATGCGCCTGGCCAGAGAGAAAAATCTCGAATTCAGGGTGGTTCCTAGCGCGCGCATCGTGCACACCGACCGCGTTATGATCGATGCGATCCTGCGTAATCTGCTGTCGAATGCGGTGCGTTACACAGCCAGTGGAAAAATCCTGTTGGGGTGTCGCCTGGCGGGGGCGGCCATGCGCATGGAGGTGTGGGATACAGGGGTAGGCATTCATGCAGACCAGATCGACAATATTTTTGATGCGTTTTACCAGATCGGCACACCGGACAGGGATAACCGTCAGGGGTTGGGCCTGGGATTGTCGATTGTGCAGGGCTATGCACGGCTTTTGCGCTGTCCATTGCAGGTGCGTTCACGACCCGGCGCCGGATCGGTTTTTTCTATCGAGGTTCCGCTTGGAACATTCGCTGCGGCGGATGCGACGCGGCGTGATGATTCCCATCAAAGCGCGGCCTGGAATTTGCGCGACTGCCCCATTCTGCTGATCGAGGATGATGAAGCGGCGCTGGCCGCCATGCAGACATTGCTTGGCGCATGGCAGATGCGTGTGTTTGGCGCGCGCAGCGGGGCCGAAGCGGCGGCGCTGCTGGCGCGGGGCGATGTAAAACCGGAAATTATCATTACCGATTTCCGGCTGCGCGATGGCGAGACCGGCATGGACGCGATGGATCAGATCCGCCCCATCATTGGCGAAAAGGTTCCGGTTATTTTCATCACCGGCGATTCCATGATGGAGGTGCGCGCCGCGCTTGGCGCGCGCTATGCCTATCTGCTGCAAAAGCCCGTGGCGCCCGGCAAATTACGCGTGCTGATCCGCAATCTGCGCAGCGCCTGATCGCTTCAGATGGCGGGGCCTTTTAGTTCAAGCTGGTTGGCGTCCGGATCGTGGATATAGATTGAAGGACCGACGCCTTGCGCGCCATAGCGTTGTTCCAGTTTGCCGCAATCCACGCCCTTTGCCGCAAGATGGGCGCGAATGGCGGCCTCGTCAAAGGGGGTGATGGTCAGGGCGAAATGATCCATATTGCGGGCCTTTATAGTGGCGGGGCCATGCTCGGGGCGCTGTGATATATCCACCAGATCAATCAGCGATGCGCCCGCGCGCAATTGCACCAGGCCGAATTGCGCAACTTCGCGTTCTTTGGTGCAGCCCAGAACGCCACAATAGAATTCAAGCGCGCGCCGCATGTCCCGCACGCGCAGCACCACATGGTCGATCTGGCTCAGTGTGAAAGGCGGAAGCATATTCAGCCCTGCTTCAAAAACTGCACGATTTGCGCATAGGCGCGCTTGTCCTGAAGCAAAAACAGATGCCCGCCTTCAAAAACCTCCAGCCCGGCGTCGGGAATTTTCTGTTGCATCGCCTGCATATTGGCCAGCGGCGCAATGCCGTCATATTTGCCCGCGCAAAGCAGTGTGGGCGATTTAATATCACCCAGCCGCGAGAATGTGTCGTGATCCATGCGCGCCTCCAACTGCCGGCGCGCACCCATGGGTTTGCCCGGATCGTCCGATCCGATGGCGGCGCTGGCGAGCTGTTGTGCGATCATGACGCCAAAGGCATCTGCATGCGCCGCCTGCCATTGCGCATCATGGCGGGTGTCGCTGATCGAAATCATGTAGCGCGCGCGGGCCTCAATATCCATGCCGCCCAGTTCATGCAGCGGATAGGACGCGCCGCCTGTTCCGCCCGCCGAAGTGCAGGCCAGCACCAGCCGCGCCACTTTTTCCGGGTGCCGCAACACCAGATGTTGCGCCACCATGCCGCCAAACGAAACCCCCATCACATGGGCACGCTCCCAGCCAAGCGCATCCATCAGCGCCGCCGCATCATCGGCATATTGCGCCATGCTGTAGGGGTGGTCGGGTTTGTCGGTGCGGCCCAGCCCGCGCTGATCATAGCCCAGCACCTGAAAATTCCTGCCCAGCGGGCCGTCAAAGGCATTGGGCTTGAACCGTAAATCCGCACCTGTGCCATTGATGAACAGCAACTTCTGCCCGGCCCCGGCAATCTCATAATAAATATTAATATCGCCAGCTCGAATATGGGGCATTGCGCGCCTCTCCTGTGGTCAGATCATATAAAAATCCAGCATCGTATCGGCGATGTCATTCAGCACGATGGATTTGCGTTTGCAGATGCGCCAGCCATCATCATGCGGCGTCAGTTCATAGTCGCTCCAGCCATAATAAAGAATGGTTCTGCTTTCCTGAAATGAATGCACCGTCCAGTTGGCGCGCGCCCGCACCCGGTCGCCCAGCGCCGTAATGCGCAGCAACTGCACGATGTGGCAGGTGCGGGTGGCCTGGTTGGCGGATGCAGAACGCCCGGTGCGGATGCGAAACACCCGGTCTTCCAGGCCGCCGCGATTTGGGTAATAGATCAGCGAAATTTCGCGCTGCGGGTCGGTGACGGGCTGGCCGTCATCATCCCAGGCGGGAACCCAATATTCGGTATCTTCCGTATACAGATCAAGCCAGGCGTCCCAGTCTTTGGCGTCCAGCAGCGCCGCCTCCAGCCCCAGAAACCGGCTAATGGATATAAATTGCGCATCCCCCTCGTTCATTGCGCCGCCGCCAGTTCATGCGCCAGCGCCTTTTGCATGCGGGCCAGCCAATTTTCGTGAATG
>CAYGDL010000132.1:0-5978 GCA_964348545.1 uncultured Alphaproteobacteria bacterium | reverse complement strand
GGGGGTCACGCGAGGCGCCGGCGGATCATCTATCGACCCGCTGAACCCCGGAAATATTGCGCGCATAATTTGTAACGGCGTCAAGTTCGCGTTGATTTTGCGCAATTCCTAACAAGTAAATAATACCATTTACTGTCTCTATAGAATAATTAATGTCTACTATGTCTGTATTTGCAAGTATTTTAGCACGTAATTTGGTGGTTATCCAGGAATCTTTAGCTAAATTTCCCAGACTTGATTTGTCCGTGACCTGCAACTCATTTATGACCTCTTTTACCCCTGCGGATTTCCAGGTAATCATGGTTGCCTTGACACGATCATCGGCAGAACGCACCGAACCGGTGAGAAGCACCCGGCCTTCCAGCACCTCTATATCCACCATGCGGGCCAGCGGTTCATCCTCTTTCAGTATCAAGGCCCCGACATTCAGGCGAATCGTAGTGTCATCAAGCGCGGACCCCACGCTTCGTTCTTCCGCAACGGCCACGCCCGTGGCTGCGCCGGCCCCGATCACCAACGGAACACAGGCCGAATTCGCCAAGCCTGCCACGATAAGTCCCGTAACACAAAGCGTTACGCCATAGTGTTTGCGAAATTCCGGAAAGAGAATGGCCATCGCTGCCTCATAGAGAGAGAATCCATACCGCTATATATAGTGATTATTCTCGCCACGCATCCAATATATGCTTTGGAAAACGGCCCGGCCCCACCCACATCACATCAAAGCGATAATCGATCCCTGACAATCTGGGATGCGCGGCCTGAAAATACAGCAGGGTGCGCCCAATGCGCTTTTGCTGGCGCGGGCTGATGGCCTCCAGCGCCTGATCCAGACTTGGGCGGGCCTTGACCTCAATGGCGGCAATGACCCGCCCTTTTTGGACGATGATATCAATTTCACCGACGGGCGTGCGGTAGCGCCGCGCAAGAATGCGATAGCCTTTCAGCCGCAATAACAACACACAGGCGAATTCAGCACTCAACCCCCTTAAATAGGCGCGGCGGCGTCCCGGATCGGGCGGCGGACTCATGCGCTGGTTTTGCCGGTCAGACTTAATGCGCGGGCGTAAACCTGTTTGCGTGGCAGTCCGGTTAGCGCCGCAACCTGGGCTACGGCTTCCTTAAGACTAAAGCTGGCCAGTGCGTCGCGCAGCCGGTTATCCAGTTCCAGTTCATGATTGACTGCGTCTGAATTGCTATCCAGCTTTGAGCCGACCACAATCACCACCTCGCCTTTGGGCGGCCCCGCCGCAAGATAATAATCACGCAAGTTGGGCAGCGTGTCGCGGCGCACCTCCTCAAACAGTTTGGTGAGTTCGCGCGCCACCGCCGCAGGACGGTCACCCAGCATCTGCGCCATGTCTTGCAGACATTGCGGCAAGCGCCGGGCGCTTTCGAAAAAAATTAAGGTCGCCTCAATCCCGGCCAGACTGGCAAGCAGGCTTCGCCGCGCCGCGCCCCTGGGCGGCAAAAATCCCTGGAAGAAAAACCGGTCGCTGGGCAGGCCCGAAAGGATCAGCGCCATCAGAGGGGCCGCCGGACCGGGCAATGCGCTGACATGGACACCCAGTGCAATGGCGCCGCGCACCAATTTGAAACCCGGGTCCGATATCAGCGGCGTCCCTGCATCGCTGACCAGGCCAACCCGTTGCCCTTCGGTCAGACGCTGCAAAATCGCCTCCCGCACGGCGGGGGAACTATGTTCATGATAGGCGATGCGCGGCACATGCAGCCCATAATGTTGCAACAGGCGCGCCGTGGCGCGGCTGTCTTCGCAGGCGATCACATCGCAGGCCGCCAGGGTTTGCAGCGCGCGCTGGGAAATATCCCCCAGATTGCCGATGGGCGTGGCGATCAGATATAGCCCGGGTGCAAGCGGTTTACTTACGCTCAGGCCCCGGTTAGTACTGCTATGCGATAGGCTCGGCGCAGTTTCAGGGGGCGAGGATTTTGTTTTTGTATGTGATGGCACGGTTACTTGCTTATTTAGATGCTGTTACAGGCAACAGATTGCGTCAAGCTAGCAGATTTTCTTCTGCGGGTGTCGCGCTATTGTGTCTGATTGCCGCCGGCTGCGCATCTGAGTCTGTAACGCCTGAAACCGGCGCGCCGCAACCCGCCATCCAGGCGCCGCCTTCAAGTGTAATTTGGGATGGCGCGATGGGGACGCCTGTGACCGTCGCACCGTCGTCGCTGGCGTCCCCTGACAGTTCCGTCCTTGCATCCGGGACAGAGGCCGTGCGTATTGGCGTGCTGTTGCCACTAAGTGGGCCACGCGCGCAAACCGGTCAGCCGTTGCTGATGGCGGCGCAGTTGGCGCTGTTTGATTTTGCTGATCCCCGTTTGATTTTGATCCCGCGCGACACGCTGGGAACCGGCGCTGGCGCCGCACGCGCAGCACAGGAAGTGCTGGCGGCGGGGGCGGAGGTCATCATTGGCCCGGTGTTTGCGGAAGAGGTTGCTGCCGCCGCATCTGTGACACGGGTCGCCGGACGCAATATGATTGCCTTTTCCAGCGACCGGCGCGTGGCGGGAAACGGCGTCTATCTACTAAGCTTTTCACCCGAACAGGAAGTCGCGCGCATATTGTCTTTCGCCAATGGCAAGGGGCTGACGCGCATCGCCGCATTGGTTCCGCGCACACCCTATGGTGAAAGGGTCGGCGAAGCCTACCGGCAATATTTCGCCGCACAGCAAGGCGCTTTGGTCAGGCTGATCTATTATGTACCCAACAGCCAGTCCATGCATGCGCCCATTCGTCAGCTTGCGGATTATGACGCGCGCCATCAGCGGCTGAAGGAAGAAATCGTCAGGCTGGAACAAAGCAGTGATGTTTTCGCCCAACAGGCCCTGGCGGAACTGAAGACCCGCGACACGCTGGGCGAAGTGGATTTTGACGCTGTGCTGATCGCAGATGGCGGGGCCAGTTTGCGCGCGCTTGCCCCATTGCTGGCCTATTATGAGATTGATCCCAAAAAGGTGCGCTATCTTGGCACCGGTCTATGGGATGAACCGGACATCCACACCGAAACGACGCTTGCGGGTGGCTGGTTCCCCGCGACATTGCAAGATAATGGCGGCTCCTTCGCCACGCGCATGAAATCGCAGTTTGCAATCACCCCGACGCCTGTTATTGGCCTTGGATATGATGCAGTGGCGCTGGTGGGCGTGTTGACGGCGCAAAACAGCGATCCGGCCTTGCGTTTCCAGGCACAGGCGCTGACGCTTTCAAGCGGCTTTGCGGGGATTCAGGGAATATTCCGACTGCGCCCGGATGGCCTGGCGGAACGCGGCCTGGCGATAATGGAAATCGGCGCCAGCGGCGCACAGATCATCGACCCGCCTCCCGCCAGCTTTGAGCAAGCGCCTTAATATCGGCCTGGCCGCGCTCCAGTTGCAAAAGACGCGCCTCCAATAATTCCAGCCGCGCAATCACCCGTTCCAGATCAACTTCTGTTTTCGGTATTGGTGTGGAAACACCGCCATGTTCGGCAATTTCACGGGTAGTCACGCCCAGCATCTCCGCAAGCAGCGTTACTTCGCGTGGGGATATTTCACGCTGATCTTTCCACATGGCGTCCAGTTCACTGCCGCCAATGCCCAAAATCGCCGCAAGCGCCAGCCTGTTCAAACCGCGTTCATGCAGTTTTGCGTCAAACCATTCCCGATCAAAAAACAACGCCATGGAATTTGCGTCTTACCTTGCTGGACAAGCCATTAGCCACTATTACTGCGCTGTATCGTATCTGTATGAGGACGCCATGACAATCAGGGCAATTATCTGGGACTTTGGCGGGGTGCTGACCAGCAGCCCGTTCGAGGCGTTTAACCGCTTTGAGGCGTCCAACAATATTCCGCTGGATTTTATCCGGGGCGTCAATGCAATCAATCCCGACACCAATGCCTGGGCGCAATTTGAGCGCAGTGAGGTAAGCCTGGACCAGTTCGACCTTTTGTTTCGCGATGAAAGTGCGGCAAGAGGCCGCGCCATTGCCGGACGCGATGTCATTGCCTTACTGGGCGGCCATGTAAGACCGATGATGGTTGAGGCGCTGCGCCGCTGTTCAACGCGATACAAGGTGGGATGCATCACCAATAATGTGCCGGCAGGCAAAGGCCCCGGCATGGTGCTGGACAATAGCCAGGCCCAGGCCGTGCGGGATGTGATGGCCATTTTTCATCACATTGTCGAATCAAAACGCGCCGGCATCCGCAAACCTGATCCGCGCATCTATCAAATGTCGTGTGACGCGCTGGGCGTGGACCCCGCACAGGCGGTATATCTGGATGATCTGGGCGTAAACCTGAAGCCCGCGCGCAACATGGGGATGCGCACCATCAAGGTCGGCGAGCCGGAAAAGGCGCTCGCCGAGCTTGAGGCTATATTAGGTCATTCGTTGCGCGATTAACTGCCCGTCGGCGCCGCTGGTGCAGGCAGCTTGTCAGGCTGGCGTTCAATGCCAGTATCGCCAAACAACACCACTTCCCCGTTGGCGGAAGGCGCCACTGCGGAAAACCCGGTACGCGACGGGCGAATATAGGTCGAGAAACTCTCTCCATTATCGGTACTATAGGAAACCGTTCCCGCCAGACCTACCGCAATGATTGTGCCGTCCGAAAGCTGAACCGCACCGCTATAGGATTGATCCGCACCGGTTTCAACTTTGGTCCAGGTCCCGCCGAAATCATCGCTCCAGAAAATATTCCCACGCATGCCAAGCGCCAGAACGCGGCCCTGTTTGGTCACCAGCCCACCCCAAAACGAACCGATATAGGGCATTTTCATAATTTCCCAGGTCTTTCCGCTATCGCTGGAGCGGAAAAAATTACCCGCTTCAGACGCGATCATAACCTGTGTCAGACGGTCCGGGCCCCAGAAGATTGCATTCAAATGCGGCTGTTCGAATTCTTCGGGTTCTTCTTCAAGCAGCGGCCGGCTTTCCCAGGTTTTGCCGCCATCAAATGTTTCCAGCATGAAGCTGAACGATCCCGCAGCAACACCATGTTCGTTATTTTCAAACCACACGGTCAGCAGGGGCGTTTCGGCGGGGGGATCCGAATATTGCATCTCCCATGTCTCCCCACCATCGACGGTGTGGATAACAACGGTGTCATGCCCGACGGCCCAGCCATTTTTTTCGTCGGTGAAATATACGGATGTCAGTGTGGTGCGTGTTGGCACCCTGGTCGCCTGACGCCAGGTGACGCCCGCATCATCCGATAAAATAACATGCCCCCAGTTGCCCACGCCGACAAGGCGATTGCCCGCTTGAGCAACCCCCAACAACAAGGTCCTGCTAATCAGCTTCGAGGGCACAGCGTCCTCGACGGTCGCCTTTTCTGGCGTCGGTTGCGCCATTCTATTGGCTGCGTCGGACGCCGTGGAAACGCTCGCCACAGCGATGATCGCAGCCATCAGGCAAGCGACCTTATAGAGAGTAATGTTCAAAACGCGCATCGAATTTCCCCGCTCTATTATAGGCGCTTGTTATGCGTCCCATCTTGTTGTGTGTGCCATCTTACCATGTGCGTGCAAGCCGTGGCCAAGCTTGTAGCCAATATCACCGGAATATTCCAGTCTCCAGCGCCATGCTCATATGGTATAAGGTGGATATCCCGACATTTACCAGAAAAAAGCGCCCGCAACACAGGTTTTGGGCGCTTTCCAGGGATTATGCCCGGCATTTGGAAAGCATAGGCGATAGGCCGGACTGCCCTTGCCGGTTCACGCACACCACGCCACGCAAACTCTGGAATGAAAATGCAACCTGTCTGCTGAAGCGTTTACGCGCATGCGAACAGCAAATCGAAGTGTCGATCCGACCTTAAATCACATGATAGGATAGAAAACTGAACTACTTCTGATGCTTGCCGTGCGGCAGGCGTTGAATCAACGACCCTTGGCGTTCGCAGTTTTATGCCGAAATGGCGCACCCGAAGAGATTCGAACTCCTGACCCCCAGATTCGTAGTCTGGTG
>CAYGDL010000131.1:0-6136 GCA_964348545.1 uncultured Alphaproteobacteria bacterium | reverse complement strand
AGGCGACGATTTCGCCGTAATATACCTTGGCGACGCGGCTGATGGCATAGACCATTGGAATGGTGGCCTGGCCGCCGCAGGTCACCATATTGACATTCATCGCGTCCAGATGCGCATCGCTGTTCACCACCGGAATCACATAGGGGCCAATGGCGGCGGGCGTCAGATCAATCATGATTTTGCCCGCAGCACGGCACACCGCGTCATGCTGTTTGTGCGCGCCCGCCGAGGTGGCGTCGAAAACGATTTTAATGTCGGCAAATTCCGGCATGGCGGTCAGCCCGTCAATGCCCTTGTCGGTGGTTTTGATGCCGCGTTCGCGCGCCATGGCCAAACCCTCCGACTGCGGATCAACGCCAACCACAACGCTGACTTCCAGCGTTGTGGAGCGTTTGGCAATCTTGATCATTAGATCAGTGCCGATATTGCCCGATCCAATAATCGCGCATTTTATTTTTCCGGACATATCACCCCTTGATAAAGCCGGAAACGATGCGGTTGAACTCGGGCGCTTTTTCCCATTGCGCCCAGTGGCCGCAATTGGGGAACACATGCAATTGCGCCTTTTGAATGCGGTTTAGCAGGAACAGCGACATATCGAGCGGGATCACCCGGTCTTCGCGGCCCCAGATCAGCAGCACTTCATGCTTCAGGCCCGCCAGATTTTCTTTCCACAATTCTTCCAGCGGCATGCCCTTGCGCATGCGCAGCGGCGGGTTTTTGACGGTTTCGGGATCGGTCGCCGATTTGAAGCGCTGCTGATACAGTTCCTCGGTCAGTTCCGATTTATCGACCACCATGACATCGATGAACGCCTTCAGCTTCGCCATGGTCGGGCCTTCGCCTTCATAGAAACTGAACAGATGCTTGATGCCCTCCGATGGCCAGGGAGTGAACAGCGGCACCGACCCGCCTGGCCCCATCAGGACCAGACGCCCGGCGCGATCAGGATAATCCAGCGCGAATTTCAGCGCCGTGCCGCCACCCAGCGAATTGCCGATGAAATGCGCCTTGTCGATCTTCAATTCATTCAGCATGTCGCGAATGACTTCGGCAAAGAAGGCAAACAGTCCCGTGTCGGGGCGCACCTTGTCGGTTTTGCCGAAGCCCGGAAGATCGATCATGATGCAGCGGAAATGTTTGGACAGTTCTTCGACATTGCGCTGATAGTTCGACCAGCCGGTCGCGCCCGGCCCGCCGCCATGGATCAGCACCAGCGGATCGCCGGAACCGGCTTCATTGTAATGTACGCGCACCTTGCCCGCCTGTACGAACTTGCTGGTGCTTGCTTCTGTGTGTGCCATTTTTCCTCTCCGTGCTGTTTGGTTCTTGTTGTTTGAATTTATCCGGCGCGCTTATGGCCCCAGATGCTGCCCGATGTGTGTTGCGTGACATGCCAGGTGGCGTCATCAATCACCCGCGCACCCCAGCCATATTCGACTTCAAAGCCGGATGGCGACTGCATGTAGAATGACACCATATGGTCGTTGGTGTGCTTGCCCAGATCCATGCCCAGCTTGATGCCGCGCTCCTTCACCAGATCATGGGTGGCGCCGATATCGTCCAGGCTGTTGAGTTGCAGCATGAAATGGAACAGGCGCTTGGGCAGCCCGATGGGCGCAAGCGCCAGCGTGTGATGGCGCGGATTGCAATGCAGGAACACCAGATCGATGCTGAATTTCGGGGCCAGTTCCATGGTGATATAGTCGCTGATCAGAAAACCCAGCTGGTCTTCATAAAAATGCCGGGCGGCTTTGATGTCCGGCACGGTCAGAACAATATGGCCAAGCCCCTGTTCGCCGGTCTGGAAACCGGAAATCGGGCGGGTGGAATGGAACGGCTGATCAAACACCACCTTCGGCCCGTAGAAAATTTCAATGCGCAGGCCCGCCGGGTCTTTGCAATGGATCATGTCCACCACGGCGCGGGCTTTTTTCTCGTCATCGGTGGCGCGGGTGGTTTCGACGCCGCCTTTGTTCAGCTTCGCTTCCAGCGCTTCCATCTGCGCCTTGCCAGAGACTTCAAAGCCCGCAAAGATGACGTCATCCTCGCCCGATGGATGAACCATAAAACGGCGGCTCATTTCATCCATGCGCAACAGGGTGGCCCCGTCGCTGCCTTCGCCCGCCACCATCAGGCCCAGCACATTTGCGGCAAAATCCCGCCACGCCGCCATGTCTTTGACGCCGATGCCCAGATATCCCAGGCTGCCGACCTTTGCTTCTACCTGCTGTGCCATGTTCGTCTCCCTATAACCCTAGTTTCTGGGGCAGATTGATGCCCCCTGATGGTGTGGCCACGCCGCGCGCGGCAAAGCCCCCATCGCAGTTTATGACAGTCCCGGTCGCCATGCGCGAATTTTCTTTCGACGCCAGCAATACATAGGCCCCGGCATAATCGCCGGGATTGGGAAAATCCGCAATCGGCATTTTGCCCTTGGTAAGTTCCTGCAAGGGGATGCTGGCGATGGACCGCTCCGCCAGGCCCAGCGCCGCTGGCCCGCGCAAGTCGGTGGGGATGGCGCCGGGCGCAACACCGTTCACGCGCACATGTGGCGCGCATTCGAATGCCAATTGTTTGATCAGGCCCACCACCGCATGTTTGGATGCGGTATATAGCGGCCCGCCGCCATCGGGGTAAAAGCCTGCATTGGAAACCGTGAATATCATGCAGCCCTGGCTTTTCACCAGTTCACGCTGCGCCGCCTTCGCGCCCAGCAGATAGCCCTTCACATTGACCGCAAACAGTTCATCAAACGCCGCCGAGATGGCGTCTTCGGGCAGATCAACCAGCTTCGCGCCATAATCCCAGATCGCGGCATTGCCGATAAAAATATCCAGCCGGCCAAATTTTTCCACCGTGGCGCTGACGGCGCGCTGATGGTCTTTCAACTCGCGCACATCGCCCTGGGTGGTGGCAATGCCCTTGCCCAGATGCACCGTCAGTTCGGAAATTTTATCCGGCGATTTATCCAGCACCGCAATCTGCGCGCCCTCGGCGATAAAACGCGCCGCCACCGCCGCGCCCAGGCCCGATGCCCCGCCGGTTATCAATGCCACCCGCCCGTCAAGCCAGCCCATCTTTATTGCCTTTTCTGTTTTTGGCTCATGCGTATGCCCCGCCCTCAAGATCGACCAGCACATCATCACCTTCGCGCCTGACGGGATAATATTTCACCGCCTCGGTGGCGGGCGACATTTTCACCTTGCCGGTGCGGATGCAAAACCGCGCCATATGCAGGGTGCATTCCACCGTGCCATCTTCAATATAGCCCTCGGAAAGTGACCAGTCGCTATGCGTACAGGTGTCGCCAATGGCGAAAAATTCCCCGTCCAGATTGAATATGGCAATGGGTTCCGGCCCCATATCGATGCGAAACCCCATATCTGTCGGCACGTCCGCCGCCGCACAAACTCTAACAAACGCCATTCTGATTTTCACCCCTAAATCCTGTTTGTCCACACTATAGCAGCGTCATTGCGAGCCGCAAAGCGGCGTGGCAATCCAGAGCAACACGGGAAAGCCCTCGCTTGAGTTTCCTGGATTGCTTCGCTTCGCTCGCAATGACACATGCGAGTGGGTTGATTTAATATGAAATCATCCCGCGCTAGCCATCGTCGACCTGCGGTTGCAGCAGCGATCCGCCATCGACGAGTTCTATGCCGAGTTGATCGGCGGTTTCGATAGCTCCCGCCGTGAAGGCAGAACTCGCTATCAGCATGGCTCGGTCGGCGCGCCTGAGAGTTCGCGCTCCTTCGAGCTCGCGAACGATCTCTGGTCCAATCTTTTTCTTCCAATGCTTGCACTGGATGACCCACTTTTGGAGCGGGCCTGAGCCCTTCAAGGCGGTGATGTCCACCCCTTGATCGACGGAAGCCCGAGCGACCTCATCAAAGCCCATGGACGAAAGCCAGCGTGTGCAATGTTGTTCGAACTCGAACCAGCTGAGACCGGATAACACCTGGGCCTTCGACGGAATGACATCAAACAGGACTTCAGAAATCGAGCGACTCCGATAGATCTTCTCGACTTTGACGCCAGCAACAGATGCGCCCCGCACCCATGTGCAGCCGTCAGGGGGCGTCCGGTTGAAGGCCTCGGCGAGCGCGATTTGTCGGAAGGAGGGCTTCTGGCCCGGCACGAGCTTGCGGTAATGCTCTGACCTCCAATGGGCGGCGCGAGCAGCGATATTGCTAGCACGCTCAGCCTTCTCGACCAGGTTGACGCCGCCCGTATACCTGATCCGAGGCAGATAGATGACGCGACGTTCGGCGCACTTGGAGTTCGGCACCCGCGCAATCCGTGGTGGACCAAGAACACGATCACGTTCTTCCACCACCCAGAAATCGCGGACTGCGGCGGCAGCCATGGCCACCAGGATATTCACCACTCCGTCGAAGCTCCCAATCCTGCCATCGGGGCCGCACCCCGTATTTGGAACCGCCCACTGAACTGACGATGGAAAGAGATAGATAGGAAGTACACGGTCATTGGCGTCAAGAGCCTCAACCATCACGAACGCCGGGTTAATCTCCTCAAACACGAGCATGGTGAAGGGCGGAAAATTGACTTCGACGAAGGCACGCGGTGGGATCGATCCGACGCGAAGCAGATCGGCCTCGCGTAGCAGGTCCTTTATCAGCGGGCGCAGGTCGCCTTCGGGAGGCGCGAAATCCACCATTGATCGAAGGTCATAAATGTAGCCTGCACCGAGCCGTTGCCCAGACTTGTTGACGTCGATGAAGAAAGGGTTGGTGAACTGGCGGCTCCAATAGGCCCAGATGCTGGTGCGATCAAGATTGCGGTAGACTGCCGGCTTGGCGTTGTCAGGCGAACTGGCGCTTCGCGGATCGAGGAGCCACAGTCCCCTTATCCATTGCAGACAGGTCGAAGTGGCTTTTTCGTGCTCGAAGAAGGCGTCAGGGTACAGCTGCCACCTGATCGGACCATCGTCGACGACGCCGATGGCGTGAGCGAGATCCTGGCAGATGAAGGCCTTCGCTATGTCGAAGACTGTGTGTTCGGAAAGGGTCGCGAGGCGATCTTTGACAAACGCCTGCAGAACACGACCGGATAGCGTGGTAGCCTCGCCGTCATTTTCGAGAACTTTGAAGGCTTCAGCTTCAGTGGGCAATTCGACTGCGATTGCCTCATGAGATAAGCGGAATATCGTCGCCTTGGGCAGCGACTTCAACTGGTCGAGAAAATGAGCCATCGGATCGGCACCGTGTTCACGCAGCAAGCGGCATTCACCTTTACTTTTACGGGCCGCACAATTGGCACGAGCGTGGCAACGGGCGGGCTGAAATGCAGCGCGAGCGCGTCCGCCAGATTTTTCAGAGCCGCTGACTCGCTGGTTCCCTGGCTCGCGACATCGACTTCGAGGCACTGGGCGACGTACCATTTGCCTTCACGCCAGACGCTAGCCGTATATTTACTTTTACTGGCCATCGTCACTCCTGTTTCCGTGCATCGCCCTAACCCTAAAAAAACATGCTCAAATTATTGGAAAGCACCGTGGACTGATCAAGCGTGATGTCGCGTTTGACGATCTCCCAGCCCAGCGGCGTGGGGGCGCGGCGGATCAGGTCTGTGCGCCCGCCGATCAGATGATCAACCTGGCGTTCCAGGCGTGATCGGTACAGATGAAAATAGGAATGCACGATAAAACTGTCCGGCGCGCTGTCGGCTTCCACGCGCACATTCGAAATCATGTGGCGGGTGCGCGAGGGGGGTTCCTCCGCCCAGGCCATGCCGGTTTCCAGGCGTTTCAGGCGCACATGGATGCTGGCCTTGGTCTCATCAAACAGAAAGCTTTCATTATCACGCGAATATTCATGATCGCGTTCGCGTGCCTGCCGGTTGAAGGTCAGCGGCATGCGATAGCGCAATTCATCCGCCAGATGCGCATACCAGTCGCGATAGCGGCGCTGGTCCAGCAGGGCGGCTTCGGCATACAAAAACTGCTCCAGCTCCCATTGCAGTTGTGGGGTGATGGCGGGTGCGGCGGCGGGTTTGCTGGCCTGACTGGACATGGTTTACTCCGCCGCTTTGGTTTTGACTTCAGCGGGATAGAGCGAGGCCCAGTCATCGGTGGCGATCATCTTGCCCCAATGGCTGTAAAAACCGCGCGCGG
>CAYGDL010000130.1:0-6147 GCA_964348545.1 uncultured Alphaproteobacteria bacterium | reverse complement strand
GGCGGCCGCACCGTCGGCGCCGGCGTCGTCGCGAAAATCGTTAAATAGAGGACGGAGACCGGCTCGTACAGAATAGGAGTGTAGCTCAATTGGTAGAGCACCGGTCTCCAAAACCGGGGGCTGGGGGTTCGAGTCCCTCCACTCCTGCCAACTGGAGGGGCGATGCCGGAAAGTATGGGGCTGTGCTGAAAAGAATGAAAGAGTTTGTGGAACAATAATGGCCAAGACCTCACCGTTTGAATTTGTGCAGCAGGTGCGCCGGGAAGCCTCGAAAGTAACCTGGCCTACGCGCAAAGAGACCGGCGTTACGACCATGATGGTGTTTATCATGGTGGCGTTTGCATCGGTGTTTTTTGCGCTGGTTGATATTGTTTTGCAATTTGGTGTTGGTTTTTTGCTTGGCACTGGCGGTTAGGAATCAAAAGATGACGATGCGCTGGTATATCGTTCAGACCTATTCCAATTTTGAGAAGAAGGTAGCAGGTTCGATCAAGGAACAGGCCGAAGCACAGGGGCTTGGTGACAAGTTCGAAGAAGTGCTGGTGCCGACAGAAGATGTGGTGGAAATGCGCCGCGGCCGGAAAATTCAGTCGGAGCGCAAATTCTTTCCGGGATATGTGCTGGTCAAAATGGAACTGGGTGACGACACCTATCATCTGATCAGAAACACCGGCAAGGTGACGGGTTTTCTGGGCAGTGGCAACCGGCCAATGCCGGTTCCGGAAGCAGAAGTTGCCCGCATCATGAACCAGGTGCAGGAAGGTATTGAACGGCCGAAAGCCGTCATCAGTTTCGAAATTGGTGAGCAGGTGCGTGTGTGCGACGGGCCGTTTGCGTCGTTCAACGGTCTGGTCGAAGAAGTGGACAGGGATCGTACGCGTCTCAAAGTGGCGGTATCCATTTTTGGCCGGGCGACCCCGGTCGAGCTTGAATATAGCCAGGTGGAAAAAGTACTTTAGGAGTTTTCTCTGTTTGTCTGCACACGGAGCAGTCAAACAGGGGATGAAGCAAGTGGGAGGCGCGTTCCAATAATGCCGGAACAAACCGTACCACTAACCCCGTGACGGGCGCCTTTGACGGCGCCGAAAGGCTGAGGGCAGTATGGCGAAAAAGATTACAGGTTACATTAAATTGCAGTGCAAGGCGACGCAGGCTAATCCCTCGCCACCGATTGGCCCGGCTTTGGGTCAGCGCGGTTTGAACATTATGGAGTTCTGCAAGGCGTTCAATGCGCAGACGCAGAATTTCGAGCCAGGCACGCCGCTGCCGGTGATCATTACGGCGTATGCGGACAAATCGTTCACCTTTGTGATCAAGACCCCGCCAGCATCACATATGCTGAAACAGGCTGCGAATATCAACAAGGGATCGAATGCCGCCGGACGCACGGTTGCGGGTCATGTGACCATGGCGCAATGCCGCGAGATTGCCGAAAAGAAACAAAAAGATCTAAACGCAAATGACCTTGACGCGGGGGCCCGGATCATTGCCGGTTCCGCCCGTTCGCTTGGTCTTGAAGTGAGGGGATAAGTCATGACGCAACTCTCAAAGCGGAAAAAGAAATCAGCGAGTGCAATTGACCGCAACCGTTTCTATGGACTGGAAGAGGCTGTCGGCCTGATCAAATCCCACAGCGTCAGCAAGTTTGATGAAACCGTCGAAGTGGCGATGAATTTGAATGTTGATCCGCGCCATGCGGATCAGATGGTGCGCGGCATGGTGCTGCTGCCAAATGGCACCGGTAAGAACATGCGCGTCGCTGTCTTTGCGAGAGGCGACAAGGCCGATGCGGCGCTGGCTGCGGGTGCGGATATTGTTGGCGCGGAAGATCTGATGGAACGCATTCAGGGCGGCGAGATCAATTTCGACCGTTGCATCGCCACGCCGGATTTGATGCCGGTGGTCGGGCGTCTGGGCAAGGTTCTGGGGCCGCGCGGCCTGATGCCAAACCCCAAGCTGGGCACGGTGACAAATGATGTGGCGGAAGCCGTGAAAGCGGCCAAGGGCGGACAGGTTGAATTCCGCGTCGAAAAAGCCGGTATCATTCATGGCGGCGTGGGCAAGGCCAGCTTTGATGCGGACGCGCTGTGCGTCAATATCCGGGCGTTTGTCGGGGCGATTACGCGGGCCAAGCCGGAAGGCGCCAAGGGAACCTATGTAAAGAAAGTCTCGCTCAGCTCCACCATGGGGCCAGGCGTTAAAGTGGATTTTGCGAGTATTTCAAACTCGTAACTAAAATTCGCGTCGTCGAGTGCGGCGTGAAGGAGTGTCCGGCGAAACATTTTGTGTTACGGCGGACAACATCCTGTCCGAGATTGCGGGTTCTGATCTGATTTCTGGATCAGCTTAAAAACCGCCCGCATGAGACGGGGCAAGGCGTGAGAGGCCGGTGCCTGCATGGATAATAACATGCAGGGCAGTGGCAAAGATCGGTTTGATCCGGGACAGGCGCAAACGGCTCCGCACCTCATGTGGGGGCCCGGTCTGTCCGGGCGGCGGGGTTGGTCCAACGATGGCGGTCCAGAGCAAGCATTGCATCTGGCCTGCTGGAAAAAGGAGTACAACAATGGACCGAGCGCAAAAGCAAGAAATGATCACTTATCTCAACGGCATCTTCAGTGACGCCGGGGTGGTTGTGGTGTCCCATTATACTGGTATGAGCGTCAGCGAAATGAGTGAACTTCGCCGCCGCATGGGCAACGCGAACGCCAGAGTGAAGGTGATCAAAAACCGGCTTGCAAAGCGCGCACTTGATGGTACGCCGTGCAGCGGCATTTCTGAGTTTCTGACGGGCCCCACCGTAATTGCCTATTCGGCTGATCCGGTTGCGGCCCCAAAAGTAGCGATGGAATATGCCAAGGAAAACGACAAGTTCGTTATCCGCGGTGGCGCCATGGGCCTGACGGTTCTCGACAAACAAGGCGTCGAGACACTGGCCAGCATGCCGTCACTGGATGAACTCCGTGCCAGACTGGTGGGAATGATCAGCACCCCCGCGACGAGAATCGCAACGGTGTTGTCTGCCCCGGCCAGCCAATTGGCGCGCGTTCTGAATGCATATGCGACCAAAAACGAAGCTGCGTAAGTCAATCTATCGATACACGATCAAACCGAAGGAACATCTCAAATGGCAAATCTGGAAAAAATCGTTGAGGACCTGTCCGCATTGACAGTTCTCGAAGCAGCGTCTCTCTCAAAGATGCTCGAAGAAAAATGGGGCGTGTCTGCTGCCGCGCCTGTGGCGGCGGCTGCCGCTGCTGCCGCGCCTGCCGCTGCTGTTGAAGAGCAGACCGAGTTCGACGTTATCCTGGCTTCGGCTGGCGATAAGAAGATCAACGTGATCAAGGAAGTTCGCACGATTACGGGCCTTGGACTGAAAGAAGCCAAAGACCTGGTTGAAGCAGCGCCCAAGGAAGTCAAGACCGGCGTCAACAAGGATGAAGCAGCAGCCCTCAAGGCGCAGCTTGAATCCGCTGGCGCCACCGTGCAGGTGAAATAGCTTCTGTCTTTATACTGAATTGCGTGGCGCGCAGGTGTGCGCCACGGCCTTTCGCCGCCGTCCGGGCGGCATTGAAATCTAGCGAGGAGAAGGTATGGCCCAGTCATTTACTGGTCGCAAGCGGATCCGCAAATCCTTTGGTAATATTCCCGAAGTTGTACGGATGCCGAACCTCATCGAAGTTCAGCGCAATTCCTATAATCAGTTTTTGCAGTTCGACAGGGGCGTTTCCGAACGCAACGACACCGGCCTGCAAGGCGTCTTCAAATCGGTCTTTCCGATAAAGGATTTTGCGGAAACCGCTTCGCTTGAATTCGTGAAATATGAGTTCGAGCCGCCGAAATATGACGTGGAAGAATGTCAGCAGCGTGACATGACCTATGCCGCGCCGTTAAAGCTGACGTTGCGCCTGATTGTGTTTGATGTGGACGAAGTCACCGGCGCGAAATCCGTGAAGGACATCAAGGAACAGGCCGTCTATATGGGCGACATGCCGATGATGACGGACCATGGCACCTTTGTCGTGAATGGCACCGAGCGCGTGATTGTCAGTCAGATGCATCGTTCTCCGGGCGTGTTCTTTGACCATGACCGCGGCAAAAGCCATTCCAGCGGCAAGCTGTTGTTCGCCGCGCGGGTGATCCCCTATCGCGGGTCGTGGCTGGATCTTGAATTTGATATTAAAGACATCGTCAATGTGCGCATCGACCGGCGGCGCAAGATGCCCGCCACGACCTTGTTCTATGCGTTGGGCATGTCACAGGATGAAATACTGGAATATTTCTTCCAGACGTTGGTTTTTTCCGCCAACAAAAAAGGCGGATGGCGGGTGCCGTTCAACGCCGATAAGCTGCGTGGCACACTGGCTGGCAATGACATGATCAACGCCAGGACCGGTGAAGTTATTCTTGAGAGCGGAAAGAAATTTACGCCGCGTCTGGGCCGCAAGTTGCAGGAACAGGGCGTGAAGGAACTGCTGGTCACGGCGGATGAAATTATCGGGCGTTACGCCGCCTGTGACATGATCAATGCGGAGACCGGCGAAATCTTCATCGAAGCGGGCGAGGAATTTACCGCCGAGGTGATTGCGAAGCTGGAAGAAAATCATTTTACCAGCATCCCGACACTGGATGTGGATGGTGTGAATATTGGCGCCTATATCCGCAACACCATGATGGTGGACAAGAGCGAAACCCGTGAACAGGCGCTGATCGACATTTACCGCGTGATCCGCCCTGGCGAGCCGCCGACGCTGGAAGCCGCAGAAAGCCTGTTCAGCGGCCTGTTCTTTGATTCCGAACGCTATGATCTTTCGGCGGTAGGCCGTGTAAAGATGAATATGCGTCTGGGCCTGCAATGCGATGACACTGTGGGTATTCTGCGCAAGGAAGATATTCTTGCCGTGGTGAAGACGCTGTGTGAACTGCGTGACGGGCGCGGTGAGATCGATGATATTGATCATCTGGGCAATCGCCGCCTGCGTTCTGTTGGCGAATTGATGGAGAACCAGTACCGCATCGGATTGCTGCGCATGGAGCGGGCCATCAAGGAGCGGATGAGTTCGGTTGAAATTGATACGGTGATGCCGCACGATCTGATCAATGCGAAGCCGGTCGCCGCGTCGATCCGTGAATTTTTTGGCTCCTCGCAGCTCAGCCAGTTTATGGATCAGACCAATCCGCTGTCGGAAATCACCCATAAGCGCCGTCTTTCGGCGCTGGGGCCAGGCGGTTTGACGCGCGAGCGGGCGGGCTTTGAAGTGCGCGACGTGCACCCCACCCATTATGGCCGCATCTGCCCGATTGAAACGCCGGAAGGGCCGAATATTGGCCTGATCAACAGCCTTGCGACCTATGCCCGCGTGAATAAATATGGCTTTATCGAAACCCCCTATCGCAAGGTGGCCAACGGCAAGGTCAGCAGCGACGTGGTGTATCTTTCCGCGATGGAAGAAGCCAAATTCACCATCGCCCAGGCCAATGCGCCATTTGACGCCAAAGGGCAACTGCTCAGCGATCTGGTGTCGTGCCGGATTTCGGGTGACTTCGCCATGACGGCGCCGTCAAATGTTGAATTGATGGATGTTTCGCCCAAGCAACTGGTTTCTGTTGCGGCGGCGCTGATTCCGTTTCTGGAAAATGATGACGCCAATCGCGCCTTGATGGGCTCCAACATGCAGCGCCAGGCCGTGCCACTGTTGCAGGCTGAGGCGCCGCTGGTGGGCACCGGCATGGAAGCCGTGGTTGCGTATGATTCTGGCGCCGCCATTGGCGCGCGGCGCTCCGGCATCGTCGATCAGGTGGACGCGGAACGCATCGTCGTGCGCGTGCGTGAAGAAGTGGATGCCTCGCGTTCGGTCGTGGACATTTACAATTTGCGCAAGTTCCAGCGTTCCAACCAGAACACCTGCATTACGCAGCGGCCGCTGGTGAAAGTTGGCGACCGGGTTGAAGCCGGCGATATCATTGCCGATGGTCCGTCTACGGAGCTTGGCGAACTGGCGCTGGGCCGCAACGTGCTGGTCGCGTTCATGCCGTGGAATGGATATAATTTCGAAGATTCGATCCTGATCTCGGAACGTATCGTGCGCGATGACGTGTTTACCTCGATCCATATCGAGGAATTCGAAGTCATGGCCCGCGACACCA
>CAYGDL010000129.1:0-6204 GCA_964348545.1 uncultured Alphaproteobacteria bacterium | reverse complement strand
GCGCCGGAAAGCTGTCATCGGTGCATTTGGTTTCCTGCAACAGCGCCACATCGGGTTTTGCCGTACGCAGATACTCCAGCACCAGCGCCAGCCGCGCTTTCAGTGAATTGACGTTCCAGGTGACTATTTTCATGCCGTATTTTGCACGAATGCGGCCCCGGATGCGAAATAAAAACAATGGGCTAGCGCATTGACATCCGGCCATAATACTGGAAAGTGCCGCCATTCAAACAGGGAAGCCGCAAATGCAAAAATATCCGAACCCCTCCGAAGTCGAACAGGTCATCCAAAAGCAGCTTGACGCCTATAACGCCCATGATATTGAGGCATTCATGGCCATGTGGGCCGATGATGCACTGTATTTCGAGCATCCCTCAACCTTGCTGGCCAGCGGCGCCGAGGCCATTCGCGCCCGCCATGTCGCCCGGTTTCAGGAAGCCAATCTGTTCGCGCGCCTGAACCAGCGCATGGTGCTGGGCAACAAGGTCGTCGATCAGGAAACCGTCACCCGCACTTTCCCCGAAGGAACCGGAACCATCGATGTGATCGTGACCTATGAAGTCCTCAATGGAAAGGTAGCCAAAGCCTGGTATATTTTCGGCACGCCGGTGCTGGATGCGGGGTGAGGGCGGCTTTCAGGCAAGAACTCCGGCGCCCTCACCGGGCCTTGTTCTCACGTTCGATTTCATCAATGCGGCGCAAGGCGGCCGCGAACATCTGGTCCGCAGGGATGCCTGGCCCGCTGTCGATGACCTTTTGTATTTTCCTGCGCAGTGCTTCAATATCATCGTGATCATCGCGCGCCGCCAATGCGATATCGTCGGACAGCTCAATTTTGACAATTGTCATTGTTAAGCCTCTCTCTCCGGAGCTACACGGCGAACGACGTCCCGCAGCCACATGAGGCGGTGGCGTTCGGGTTGTGGATGCGGAACGCGCTTCCGATCAGATCATCCACATAGTCGATTTCAGATCCTTGCAGATATTCCAGCGAGATCGCGTCGATAATCACGCTCACGCCGTCGCGGCTGAAGCAGAGATCATCATCTGTCCTGTTGGCGTCAAAGGCGAAGGCGTATTGAAAACCCGAACAGCCGCCACCCGATACGGTGACGCGCAACAGGGTTCCTGGCGCCTCGCGCGCAACCAGTTTGCCAATCTGGCGCGCGCCGCTTTCGGATATTGTCAGACCCTGCTGTTTTAGGACTTGCGTATCAGTCATGGAACTCCACCGCCTGTGCGTGTATTCTGCGCATAATGTCACACACTATATAAGCTTTTCTTGTGAGTATGCCAATAAACCCCCTATTTATGTTTAATGACCGTGGAACCCAAAAATATCTTCCTGCCCCCATTGGGGATTGCGCCCTGGGCCTGCCTGCCGCAGGACAGCCGTGGCCGCCTGATTTCTGAACCGGAAAGCGCCACCCGCAGCGTGTTTCAACGTGACCGTGACCGGATTGTGCATTGTGGGGCGTTTCGCCGCCTGAAGCATAAAACCCAGGTTTTTGTCTATTATGAGGGTGATTATTACCGTACCCGGCTGACCCATTCGCTGGAAGTGGCCCAGATTACCCGTTCGATCTGCCGGGTGCTGGGCCTGAACGAGGATCTGGCCGAGGCGCTGGCGCTGGCGCATGATCTGGGCCACCCCCCGTTCGGTCATGCAGGTGAGGCGGCGCTGGATAAGTGCATGCAGCAGTTTGACGGTTTTGACCATAACGCCCAGGCCCTGCGCATTGTGACCCGCCTGGAGCAGCGCTATGCGACGTTTGACGGGCTAAATCTGACATGGGAAACCCTGGAAGGGCTGGTCAAGCATAATGGCCCCCTGACCGGCCCCGGCATCGCGCGCAATTTGCCGCTGGCGATTCGCGAATATGCGGAAATTCAGGATCTGGAACTGCACTCCTACCCGTCTGCCGAGGCGCAGGTGAGTGCGCTGTCTGACGACATCGCCTATTGCGCCCATGATATTGATGATGGGCTGCGCGCAGGTCTGCTGGATTTTGATCAGATGTGCCAGGCTCCGTTTGCAGGACCAATATTCGAGAAGGTGGTTGAACGCTTTCCCGGTGTGGCGCGCGGCCGCCTGATCAATGAGGCAGTCCGCGAACTGATTGGCGTTATGGTGGAAGATCTGCTGGCTGAAACCAGACGCCGCGTCAAGCGCGAGCGGGTGTTTGATGCGGCCCATGTGCGCGAATTGGGCCGGCCGCTGATCGCTTTCTCAAGCGATATTGAGCAGGGCATTCTGGCGCTCAAGGCCTATTTGCACACCCACATGTACCGGCACTACAAGGTCAACCGGGTGATGAGCCAGGCTAGGCGTGTGCTGGAAGAAATGTTCACCCGTTTTCTGGCGGAACCGGAACTGTTGCCCACAGAATGGCAGTTGCTTTGTGACAAGCCCGGCGGTAACGCCACGGCGAGGATCGTCTGCGATTATGTGGCGGGCATGACAGACCGTTTCGCCATGGAGGAACATGGACGCCTGTTCGATCTGCAATTGAAAATTTAGGCTTGTTCGAAGATTTAGCTTGTTCAAAGCCTAGTCACCCCCTTCGTCTTTGCGAGGAGCGGAGCGCGGCAATCCACGAAGCCTTCTGGCGAAGGCTTGGTGGATTGCCGCGATTCGCTCGCAAAGACGACACAAATCGTGGAACTTTATGAACATATTCAATGACTTTCGACACGAAGTAATTGCAGCGCTTGAAGCGTTGCAGGTGGATGAGCCGCGCCTGAAGGGCTGTGACACCCGGGCCGTCACGCTGGAAGCGCCGCGCGATCCCTCGCATGGCGATTTTGCAACCAATGCGGCGCTGGTGCTGGCCTCAAAGTCGGGCATGAAACCGCGAGAGATTGCCGATCTCCTGGCAGCGGCGCTGCAACGGGATGCCCGCATTGAAACGGTGGAAATCGCGGGGCCGGGTTTTATCAATCTGCGGCTGACGGCAGATTATTGGCATAAGGTGCTGGCTGGAATATTGCGCGACGCAACGTGCTACGGTGTTTCGGCGATCGGTGCGGGCAATCGGGTCAATATCGAATATGTGTCGGCCAACCCGACCGGGCCGATGCATGTCGGGCATACGCGCGGCGCGGTGTTTGGGGATGCGCTAGCAAACCTCATGCAATCAGCAGGTTACGAGGTTTGCCGGGAATATTACATTAATGACGCAGGCGCGCAGGTGGACGTTCTGGCGCGGTCAGCCTTCCTGCGTTATCGCGAGGCGCTGGGTGAAGCGATTGGGGACATTCCGGAGGGGCTTTATCCGGGCGACTATCTGGTTCCGGTGGGGCAGCAGCTTAAATCCGAATATGGGGACGCACTACGCGCCATGCCCGAGGCACAATGGTTGCCTGTTGTGCGCGATGCGGCGCTGAAAGCCATGATGGCGCTGATCCGTGAAGATCTTGCGGCGCTGGGCATCCGGCATGATAATTTTTATTCTGAACGCGCTTTGCATGAAAGCGGCGCGATCGAAAAGACGCTGGCGTTTCTGGAAGCCCAGGGGCTGATTTATGTGGGTGTTCTGGAGCCGCCCAAAGGCAAGACGCCCGATGATTGGGAGCCGCGCCCGCAAACCCTGTTCCGCGCCACGCAGTTTGGCGATGATGTGGATCGGGCGTTGAAAAAATCGGATGGAACCTGGACCTATTTTGCGCCGGACATCGCCTACCATTTTGAAAAGTTTCAGCGCGGCTTTGCGCAGATGATCGATGTGTTCGGCGCGGATCACGGCGGTTATGTGAAACGTATGACGGCGGCGGTAGCTGCGATCACAGGAGGCAAAGGGGCGCTGGACGTCAAGATTTGCCAGTTGGTGCGCCTGCTGCGTGACGGAGAGCCGATTAAAATGTCAAAACGTTCTGGTAACTTCGTGACATTACGTGAAGTAGTAGATGAAGTTGGCCGCGATGCGGTGCGCTTCATGATGCTGTACCGTAAAAACGATGCGCCGCTGGATTTTGACTTTGCCAAAGTGACCGAGCAATCAAAGGATAACCCGGTTTTTTATGTGCAATATGCGCATGCGCGTATCTGTTCGGTGTTGCACAATGCTGCCGACGCTTTCCCTGATCTGGCGTCAGACCCGCCACTGTCCGGGCCGGTGGATTTGTCGCCTCTGGTTGATCCGGATGAACTGGCTTTGATCCGGTTATTGGCTGGGTGGCCGCGCATGGTTGAGACGGCGGCGGCGGCGCATGAACCGCATCGAATCGCCTTTTATGTGCATGATCTGGCTTCGGCGTTCCATGGGCTGTGGAACCGGGGTAATGAGAATCCGCAACTGCGATTTATCCTGTCCGGGGACAAGAATGTTACACTGGCCCGCCTGGCGCTGATTCGCGCGGTCAGAGGGGTGATCGCCTCGGCGCTAAAAATATTGGGCGTCACACCGGTTGAGGAGATGCGCTAATGTCGCAAGATGTGAACGAACCTGACGAAATGGAAACAGATTACGACGATCTGGATATTCCTCCGTCGCGCTTTAGCATGATGACAGCTACGCTGGTTGCACTGGGGCTTTCCACGGCGCTGATTTTTTCCGGTGTCGTCTGGTACGCCTATAGAAGTGGCGTGACGGATGCGGAGCAGGGCTCCTTGCCGATCATCAAGGCTGAACAGGGCAATGTGAAGGCAAAACCTGAGGATCCTGGCGGCGCCAATTTCGCCCATCAGGACAAAACCGTTTACGACAAGATTGATGGAAATGAAGCAGGGCTGGAGCAACTGCTTCCGGGATCCGAGGAGCCGCGAGAGAAGCCAACCATCATATCGCCGTATGATAACGAACTTCCAGCCGATGGAACCCCCAAAGTGGTGCGCGTGCCACCGCCCGCAAGCGATGCGGCTGTGACCGGGCCGGGGGGCGCGCCCGATGTTATAGCGCCGGAAATTGCAGACCCGATGGGGCGCAATAATACCGCAGCAGCGGATGGCGAACAGGTCGCGGCTGAACCGGCGCCGGAAGTGACCGAAAACGTAATCGCACCGAACACCGAAGAACAGGTGCCTGAGCAGGCGCCTGAAAAGGCGCCCGAAGCGCCAGAAGGCGGCGCGTCTCAGGATCATGCAGCGTTAGCCGAATCTGCCAATGTCAAGACGGCGGTGGAGCCAACAGGCGGCAAGGCGTTTGTTTTGCAATTGGGCGCGTTTCGAACACAGGAAGCGGCTGAAGCGGGCTGGAAACTGCTCGCAGCGCGTCATGCCGGGGTGCTTGCAAGTCTGGAGCATTATGTGGCCGAGGCTGATCTTGGCGAAAAAGGACGCTTCTTCCGCCTACAGGCAGGCTCATTCAGCGAACGTGCAGCGGCCAATACGCAATGCTCATCGCTGAAGGCGTCTGGCGTCGATTGCCTGGTCGCGGCGCGTTAGCGCAATGTCCGCGCGCGCCGTAATTTTTGGATGCTCCGGGCCGAAACTGTTGCCAGAGGAGGCGGCATTTTTTCGGGATGCCGGCCCCTGGGGTTTTATTCTATTCGCGCGCAACATCAAATCACCAGAACAGGTAACTGAACTGGTTGATGATTTGCGCGATTGTGTCGGCCGCCCCAGCGCTCCGGTCCTGATTGATCAGGAAGGCGGGCGGGTGGCGCGACTAACCCCGCCGCATTGGCGCATAGCCCCGCCAGCAGAGAAATTCGGACAGCTTTATGCGCGCCAAAACCCCGTACAGGCAATAGCAGCCAGCAGGCTGAATGGTAGGCTTCTGGCGCATGAACTGGCGGCCCTTGGCATCACGGTGGACTGTGTGCCGGTACTGGATGTTCCGGCCCCTGGCGGGCATCAGATCATCGGTGACAGGGCGTTTGCTTCGGACCCGGCGATTGTTGCCGAACTGGGGCGGGCCATGTGCGAGGGATTGATGGCGGGGGGTGTGTTGCCGGTTATCAAGCATATTCCCGGGCATGGGCGGGCAGGCGCCGACAGCCATCTTGATCTGCCACAGGTGAGCGCCAGCCTGGATGAATTGCGCCGCAGCGATTTTGCGCCGTTCCGCGCGCTACGCGATATGCCATTGGCCATGACAGCGCATGTCGCCTATACGTCCATTGACGGCGCAACGCCCGCCAGCCATTCCGCAAAAATCATCCGCGAGATTATTCGTGGTGAAATTGGTTTTGACGGCGTGCTGATGTGCGATGATCTTGGCATGAAGGCGCTCAAGGGAGATTTCGCCGAACGTGCGGGCAAGG
>CAYGDL010000128.1:0-6225 GCA_964348545.1 uncultured Alphaproteobacteria bacterium | reverse complement strand
CGTCACCGGTGATGGTATTGGTCATGGACTGCACGGTAATGGGCGCATCGCCACCCACCGGAACCTTACCCACAAAAATCTGGCGCGATTTGCGGCGCTGAATATCGCGATATGGCCGTAAACTCATGGCTGGCTCTGTCTCATATTTTACTGCTGACACTGCCTGCTATATAGCAATCGCGGGCGGATCGCACCATAGATCAGATCGCCTAGCCGCCGAACTTCGCCTTTAGATCGGCAATATCAAGCGGCAGCACGCGAATGACTTCGCCTTTGCGGCCCAGTACGGGCAGCGCCGCGCCATTCACATATACTGTCAACGCCCCGGCATTACCCACCATCACCTTTAAGCCGGTTTCATCCTGCGGGGGGACATATTGCTCGCCCGCGCGCATCACCCAGGATTTCAGCACCTCTCCATTCGCCCGCGACACCTGCATCCAGGTATCCGATGATGCCCGCAAAACCACCGGCGCCTTGGCCAGGGCTTCGGGCGGACTGGACGGCGCCGGTTCCATAAGCGACGGCGAAAGCACCGCCGGTGCGCCAGAAAGGCGACCCTCACCCAAATCAATCGAGTTGACTGTCGCCGGAGTGGTGATTTCTACCGGCCCCACATTTTCAGCCAGCATGGCCGCAGCTTCGGGCGACGCAGGCTTGTCCACAACCGGAGCTTCAACCGTTGCGTTGCCAGCTTCGTCCGCAGGCGGATTTTTGCCGACCAGTTCTTCTACCGACGGGATTTGGGGGGCCTCAGATTCAGCCTCGGGCGCTGGTTCAGGCATTGATGCGGGGGTTTCAGCAGGCGTCACTGTCACATCCGATGCTGGCGGCGCTTCATCTCCCGATTCGGCGGCGCGCTGCTCTTGCAGCGGCGGGGCGGTGTCCGACCGGGGCGCCTGCATAAGCTCCTCATCCAGCTTCAGATACCAAAAGCCAAACACGGCCAGGGCAAGCGCCAGGGCAAGCAGCAAAAGTGTACGGCTTGGCCTGGGTTGATCCTGCGGGGCATTGGGAAAATGCAATGGCTCCGTTATGACCGTCGGCGCCAGCTCAAGCTGCACCCGGCGCACCATTTCATCGCAGTCCAGTTGCAGATAGCCTGCATATGACCGAACAAAACCATGCACATAGACAGGTGAGGGCAATTCGGCATAGCGACCAGCCTCTATGGCCTCAAGATAAAAACCAGCGATGCGAAGCGCCTGCGCTACATCCCTGATTTGCAGACCGGCGGCTTCACGGATGGACCGAATTTCCCGGCCAACGCCCGCATACACCTGTCCGTCATCCACTTCGCCCAATATACACCCCCAGAGCCGTGCACAAAAAAGCCAATGCTTTCAGCGCCCATCCGACCTTTTATTGCAGGCCACGTCAACAACTTAAAGCAACTGCCCTGATTTAGAGAGGCATTATTAGACCGCCAGTCTAAATCAAGAGTAAGAAGATTGCTAAATCATTAACCGGGTATTTCAGGCGGTGGTTCAACTAAACCGGGATGTCATGCTGTGTGGCAAACTCCATGAGCATCTTGCGAATATGCTGGCTATTTTCGTTCAGCGCCTTGTTCAGCAAACTGGCTGCTTCTGCGGCAGGCAGATTAACCACCATCAGCTTCACCGGACCTATTGATATTGGCGACATGGACAAAGCGCGATAGCCCAGGCCGATCAGCGCCATCGCCTCCAATGGCCGGGAGGCCAATTCACCACAGACACTGACCGGAACGCCATGCGCATCGCATTGCTGAACAATCTGCTGCATAAGCTGTAGCGTGGGCGCGCCCAGCGGATCATAGCGGCCCGCAAATTTTGGATTATCGCGATCATAGGCGTAGAAAAATTGCAGCAGATCGTTAGAGCCAATGGAAATGAAATCAACCAGCGGCAGCAGATACGGCAATTGCCACACCAGCGCCGGAACTTCCAGCATCGCGCCAATGCGCATCCGGGCCGGGGGGCTTATTCCTAGTCGCCGGTGACGTTCCACTTCCTGGTCTACCAGGGCGCGGGCCTGCTTGAATTCGCTAATCTCGCTGATCATTGGAAACATCAGATTTAGCTCGCGTCCCGCAGCCGCACCCAGAAGCGCGCGCACCTGATAGCGCAACAGGCTGGGGCGCTCCATCGCAAGACGGGTGCCGCGCCAGCCAAGCGCCGGATTTTCCTCGCCGCGTTGGCGCAGATAGGGCAGCGACTTGTCCGCCCCCACATCCAGCGAACGGAATATGACCTGGCGGTGGCCCGCCGCATCCAGCACCCGGCTATATAAATTACGTTGCACTTCCAGGCGGGGGAACACAGCGGAGATCAGGAACTGCAATTCCGTGCGAAACAGGCCGATGCCATCGGCGCCCGTATCATCCAGATGCGGCAAATCCACCATCAGGCCCGCATTGATATCCAGCCTGACATGCGCGCCATCGGTGGTCATTGCAGGCGTACCGCGCAGCGCATCAAATCGCGCCTGTTTGCGCGCCCGCACGGCCATGCGTTCTTCATAGGCAATCACCACATCCTGGGTTGGACGCACATAAACCGCCCCCAGTTCACCATCCAGAATGATGCTGTCACCCGGTTCAACCCAGTCCAGAATATCCGTAGCGCCGCCAACCATGGGAATTTCCAGCGCGCGCGCGACGATTGCCACATGTGAGGTGTCACTGCCTTCCTCGACCACGACGCCCGCCAGCTTGCTGCGGTCATAATCCAGCAATTCCGTAGGGCCAAGGCTGCGTGCGACGACAATCGTGTTGTCAGGCAATTGCGCGGCGCCGGGCGCATGAATTTGTCCGGTCAAATGGCGCAACAGCCGATTGGACAGATCATCCAGGTCTTGCAGGCGTTCCCGCAGATAGGGATCATTAACGCGCTGCATGCGGGCGCGATTTTCCATCTGCACCCGCTCGGCGGCAGCGGCGGCGGTCAACCCGGCATCCACCGCCTCACGCAAGCGCGTGGTCCAGCCATGATCCTTGGCAAACATCTGATAGGCTTCCAGCACATCACGATGATCACCCGCACGCGACAGCTTGTCGCTGGACAGCATCACTTCCAGCTCCTTTAACAGCGCCTTTAGCGCCTCATCCAGCGCGGCCCTCTCTGCTTTGATATCCGATGCGATGAAATGCGTAATATCAACGCGTGGCGCATGCAGCACGACTTTGCCAAAGGCGATACCTTCGGCCAGCCCCCTGCCGTGAAAGCGATGCGACCGGACCTCGGCCAACACCGCGCCGATGCCTGGCGCTGTGCCATTCTGTAAATCGGCCTTTACATCTGGTTGCGCCTCTGTTGCAACCACCTCCGCCAGAATCATGGCGACGGTTTGCAGGCTTTCAATTTCTTCTTCTTCGTATTGGCGCATGGTGCGGTTCTGCACCACCAGCACGCCGATCACCCGGCCCCCCCGCAACATGGGTACGCCCATCAGGGATTTGAAGATTTCTTCGCCGGTTTCAGGCTTATAGGCAAAGTGCGGATGTGATTGCGCATCGGGCAGCGACACAAAATCCGCAGTCTCTGCAATCAGCCCAACCAGACCTTCGCCGATCCGCAAATGGGTTTTATGCACCGCCGCAGGATTGAGGCCTTCGGTGGCGAACAGTTCCAGCAGATCATTGGCGCGCAGCAGATAGAGCGAACACACCTCCGCCACCATATTGGCGGCAATGGCGCGCACAACCATGTCGAGTCGGGTTTGCGTGTCCTTCGGCTCCGCCATGATTTCGCGCAGACGCCGAAGCAGCACACGCGGACCTCCTGGAGAGCCCTGCGGCACTAGCCTGTTTCCCTTCGCATAGCCTGTTTAAGATATTCGAGCATAAATCGTGCCACCCCTATTCCGCATCAAGCCCAAAAGCCGTATGCAGGGCGCGCACCGCCAGTTCAGTATAGTCCGCCGCAATCAGAACGCTGATTTTAATTTCCGAGGTCGAGATCACCTGAATATTGATGCTCTTTTCCGCCAGCGCCGCAAACATGCGGGCGGCGACCCCGGCATGGCTGCGCATTCCCACGCCAATAACCGACACCTTGACCACGTTGGCGTCATTCAGCAACTCGCGATAATTCAAATCATTCTGCAAACCGGTAATGACCTGAACCGCCCGGTCAAGATCGGCCCGCCCCACGGTGAATGTCATATCGGTCGAGGACCCGTCTTCCGAGACGTTCTGAACGATCATATCCACATTGATATTGGCGTCCGCCAGAGGCCCAAAAATGCTGGCCGCCACACCGGGTTTGTCGGCGACACGGATCAGTGTGATTTTCGCCTCGTCCCTGGAATAGGCAATACCGCTAACGACTTCCTGTTCCACGATCTCTCCTTCATCAACAACCAGCGTACCGGGCAGATCTTCAAAACTGGACAGCACCTGCACCCGAACATTATGCGTCATGGCCAGTTCAACCGAGCGGGTCTGCAAGACCTTCGCACCCTGTGACGCCATTTCCAGCATTTCCTCATAGGTAATTTTATCAAGCTTGCGGGCCTTGGCAACGATGCGCGGATCGGTGGTGTAAACCCCGTCAACATCGGTGAAAATATCGCAACGGTCCGCCTTGATCGCCGCCGCCAGCGCCACGGCGCTGGTGTCCGACCCGCCGCGCCCCAAAGTCGATACCCGTTCGTGCGGCGCCAGCCCCTGAAAACCGGCCACGACCGCGACCTCATTGCTGGCAAAGCCTGCTTCCAGAAGTCCCGCGTCAATGGCCAGAATGCGCGCGGAACCATGCGCATCCGACGTGCTGATGGGAATTTGCCAGCCCATCCAGGAGCGGGCCGAAACGCCAATATCCTGTAGCGCCAGCGCCATTAGGCCTGCGGTCACTTGTTCACCCGTCGCAACAACGACATCATATTCGCGCCGGTCCGGCATTTTTGCGGCCTGATTTGTCCAGGCCACCAACTGGTTGGTCGCACCCGCCATCGCCGACACCACCACCGCCACCTGATGACCGGCATCCACCTCGCGTTTCACGCGCGCGGCCACATGCGCGATGCGGTCCATGTCCGCGACCGATGTGCCGCCAAATTTCATGACCAAACGGGCCATTTTACCAACCATTCCTATAGGATAAGGCAACGCTGCTGCATCCAGCGCCAATATGCGGTATCCATACTGAAATGCCTCGCAAGGCGCAAGGCGCAGCGCGATATTCTTTCTTACCGGGTAACCCAAGTATGACTGAAACTGACAGCCCCAGTATTGATCCCATGGAAGTCGCCCGATTTTCGGCCCAGGCGGCGCATTGGTGGGATCCAAAAGGCCCCTTCCGGCCCCTGCACAAGTTTAATCCGGCCCGAATTGCCTATATTCGCGACCAGATCTGCTCACATTTTGGGCGTGACGCGCGCGCCCCCGTCCCGTTAAAGGGCTTGCGCCTGCTTGATATTGGCTGTGGCGGCGGGCTGGTATGCGAACCGATGCACCGGCTGGGCGCGGTCGTGACCGGGGCGGATGCGTCTTATGAGAATATCGGCATCGCCAGCGCCCATGCCCTGGCGCAGGGCCTTGGCGTCACCTACCTCAATCGTAGCGCCGAACAATTGGCGGCGGCTGGTGAACAGTTCGACATCATCCTGAATCTGGAAGTGATCGAGCATGTGGCTGATCGCAGCGCCTTTCTGGCCGCCTGCGCGCAGATGTTGAAACCCGATGGTGTGATGGTGCTGGCGACACTGAACCGCACCCTGAAGGCTTACGCTCTGGCAGTGCTGGGGGCGGAATATATTCTTGGCTGGCTGCCACGCGGTACCCATGACTGGGACAAATTCATCACCCCAGAGGATCTGGGCGCCCTGCTGGCGGCGCACGGCCTCAGCATCACCCGGCGCACCGGCGTCAGCTATCAAATTCTCACCGGCCAATGGGCGCTCGGCACGGACATGGATGTGAATTATATGCTGTGCGTGACGCCACATGCCAACGGCGCTGGCTAGAGCGGAATGATTTTAGGTTGAATCGCAATACCCTAACTGTTTAGTGCCACAGTATGATGGTGTAAGATTCAACTTGCTAACAGTACTTTCTGTGACCAGTCGCACATTTCGGCCCGATTATATCGTGATTACGCAATCAGATTCAGGGCCTCCAGGTAAAATCTGGTCTATGTTAGGCTGACGAATCAGCTTTGCGCGGTCAATGCACCGCCATATCTGTGACATGTAAATGGAGCAAATGCCGCCGATGCGCGCCGGGATCAGACAAAGCGACCG
>CAYGDL010000127.1:0-6228 GCA_964348545.1 uncultured Alphaproteobacteria bacterium | reverse complement strand
CCGACAGATAGGTAATGTGCGCCGCCATGCGCGCCACGGCCAGGCCCTTTTCGGGACGCTTGTCCTGCGCCAGATAATCTCCATGACACCAGTCCAGATCCGCCATGATCGCCTGACGCCCAACTTCGTGAAAAGCGATATTCTGTGCCGAGTGCCAGGCCGCTGCCGCAATCGGTATCGCGCAAAAAACCTTTTCGGGATAGTCACAGGCCCACTGCAACACCTGCATGCCCCCCATCGAGCCGCCAATGACGCAGAATAATTGTTCAATGCCCAGCGCCTCCACCAGGCGCGCCTGCGCATTCACCATGTCGCCGATGGTGATCACCGGAAACGACAGGCCATAGGCCCTGCCGGTCGCCGGATTGATGCTGGTTGGACCGGAGCTGCCGATACAGCCGCCGATAACATTGGCGCAGATCACGTAATAGCGATCGGTATCCACCGGCCGTCCCGGCCCGACAATCGTGCTCCACCATCCCGGCCGCCCGGTGACCGGGTTCGTACTCGCCACATATTGATCAAGCGTCAGCGCATGGCACACCAATATGGCGTTCGAACGCTCCGCATTCAGCGCGCCATAGGTCTGATAAGCAATCTCCAGCGGGGCCAGGCTGACGCCACAATCCAGCAACAGCGGCGCGTCCATGCCAAAACGCATCACCGGCTCAAAGCGCTGCTTCTCATCCAGATTTTCCGTAACCTTGTTCATGGTGCTACCTGTCCCACAAGGCGGACTTCTGTCAAGCCGCAATCTGCCGCCTTGTCCACCCGCGTCACCGGCAACGTCCCGAAGCAGTTGCGGAGCTTATTTACTATGTGGCATGGATGCTCCATGGAGACGCTGGACAATCTTATACGCTTTACGGTCATCGGCATTCTGGCGCTGGCGGCATTGCGCCTGGTTTGGGGCGGAAGGCTAACACAGGCCGGAGTGGCGATGCTGTTGTTCGCAGTTAGCGTCATGGCCTATATGCTCTGTTCCTCAAAAACGCTATTCCCCTTGCTCGGCCCATTTCAATATCTGGTCATGCCGGGATGCGTTGGCCTGCCATTTTTCTTTTGGTGGTTCAGCAATGCGCTGTTTAATGACGCCTTCCGTATCCGTCTCTGGCATGGCCTGTTACTTGCCCTTCTCGAAGGCCTTGGGCACTGGATGGCTTTCGGCCCCCGCATGGGGCCGGAACTGGTCAACACAGGCAGTCTTGTTCTGCACCATGTGATTGCGCTTGGCCTGGCCTTTTTCGCCCTGTTTGAGGCGCTTAAAAGCCGCGATAGCGACCTGGTCGAAAGCCGCCGCCAGATTTGCCTGACCATCGTGATTGGGGCTGGCGTCTACATCCTTATGGTTCTCAGTGTTGAACTCGTGTTTGGCGATACGCGCGCGCCCCAATGGCTGGAAACCGCAAACGCTGCGGGAATACTGGTTTTGACGCTGTTTCTTGCGCCAAAACTTAATAGAGAGCTGTTCACTGCGCCCGATGCAATAGTTTCAACCGCACCGGATATTGCCCCCGCCGACCGCTCCCTTTTGCAGGCGCTGCTGGCCACAATGGAACAGGAAAAACTTTATCACGAAGAGGGGCTGACCATCAGCATGCTTGCGAAACGCCTGGCAGTGCAGGAATACCGGCTGCGCCGCCTGATTAACCAGCATCTGGGCTATCGCAACTTCAACGCATTCCTGAATCATTACCGCATTAAAGAGGCGCGTTCGCAACTGGCCGATATAGCCCTGGCCCGGATACCGGTGCTGACCATCGCCATGGATTTGGGCTACCGCTCACTCAGCCCGTTCAACAAGGCCTTCAAGGAAATCACCGGCGTCACCCCAACTGAATATCGCCGGGTCCAATTAACGCCGAATAATCTGACTGATTCCGGAAAAACAGCAGCGATTACGGAATCCACCTGAGTTTTTTGGCTTCAACGAGACCCGAAGGGACATTCAAAGGCACAACCTCCCAATGTTCAACCTTATGGAGTAACGCTGATGTGCCTATCGCAATTATCCGAAATTCTTAACCAGGCGTGGGTTCAGATATGGAGCGTCATGTTTATGCTCGAATTTGGCCGCTATCTGATTGTTGTGGGTCTTGTTTTTGCCGTGCTGTGGATCGCGCTACGCGACCGCCTGGCGCACCGGCGCATCCAGCCGGGGGTGCCCGATCGCAAGCAAATGCGCATGGAGTTTGGCTATTCCCTGCTCACAGCCGTGATTTTTGCGGTTGCTGGGCTGGGCATCTATTATGGCGGGCAATCCGGTGTCCTGAAAATGATTCCAGAATTTAAGACCGGCGACACCGCCTATCTGGCCTTCAGCACCACCTTGATGATTGTCGCCCATGACGCCTATTTCTATTGGACGCACCGGCTGATGCACCATCCGCTTTTGTTCCGCTGGATGCATCTGCGCCATCATCGCTCACGCCGGCCGACAACATGGGCGGCCTATTCTTTCGCCCCCGCTGAAGCCCTGGTGCAGGCGAGCTTTGCGCCCCTGTTCCTGCTATTCGTGCCGATGCATGAATTAGGCATGTTCTTGTGGGTGGGGCATATGATCCTGCTCAACGCCATCGGACATTCAAGCATCGAGATTTTCCCGCGCGGCTGGGTCGGCAACCGCTGGCTGGACTGGCATAATACCGTGACGCACCACGATCTGCACCACAGCCGGTCCCGCCACAATTACGGCCTGTATTTCACCTGGTGGGACAGGCTGATGGGGACCGAAAACCCTGACTACCGGGCGAAATTCGATGAAATCACTCAGGCGCAGCCAATGCCTGAGAGCGCAGCCCGGGCTGCTTCCTAAGCGCTACAGCAACCCCAGCGCCATTAACTCCGCGCGCATTTCCAGCGGCATCTGATTTTTGCCGCTGGCTTTGCCTTTGCTAATATCCGGGGGCGCGTCTTCGGGCGCAAGGTAGCGCCAGCCCTGAAACGGGCGGCGCGGATGCGGCTGAGTACGGACCAGTTTCGCATCCAGCATCAGCGCGCAATAGGCGATCCCGTCACTGCCGGTAATAGGGCGCAGTTCCAGCAATTTCTGCCGCGCCTGAATATGGCCCTTGATCACCCAATAGATCGATCCGCCCTTCAGTAATTCATCGCCCCGGCGCGGCGTCATGCGGGTGATATGCTGCAAGACGCCGTCCTTGCGCTGGCGATGCTGCTGCCATGCGGCCAGCTCCTCGAACTGCGAAATGCCGACACATAATTTGATCAGATGCAGCGCCATATTTATTCCGGCGTTTTGAACGACACCACCACGGCGCCCTCTTCGACCTGTTCGCCCGCCGCATAATTCACTTCGGCGACGACGCCATCCGCCGGCGCGCTCAGTGTGTTTTCCATCTTCATCGCCTCAAGCACCGCCAGCGGATCGCCCTTCTTTACACTGTCCCCCGCTTTGACATGCACAGAAATCAGCTTGCCGGACATGGGGGCGATAATGTCACCGCTGACGCCTTCGTCCAGTTCCCCTTCATGCACCGGATCATGCAGATCAATGATATGCGCATGGCCAGCCAGCATCACAGTGATGCGCGCCCCGGCAATATTCACCCCGGCGTTAATTCTGCGCCCGTCAAGCTCGGCCGCCAACTGCCCATCCGCCAGCACGCCATGCGCCCGCACAGCACCACCCGGCAAATGCAGACGCAGCCCATCCGCCGCATGTTCAAGCGTCACGCCAATTTCCACTCCGCCGCAAGCAAATCGCAAACTCTCGCGCCCCGCCGCATTGACGCGCCAGCCATCCGTTCGGAACCAGGGCGAATAAGGATCATCTGATCTGGCCGCAGTCACACAGGCCTGCTGCGCACGGCTGGCCAATACGCCAAGACAGGCCAGCGCCAACACCGTGTCATCCGCAACGCCATCACTGGCAGGAACCAAAAGCGCCAGATGCCGCTCAATAAAACCCGTATCCACATCGCCATCCGCAAACGCCGGATGCCCCACAATGGCGCGCAAAAAGCCCGCATTTCCGGCTGGCCCCGCAATCTGCACGGCCTCCAGCGCGGCGCATAAGCGCATGCGGGCCTGTGCGCGATCCACCCCATGCACAATCAGTTTGGCAATCATTGGATCATAAAAAATCGATACTTCATCGCCTTCGCGCACGCCCGTATCAATGCGCACACCGTTTTCACACGCCGGCAAACGCAAATGCCGCAGCTTTCCGGTGGACGGCAAAAAGCCCGTTGCCGGATTTTCCGCATACAGACGCACTTCAAACGCATGCCCATTCAGGGGGATTTGCGATTGAACCAGCGGCAGGGTTTCCCCCATGGCGACGCGCAATTGCCATTCCACCAGATCCTGCCCGGTGATCATTTCCGTCACCGGATGCTCCACCTGCAAACGCGTGTTCATTTCAATAAAAAAGAAACTGTCCTCGCGCAGGCCGTTCGACGCATCGGCGATAAATTCAACCGTTCCCGCCCCCAGATAGCCAATGGCTTTCGCCGCCTGCACCGCAGCCGCACCCATTTTTTCACGCATGGCCAGAGGTATGCCGGGGGCCGGGGCCTCCTCGATTACCTTTTGATGGCGGCGTTGAATGGAACAGTCACGTTCAAACAGATGCACCGCATTGCCGTGGCTGTCGGCAAACACCTGAATTTCAATATGGCGCGGCTTGGCCATATAGCGTTCGATCAGAACCCTGTCATCGCCAAACGCGGCCTTTGATTCCCGCATCGCGGATTCGAGCGCGCCCGCAAACTCGCCGGCATTATCCACCCGGCGCATGCCCCGCCCGCCGCCGCCCGCAACCGCCTTGATCAATACCGGAAAGCCGATATTCTTCGCCTGCTCCGCCAGAAACTCCGCATCCTGATTATCGCCATGATAACCCGGCACCACCGGAACGCCCGCTTTTTCCATCAGCCTCTTGGCCGCATCTTTCGCGCCCATCGCCCGCATCGCTGACGCAGGCGGCCCAACAAAAATAATTCCCGCATCCGCACAGGCTTCCTCAAACAGCGGATTTTCCGACAAAAATCCATAACCCGGATGAATCGCCGAGGCGCGCGCGCGTATTGCCGCCGCGATAATGGCGGGAATATTCAGATAGCTTTGCGCCGCTGGCGAGGGGCCGATATGCACGGCATCATCCGCCATCGCCACATGCAGCGCGTTCGCATCCGCATCGGAATATACCGCTACCGTGCGAATGCCCATGGCGCGCGCCGTGCGGATCACGCGGCAGGCGATCTCACCCCGGTTGGCGATCAGCAAACAGTCCAGCATCAGCTTTGCCACCAGGGTTTGCGCTTTTGCAGAAACGCGCCGGTGCCTTCACGGCCTTCATCGGTCTGGCGGATCGTGGCGATATGATTGGCGGTGTAGGCGATAAGATCCTTGTTGATTTCCGCGCCGCCAACATGACGGATCAGCTCCTTGGTCGAACCAACAGCATCGGGCGCGGTCTGGAAAAATTGCGTCACCAGCCGCTCGGATTCCTCGGCCAGCGCATTACGGTCCTTCACCACGGCATGCAGAAAACCGATACGATAGGCTTCCTGCGCGGTAAAGCGTTCGCCGGTCAGGAAATAGCGATGCGCCATGCGCGGCCCCATGGCCCGAATCACATAGGGCGAAATCGTGGAAGGCGCGAGGCCGATGCGCACCTCGGTCAGCGCAAAAAAAACATTCTCGCTGGCGATTGCAATATCGCAGGCCGCCACCAGCCCCATGCCGCCCGCCAGCGCAGGCCCATGCACCACCGCAATGGTCGGCTTCGGGCAGGTATGAATATTATTCAGCATACGTCCCAGTTCCGTCGCCTCGGCCTGATTCGTCGCCTTGTCATATTCCGCCGCCGCGCGCATCCAGGATAAATCAGCGCCCGCTGAAAAGCTGGGTCCATTGCCCTCCAGCAGCACCACACGCACGCCATCCGCCCCGCGCAGGGTTTCAAAAATATCCGCCAGGCGCGAAATCACATCCGGATTAAAGGCATTATGCACTTCCGGCCGGTTAAGCGTCACCACCGCCACGCCTTCGCGCGTGGTGTTCAGCAGTACGACATCTTCTGCGGACATAAAATTCTCCCTGAACTCTTATTATTCTTTCATCACATTCTGAAAATGCCGAATTTGGTGTCGCGCAGCGGCGCGTTCTGCGCAATCGACAGGCTAAGCCCCAGCACCATGCGCGTATCGGCCGGCGCGATGATGCCATCATCCCACAGCCGCGCGGTGGCGTAATAGGGATGGC
>CAYGDL010000126.1:0-6235 GCA_964348545.1 uncultured Alphaproteobacteria bacterium | reverse complement strand
ATGTGACCATGAACCCCGGCACGGCGGGCGGCGGCATGGTGACGCGGGTGGGCGACAATGGCCTGTTCATGGCGGGCGCGCATGTGGCGCATGACTGCCAGGTCGGCAACCATGTGATATTGGCCAATCATGCGACGCTGGCCGGGCATGTCACGGTCGGCGATTACGCCATTCTGGGCGGCCTGTCGGCGGTGCAGCAATTCGCCCGCATCGGACAGCACGCCATGATTGGCGGTATGTCCGGCGTGGTGGATGACGTGATCCCCTATGGTTCGGTCGTTGGCAACCGTGCGCATCTGGGCGGGTTGAATATTATCGGCCTGAAACGGCGCAATTTTTCGCGTGATCAAATTCATGGGCTGCGCAACGCCTATCGTATGCTGTTCGCCGCGCAAGGCACATTGCAGGAGCGCCTGGAAGGTGTCGCCAGCCAGTTCAGGGATCATGCCGAAGTGATGGAGATCGTGGATTTCATCCGCTCCGCCACCCGCAATATCTGCACGCCGGAAGTTTAGCGTTTAACGCCATCAAAGAGGAACGCCGTGCCAAACCCGCCACTGAACAAGGTGCTTTCCGAATATGGCGTGACGATATTTTCCACCATGTCGGCGCTGGCGGTTGCGCATCAGGCGATCAATCTGGGGCAGGGGTTTCCCGACACTGATGGCCCCGAAGATATTCGCGCCGTGGCCGCAAAGGCGCTGATGGATGGGCCAAACCAGTATCCGCCCTCGCAGGGCTTGCCCGAACTGCGCCAGGCTGTGGCCGCGCATAATGCCCGCTTTTATGGCTTGCAGATAGACTGGCAAAGCCAGGTTCTGGTGACATCGGGCGCGACGGAAGCGGTGGTCGCCAGCATGCTGGCGCTGCTCAATCCCGATGATGAGGTGGTGCTGTTCGAACCAATGTATGACTGCTATCTGCCGATTGCACAACTGGCGGGCGCGGTGGCGCGACCGGTGCGGCTGCGCCCGCCCGCATGGGATTTGCCGCGTTTGGAACTGGCCGCCGCATGTAACGACAGAACCAAACTCATCGTGCTCAATTCCCCCATGAACCCGACCGGTAAAATATTCAGCCGTGACGAGTTGCTTTTTATCGCCGGTCTGGCGGTGCAGTACGATGCCTATGTGTTGTGTGATGAGGTTTATGAACATCTGACCTTCGACGGTGAACCGCATATTCCGATGATGAGCCTGCCCAATATGGCGGAGCGCAGCATACGCATCGGATCGGCGGGCAAAAGTTTTTCGCTGACCGGATGGAAGGTCGGCTATATCACTGCGCCTCCGCCACTCGTGGAAATTATCAGCAAGGCGCACCAGTTTCTTACCTTCACCACCGCGCCAAATCTGCAAAAAGCGGTGGCTTATGGCCTGGGCAAGGACCATGCCTATTTCGAAATGCTGGCATCCGACATGCAGGCCAAACGCGATCTGCTTGGCAATGGGTTGCGCCGCATTGGCTTTGACATCCTGCCCTGTCAGGGCACCTATTTCATCGCCGCCGATTACAGTAAATTCGCCCGCCCCGGCGAAGACGACACTGCCTTTTGCAAACGCATCACGCTTGAGGCAGGCGTCGCCGCCGTGCCGTTCAGCGCCTTCAGCATGGCCGTAATGCCGGGCGGCGCGGGCGCGCCACCGTCTGAAAAACTCATCCGCTTTTGTTTTTGCAAACAAGACAGCGTGTTGCAAGAGGCGCTGGCGCGTTTGCAACGCTATCTGGTGAAGGGATGATTTTTAGCGGGCGCGATTTCAGCCCATAAAGAACACGTTCAGTTTGTTGCCATCCAGATCGCGGAAATATCCGGCATAAAAGCCCTCGCCGCGCGGGCCGACCGGGCCTTCATCCTTGGCGCCCAGTTCCATGGCCTTTTTGTACACGGCATCAACCTTGGCGCGGCTGTCTACGGCCAGCGCCACCATGACGCCATTGCCGACGGTGGCAACTTTGCCATCAAAAGGTTTTGTTACCGAAAGCATGGGCTGGCCTGGCCCCGCGCCCCACGCAATAAAAGTTTCCATATCCATCGCGCGCTTGGCGCCCAGTGTGCCCAGCAGCGCATCATAAAATTTTGCCGCGCGCGCGAAATCATTGGTTCCAAGGGTGACGTAGCCGATCATGGTTTTATCCTTTGTCTTGCAGGTGAATCAGCGGCAAGGATAAAACATAGTGGCGGGATATTACAGGCTGGTGTTGCCATATTAATATGCCCATATGAAAAACAGTGAAACACCTGGTTTTGTTGTGGGTTTCCATTTTGGGCGCTTGCCCAGGCTGCGCGCTATTTCGAAAAACAACCCAGGCGCGGCGCCCCTGCGGGCGACCGCTTTGAAGTTTTGCTGAGCCTCATTGAAGCCTATGAGGCCAAACATTGGGCAATAGATGCGCCGGACCCGGTTGAAGCCATCAAGGTTCAGATGAAACAATTGGGCCGCACCCAGGCCGATTTGTCAGAACTTTTTGGTTCGCGTTCCCGCGCGACAGAAATCCTCAAGCGGCGGCGGGCACTGACCATGGCGATGGTGCGAAAGCTAAGCAAAAGCTGGCATATACCGGCGGAAGTGCTGATCCAGCCGTATGCTTTGGAGACGGATGAGCGGTAACTGATCCTTGGGAACAATAGTTAGGAGAGCTAAAAGAAGTTCCGGCACTTCTTCTGTGATCGTTTTCCAGATGATATCATTGTCAATGTGGAAGTACGCATGGATCAGCCGGTTTCGCATTGCAATAACCTGAACCCATGGCACAAAAGGCGTTGCCGCGCGGGTTTCGGGCGAAACCTTTGAAGCAGCCTCACCAATGATTTCGATTGCGCGCGCCAGTGCTAAAGACAACATCTGGTCGGTATCGAGATCGCTTCGTTTTCGTCCGGCTATGAAGCTGCGTGGTCTTGGCCGCCTCAATCATGTGACGGATGCGGGTTTCATCCTCACGCTGCATATTGCACCTCGGCAGTGCGCAGCGCCTCGTCGCGGAAATAGCGGCTCAAATCCTGTGCGGTTCGCAAGTCCACCTTCCGGTCGCCGATGAGGGCCGACAGTTCCATTTCGATACCAGCCAGATGTAACAGTCCCGGCGCCATGCCAGGCTCAAATTCAACCAGCAAATCGACATCGCTGTCTGGGCGGTTAGCGCCCTTCAGCGTAGAGCCGAACAGCGATAGCTGCCGGATATGGTGGCGTTGGCACAAACTGATTAGGGCGCTATTGTCGGAGAACAGACATTGAGGCGTCATTTTCTCCTTCACACAGTTGGTTTGGCGAAAAGCGCCAGTCCCCCTTCGCTTGCTGCGGGAGCTTCCGCCTTCGCTGCGGACACGCCGGGCGACACTCGGTTTTCTTAAGCGCGCCATGCGCGCTAACGAAAACTGGTGGCTGGGGGACTTGGATTCGAACCAAGGTTGCACGGGTCAGAGCCGAGAGTTCTACCGCTAAACTATCCCCCATTGGGACACCAACACCTAGATTGTCCATTTCTTTAGTGATAGCGGACACATATTGTCAACTATCACTTTGTGTATTCGCGCTCCAAGGTGCTATGATCAGGTTAACTTTATATGAAATTGGAGCGCCGGACGGGTGCGGAGGGCGCAAAGCCCGTATCTGGTCCGGTGACGGATCGCGTGAATACAGATATCACGGGTCTGGGTCAGCGCTTCAGGAAAAATGCGGTACGCGCTCTGGGGCGTTGGCCTCATACCTATAGCGCGCTGGATCTGGGCACCAATAATTGCCGTCTGCTGATCGCCAAACCCACACGGCGGGGGTTTCGCGTGGTGGATGCGTTTTCGCGCATTGTGCGGCTGGGCGAGGGGCTGGGGCAATCGGGTGAATTATCCGCCGTCGCCATGGACCGCGCCATTGCGGCACTGGAAGTCTGCGCCAATAAAATGCAAAGGCGCGGTGTATCGCGCGCCCATAATGTCGCCACCGCCGCCTGTCGCCAGGCGGCCAACGGGGGGGCGTTCGCCGCCAAAGTGCTCGCGGAAACCGGCATTGAACTGAATATCATTTCCCCGGCGGAAGAGGCGCGACTGGCGGTGGCTGGGTGCCTGCCATTGCTGGACCATACCAGCCGTCACGCGCTGGTGTTTGATGTGGGGGGTGGCAGCACCGAACTCATCTGGCTTGATCTGGCGAACCGGCGCAATCCCGACATTCTGGCCTGGACCAGCATGTCGCACGGGGTTGTCAGCCTGTCTGAAAAATATGGTGGTCTGGAAATTTCCACCAGCGCATACGCAGCTATGGTCGCCGAGGTGCGTGAACATTTGCAGGGGTTTGAACTGGAACATAATTTGCGCCGGTATTTTGATGCGGGCGCTGTGCAGATGCTGGGCATGTCCGGCACGGTTACGACCCTGGCGGGCGTGCATATGGGGCTGCCCCGTTATGATCGCAGTGTGGTGGATGGCGTGTGGATCTCGGTGCCGGAAATGCGCAGCGTGGCGCAACGGCTATCCATGATGAATTATGATGCGCGGGTTGCGGTTCCCTGCGTTGGGCAGGAAAGGGCCGATCTGGTGGTGGCCGGATGCGCCATATTGGAGGCCATCATTGGTCTGTGGCCTGCGCAAAATTTACGCGTTGCCGATCGTGGATTAAGAGAAGGTATTTTGACCATGCTGATGCGCCAGGACGACCGTCCCGCGACAAGGGCGCACCAGCGCGACACGCGCTCGGCCTTATTATGAATGACAAGATCGGCGGCGCGGGACGCGATCTTACCGTTCGCGTAAAAACCGCCCGCAAGCGCAGCACCAGTTCTACAAGATGGCTGCAACGCCAGTTGAACGATCCCTATGTGGCGGCGGCCAGGCGTGAAGGCTACCGTTCGCGTGCGGCTTACAAACTGCTGGAGATTGACGATCAGCATCATCTGTTGCGCAAGGGCGCGCGCGTGCTGGATCTGGGTGCAACCCCCGGCGGCTGGACCCAGGTATGTGTGGCGCGCACTGGTGCAGGCAAGGTGCTGGCGGTGGACATCAACGAAATGGACGCTGTGGCGGGCGCGCAATTCATGCAAATTGATTTTCTGTCGCCGGAAGCGCCGGATCTGATCCGTGCGGCGCTGGGCGGCGGCGTTGACATTGTTTTATCCGACATGGCATCACCCGCCACCGGGCACAGAATGACCGATCATGCGCGCATCATTGCGCTGTGCGATCTGGCCTATGAATTCGCCTGCGAGGTGCTGGCGCCCGGCGGCACATTCTGCGCCAAGGTGCTGCAAGGCGGAACCGAGGCCAAACTGCTGGCCCGCATGAAACAGATGTTCACCCGGGTGCAACATGTAAAACCCAAAGCCAGCCGCGCCGATTCAAAAGAAATCTACGTGCTGGCGACAGGGTTCAAGAGTAAACAGATGCCCTGAGGGATGCGCCCAGGGCTTGCATCACCCGGACCGCAACGGATTTGTTCAAAAACTGAGCCTCTTTACGACCACCGGGCTCGGGTTCCTGTTGACTTTCTCGCCCCCCATCGCCATATTCCGCCACCTTTAGTGTTGGAGACGATTTTGGAGATTCAGGAAGCCCTTACCTTTGATGATGTACTCCTGAAACCTGCCGCCTCGAATGTGCTTCCGGGGCAGGCGGACACCAGAACACGGCTGACCAAAGAGATTTCCCTTAATATTCCGCTGATTTCCGCCGCCATGGACACGGTGACCGAGGCGCGTCTGGCCATTGCCATGGCCCAGGAGGGCGGTATCGGCGTGTTGCACCGCAATCTGACGCCGCAGGAGCAGGCCGAACATGTGCGCCAGGTCAAGAAGTTCGAATCCGGCATGGTGGTCAATCCGCTGACCCTGCCGCCCACCGCTACCTTGGGCGATGCGCAACATCTGATGCAGGTGCATCATTTTTCCGGCTTTCCGGTGGTTGAGGCCAAGACCGGCAAGCTGCTGGGCATTCTCACCAATCGCGATGTGCGGTTTGCCGAAAATCCCGCCCAGCCAATCAGCGAACTGATGACCAGTGTTGGCCTCGTGACCGTCAATGAGGATGTGGATAGCGACACCGCCAAGCGTTTGCTGCACCAGCATCGGCTGGAAAAACTGCTGGTGGTGGACAAGAATTATCGCTGCATCGGCCTGATCACCGTCAAGGATATGGAAAAGGCCCGCCTGCACCCCAATGCCTGCAAGGACGACAAGGGCCGCCTGCGTGTGGCGGCCGCCACGACCACGGGCGATGACGGCTTTGCCCGCGCCGAGGCGCTGGTCGACG
>CAYGDL010000125.1:0-6269 GCA_964348545.1 uncultured Alphaproteobacteria bacterium | reverse complement strand
ACCGAAGTTATCGCGCATCTGGTGCATGACGGCATCAGGTCGGGACGCAGCCCGCGTGTGGCGGCGGCGCAGGCGTTTGGGCGTCTGCACGGCGCCTTCGCGCTGGCGCTGATATTTGCCGGCGAAGATAATCTGATGATCGGCGCGCGCAAGGGCAGTCCGCTGGCCGTGGGTTATGGCAAGGGTGAAATGTTCCTGGGATCTGATGCGCTGGCGTTAAGCCCGTTTACGCAAACGCTCAGCTATCTCGAAGAAGGCGACTGGGTGATCCTGACCCGCGACGGAGCGGAATTTTTCAATTCCTCGGGCCAGCCGGCGCAACGCAAAAAAGAAACCGCCAGCGTCAGCGCCGCGATGATCGACAAGGGTAATCATCGTCACTTCATGGCCAAGGAAATTTACGAACAGCCGGACGCAATCGCCAATACGCTGAGCGCCTATATTTCCGCGTTGCGCGGCACGATAGATTTGCCCAGACTGGCGGTTGACCTGAATTCAATCAGCAAACTGACTATTGTGGCATGCGGCACCGCCTATTATGCCGGATGCGTCGCCAAATACTGGTTCGAGCAATTGGCGCGTCTCCCGGTTGAGGTGGATATTGCATCCGAATTCCGTTACCGCGAAGCCGCGATGCAACCAGGCGGTCTGTCATTGTTCGTTTCTCAGTCCGGTGAAACCGCCGATACGCTTGCGGCGCTGCGCTATTGCCGTTCGCAGGGACAGATTATAGCCTCGGTGGTGAATGTGGCGGAATCAACGATTGCGCGTGAATCAGATGTTATTTTCCCAACCCATGCGGGGCCGGAAATCGGCGTTGCCTCCACCAAGGCGTTTACTTGCCAGTTAACGGCGCTCGCGGCGCTGGCAATCGGATTTGCGCGTGCGCGCGGGGCCGTGGATATAGTGGAAGAAAAGCGCCTCATCAGGGCGCTAACCGAATTGCCGCGCATGATTAATCTTGCGCTGGCGCGCGATCACTTGATTCGCGAACTGGCGCATGATCTGTCCAAGGCTCGCGACGTGATCTATCTGGGGCGGGGATCGCTCTACCCCATTGCGATGGAAGGCGCGCTAAAGCTGAAGGAAATTTCCTATATCCATGCGGAAGGTTATGCGGCGGGTGAGTTGAAGCATGGGCCAATAGCGCTGATTGATGAAGACGTGCCAGTGATCGTGATTGCGCCCAGCGACGCGCTGTTTGAAAAAACCGCATCCAACATGCAGGAGGTTGTTGCGCGCGGCGGCAAGGTGATCCTGTTTTCGGACGCTGAGGGTATTGAGAAAATCGGCAGTTACGCCAAAGCCTCGGTCAGCATGCCGAAAGTCGATCCGTTTCTTTCCCCCATCATGTATGCTATTCCAATCCAGTTGCTGGCCTATCACACCGCTGTGTTCAAGGGCACCGATGTGGACCAGCCGCGCAATCTGGCCAAATCCGTGACTGTGGAATAATATCGGGAATAAAAATGATCACGATCGAGCGCATTGCCGGCGCATTGGGTGCGGAAATCGGCGGCGTGGATTTATCGCAAAATCTGGATGACGCCACTATTGCCGAAATCCGGCAGGCTTTGCTTGATCATCTGGTGATTTTCTTTCGCGATCAGGACATCAGCCCGGCCCAGCATATGGCCTTTGCGCGGCGTTTTTCGGAACCCGAAGAATATCCCATGCTGAGGGGCCTGAAGGAATTTCCCGAAATCGTCGAGGTTGTCAAACTGCCGCATGAGCGGGTGAATTTCGGCGGCATCTGGCATGCCGACACCACTTATACGCCGGTGCCGCCGCTGGGCGCGATACTTGTGGCGCGTGAATTGCCGCCCTATGGCGGCGACACGATATTTTCCAATATGTATATGGCCTATGACACGCTATCGGACGGCATGAAGGTGATGTTGTCCGGCCTGAAGGGGTATAACAGTTCCGCCAAGGCCGATGCCAACAAGACCCGCGAAGACCGGCTGCCGGAATTGGGCAAGCAAGACGCAAAGAAAGAACTGGTGGGCATTCACCCGGTGATCCGTACACATCCCGAAACCGGCCGCAAAATTTTATACGTGAATTTTGGTCATACCGTGCGCTTTGATGGCATGACAGATGAGGAAAGCGCGCCGCTGCTGAATTACCTGTTTGCGCATCAGGTGCGACCGGAATTTACCTGCCGCTTCCAATGGCGTATGGGGTCTGTCGCTTTCTGGGACAATCGCGTGGTGCAGCATAACCCGGTCAATGATTATCACGGTTACAAGCGCGTCCTGCACCGCATTTCACTGCGCGGCACAAAACCTTATTGAGACGGAAAATCAATGGACATCTATCACGTGTGGTGCGAGCTGAAACCCGGGGTTAGCGACATGGAATTCGCCGGAAACATCGCTACGTTTCTGGGGCGCCTGCGCGATCAGGGAAAAATTGCGGGCTATCGCCTTTCACGCCGCAAGCTGGGACTTGCGCCGCCCAGCCTGGGGGATTTTCACATCATGATTGAAACCGAAGACCTGGCGCAGCTTGACGCCGCTTTCAATCACGTCGCCGCCCGCGCTGGCGAGGTGGAGGAACAGCATTTTTCCGTCAACTCCATGGCGCAGAATTTGCGCTTCGCATTATACCGCGACTTTCCTGATGCAGTGCGCAGGACCGGCGGGGAAAAGTTTTGATGCGATGCTACCCCTTATATTTAACGCTCAGAATTTCGTAGCTTTTGCCGCCGCCCGGTGTGTTCACCTCTACGGCATCGCCAATTTTCTTGCCAATCAGGGCGCGGCCCAGTGGCGATGTAATGGAAATGCGGCCGGCTTTTACGTCGGCCTCTATTTCGCCCACGACCTGATAGGTGATTTCGCCTTCGGTGTCTTCATCCAGCAGCTTGACGGTCGCGCCGAATTTCACATCCTTGCCGGATAGTTTGGCGACATCGATGACCTGAGCGCGGCTGATTTTGTCTTCCAGATCCATCAACCGGCCTTCAATATAGCTCTGGCGCTCCTTGGCGGCATGATATTCGGCATTTTCCGATAGATCGCCATGATCGCGCGCCGATGAAATCGCCTTGATGATTGAAGGCCGTTCGATAGTTTTCAAATGGCGCACTTCTGCTTCGAGAGACTCAAAGCCGCCTGCCGTCATAGGTATTCTTTCCATTTTTCCTGCAATATCCATAGGTTAACGACCGCATACATCCCGAACCGGTTTTTGTCGAGCCGGTACGGTAGGCGCGACTACTGAATGTAGGATTGTAAGGGGCTAACTTCAAGCGCGCCGGTTCGCGCTGCCTCCAACCCCTTGACAACGGCCTGAATTCCAGCCGCTGTTGTGTAGTAGGGAACTTTCGACATCAGGGCGCTTTGCCGGATGGAGAACGAGTCGCTTATTGCCTGCGCCCCCTCCGTGGTGTTGAAGACCATTTGCACATCGCCATTCTTGATGGCATCGGCAATATGGGGTTGCCCTTCCAGAACCTTGTTTATCCGCATGACCGTGAGACCTTGTTGCGCCAGATAGGCGGCGGTTCCGCCTGTCGCCATCAGTTTGAAGCCCATCGCCTGCAATGTACGCGCGGACGCCAGAATGGCGGGCTTGTCACGATCCTTGACCGAGAAAAACGCCGTCCCGGTTTCCGGAAATACTGAACCACTGGCAAGCTGGCTTTTGGCAAAGGCGCGCTCAAAATTACGGTCCAGCCCCATCACCTCGCCGGTGGATTTCATTTCCGGACCAAGCAGCGTATCAACACCCAAAAACCGCGCAAACGGGAAAACGGCCTCTTTTACGGCAACATGTTTGGGTGTGCTCTCGACCAGTCCGAACCCGGCCAGGGGTTCGCCCGCCATTACCCTGGATGCAATCTTGGCGAAGGGAATGCCCATTGTCTTTGCTACAAAGGGCACCGTGCGGCTGGCGCGCGGATTGACTTCCAGAATGAAAATTACATCGCCCTGGACAGCAAACTGCACATTCATCAGACCTACTACTTTCAAGGCCCTGGCCAGAACGCCGGTCTGGCGCGTAATTTCAGTGATAATCGATGCGCCAAGAGAATAAGGCGGCAACGAACAGGCGCTGTCGCCGGAATGCACACCGGCTTCCTCAATATGCTCCATAATGCCGGCGACATGAACATCTGCGCCATCCGCAAGCGCATCCACATCCACTTCGATGGCGTCTTGCAGATAGCGGTCCAGCAATACCGGATTTTTACCCGATGCGATAAAGGCTTGGGTCATATAACGTGTCAGTTGCGCATCATCATGAACAATCTCCATGGCGCGCCCGCCCAATACATAGGATGGACGAATGACCACGGGATAGCCGATGCGGTGCGCCACCGCCAAGGCTTCAACCAGATTCATGGCCGTGCCATTTTCAGGTTGGCGAAGGCCAAGACCGGAAAGCATTTCCTGAAACCGTTTGCGGTCTTCGGCCAGATCGATGGCGTCCGGCGTCGTACCCAATATTGGTATGTGCGCGGCTTCCAGCGCCGCAGCAAGTTTCAGAGGCGTCTGCCCACCCAGTTGTACGATCACTCCGTGCAGCGTTCCATTGCGCCGTTCAACCGCAATCAGCTCCAGCACATCTTCAGCCGTCAGCGGTTCAAAATACAGCCGGTCGCTGGTGTCATAATCGGTTGAAACGGTTTCCGGATTGCAATTGACCATGATCGTTTCATAGCCCACATCCGAAAGCGCAAAGGCCGCATGGCAGCAGCAATAATCAAACTCGATGCCCTGACCGATGCGGTTGGGCCCACCGCCCAGTATAACGATCTTGCGCGCATTGGTTGGGGCGGATTCGCATTCGGGCGCACCGCCAATTGATGGTGGGCTTTCATAGGTTGAATACATATAGGGCGTATGGGATTCAAACTCCGCAGCGCAAGTGTCAATGCGCTTATACACGGGACGCACCCCAAGACTTTGACGTAGCGCCGTGACATCGGCCTCTGAGCGGTCAGCAAGATGCGCCAGACGCATATCGGAAAAGCCCTTGCTTTTCAGCATGCGGAAATTTTGCGCATCAGAGGGCAGGCCAAAGGCTTTTACACGCGCTTCCGTCTCCACCAGATCCCGTATCTGGTTCAAAAACCAGGGATCAAATTTGCTAGTCGCATGCACATCTTCCAGCGGCAGGCCGTGGCGGAAGGCCTGTGCGATGCGCAACAGCCGATCCGGTGAGGGTTGCGACAGCGCGGCGCGCAACGCATTGTGGTCATCGCCCTTGTCCATTCCCTCAATCGTGAGATCATTAAGTCCGGACAGGCCCGTTTCCATCGACCGCAACGCTTTTTGCAGGGATTCCTGAAAGGTGCGGCCAATCGCCATGGCTTCGCCGACGGATTTCATCGCCGTGGTCAGCGACGGATCGGCGCCGGGAAACTTCTCAAACGTAAAACGCGGAATTTTGGTGACGACATAATCAATGCTGGGTTCAAACGATGCCGGGGTCACGCCGGTAATGTCGTTCATCAACTCGTCCAGCGTATAGCCCACCGCCAGTTTCGCCGCGACCTTGGCAATCGGAAATCCGGTCGCCTTTGACGCCAGCGCGCTGGAGCGCGACACGCGCGGGTTCATCTCAATAACGATCAGCCGCCCGTCGACGGGGTTGACCGCAAACTGCACGTTCGATCCGCCGGTTTCAACGCCGATTTCGCGCAGCACCGCAATCGATGCGTTGCGCATGATCTGATATTCTTTATCGGTCAGGGTCAGTGCCGGCGCCACCGTCATGGAATCGCCGGTGTGAATGCCCATCGGATCGATATTTTCGATCGAGCAGATGATGATGCAATTGTCCGCTTTGTCGCGCACCACCTCCATCTCATATTCTTTCCAGCCCAGCACGGATTCTTCTATCAGCACTTCGTTAACGGGTGAGGCGTCTACGCCGCCCTCGACGATCTGGATATATTGCTCGCGGTTATAGGCAATGCCGCCGCCGGTGCCGCCCAGCGTGAAGGACGGGCGGATAATGGCGGGCAGGCCAACCTTGTCCAGCCCCGCCAACGCTTCGGTGCGATTATGCGCAATGAACGAGCGCGGCGTTTCCAGGCCGATGCGCGTCATGGCGTCACGGAATTTCAGCCGGTCCTCCGCCATGTCGATGGCTGCGCGGCTGGCGCCAATTAATTCGACGCCGTATTTTTCCAGCACCCCCATATCGGCCAGCGCAAGCGCAGTGTTGAGTGCGGTTTGCCCGCCCATGGTGGGCAACAGCGCGTCGGGGCGTTCCTTCTCGATGATCTTCGCCACCATTTCCGGTGTGATCGG
>CAYGDL010000124.1:0-6484 GCA_964348545.1 uncultured Alphaproteobacteria bacterium | reverse complement strand
TCGCCATTGCCCGGACAATCCTGAAAAACCCGCCCATTCTGATTCTGGATGAAGCCACTTCGGCGTTGGACACCCATACCGAGCGGGAAATTCAGGCGTCACTGGCCGAGATTTCCGTCAACCGTACGACGCTGGTGATTGCACACCGGCTGTCCACCATTGTCGATGCGGATGAAATTCTGGTGCTGGACGGCGGGTATATTATCGAGCGGGGCAATCATGACAGCCTGCTGCAACAGGGCGGCGCCTATGCGCATCTGTGGCAACGTCAGCAGGTAGATGATGCGCAAAGCAACGGCGCAGAACAGGTTTCAGAAGAGAAATTATTGATTAAATCCACCGCTTAACTTGGCGCGCCAGAAAGGCTACACTACTGGGCCGTCTTTGTTTCCCATTACCCAAAGAGCAGATTATCCGCATGGAAGTGCTGACTTCGATTTTTGCCCCGATCCACCGCGAAGGGCACCGCTTTATTGCAATCTTCATTGCGGTAACGCTGGTGCTGTTTTTAATTTATGACCCACTCGGATGGATAGGCGTGATCCTGACCTGCTGGTGCGCCTATTTCTTTCGTGATCCGGCGCGGGTGACGCCGGAACGCAGCGGCCTGATCATCAGTCCGGCGGACGGCGTTGTTTCGGCCATTGCGCTGGTTCCGCCGCCTGTCGAACTTGAAATGTCAGAGCCGTTAATGACCCGGGTCAGCGTGTTCATGAATGTGTTCAACTGTCATGTGAACCGCATTCCCGTGGACGCGACCATTACCCGCATCGCCTATATTCCGGGTTTGTTTTTTAACGCCTCGCTGGACAAGGCAAGCGAAGATAATGAGCGCAACGCGCTATGCCTGACAACCGCCGATGGAACCCGGCTGGCCGTTGTGCAGATCGCCGGCCTGGTGGCGCGGCGCATCATTTGCTGGGCAAGCGAGAATCAGGTGCTGCGCGCGGGTGATCGTTTTGGCATGATCCGCTTCGGCAGCCGTGTTGATGTCTATCTGCCCGAAGGCGTGGCCCCCCTGGTGGCGCTGGGGCAAACCATGGTGGCGGGTGAAACCATCATCGCCGATCTGGGCGCCAATGAAGCACAGCGCACGGGACGCAGATCCTGATGCGCACAATACCCTGCTCTGAACATGCTGTTTGACCGACGCCCGCGCCGATCCCTGCCGCTGCGCAGCCTGGTGCCGAATATTCTTACGGTGCTGGGTCTTTGCGCGGGGCTGACGGGTGTGCAACTGGCGATCCAGGACCGTTTCGATTTAGCGGTTCTGGCGATTGCCGTGGCCTCGATCATTGATACGCTGGATGGCCGGGTCGCCCGCCTGTTGAAAGGCACCTCCAAATTTGGCGCGGAACTGGACTCGCTGTCGGATTTTGTGAATTTCGGGGTGACGCCCGCGCTGATTTTATATCTCTGGACGCTCGAAAATCTGGGGGGGCTGGGCTGGATCATTGTTCTGGCTTTTGCCGTGTGCGGCGCTTTGCGGCTGGCGCGCTTCAACACCGCGCTTGATGAACCTGACAAGCCGGAATGGAGTGTGCGCTTTTTCACCGGCGTTCCCGCGCCTGCGGGGGCTTGTCTCGCGCTCCTGCCGATTGCGCTGCATCTGGTCGGATGGGAATGGCTGCGCGAAGCCCCGTTTCTGGTTGGCATATATACCTGCGGCATTGCCTTTCTGATGGTCAGCCGCATTCCCACCTTTTCGCTGAAGCGCGCGCATATCGGGCGCGAAATGGTGCTGCCAATATTGCTGATCGCGGGTGTCGCCGCCGCCGCCGTGGTTGGCTATCCCTGGCTGATGTATGTGCTGACCGGGCTTGGCTATCTGGCCTTAATTCCCTTCAGCATCATCAGCCACCGCCGTTGCCTGGAAGCCAGCGCCAGACCCGGCGTCACGCAACCCTTTGGCGGCGCGCCGGGGGACAATGGCTAAATTTATATCGCCCCTGGGCTGAGCGACTAACGCCCTTCGGGCCTGTACAGCCGCAACTCACGGGGTTTTTTAAGCCAGTCGGTTTGTTTTTGATAGGGCAGGCCCGCCGTGCGCCCGCCATCAACGACCAGCGCGTGTCCGTTGACATAACTGGATTCGTCGCTGGCCAGCCAGAACACCGCATCGGCAATTTCTTCGGGATTGCCGATGCGGCGCAGCACTTCTTCGCCGCCGATGGCGTCGCGCATTTTATCTATAACTTCCGCCGAGGCGCCGGCCCTGCCCGCCGCCAGCGGGGTGGCGATGACGCCGGGGCATACGCAATTGACCCGCACGCCGTAATAGCCGAACTCCAGCGCCATGCTCTTGGTCATTTGCAGCACCGCCGCCTTGGCCGCGTTATACAGCACCGGGCCGATGCCGGAATAAAACGCCGCAATACTGGCGGTGTTGACGATCGTGCCCGAACCTTGCGCCTTCAGAATCGGCGCGGCATGCTTGATGCCCAGAAACACACCCTTTACCAGCACGTCCATGGTGATGTCGTAATCCTGCACCGAAATGGTTTCCACCGGCCCCGCGGCGCCGCCAAAGCCCGCATTGTTGAAAATACAGTCCAGCCGCCCGAATTTGGCTACCGCGCTGTCAACCGCCGCCTTGACCTGGTCTTCATGGGTGACATCGGTGCGCTGAAAATGCACGGACGCACCCAGCTCGGCGGCCAGCTTTTTGCCCATTTCCTCCTGCATGTCGGCGATGACGACTTTCGCGCCCTCGCCCACGAATTTGCGCACGGTCGCAGCCCCGATGCCGCTGGCCCCGCCGGTTATAACCGCTACACGTCCCTGATATCTTCCAGCCATCTGTGTTTCCCCTGTCTGTTCTGTTGGTTTGACCCATTCCCGCATATGCGGGCAAAGAGAGCAAGCCCGGATGCGAGCCTAGACATGCGTGCGGGGGGCCGTTAAAACCAAGCCAGACGATTGTTTCTAAACATTTTCGGTTGGGATATTTCCATGGCCAAGCCGCCCGTGACGAGTCTGAACGAGATTCGCGCGACATTTCTGGATTTTTTTGCGGGTAACGGCCATACAATCGTGCCGTCATCGCCGCTGGTGCCGCGCAACGATCCGACCCTGATGTTCACCAATGCGGGCATGGTGCAGTTCAAGAATGTCTTTACCGGTCAGGAAACCCGCCCCTATGTGCGCGCCGCCTCATCCCAGAAATGCGTGCGGGCCGGCGGCAAGCATAATGATCTGGACAATGTCGGCTATACGGCGCGGCATCTGACGTTTTTCGAAATGCTCGGCAATTTCTCATTTGGCGATTATTTCAAGGAAAACGCCATCGAACTGGCCTGGCGGCTGATCACCAAAGAATTCGGCCTGCCAGCATCGCGGCTGAGCGTGACGGTCTATGCCGATGATGATGCGGCGCACGGGTTGTGGCGCAAGATCGCCGGGCTGCCGGAAGATCGTATCATCCGTATCGGCACCTCGGATAATTTCTGGTCGATGGGCGATACCGGACCGTGCGGGCCATGCTCGGAAATTTTCTTTGATCATGGCGATAAAATCCCGGGCGGGCCACCCGGATCGGCGGACCAGGATGGCGACCGCTTTGTGGAAATCTGGAACCTGGTCTTTATGCAATATGACCAGCGTGGGCCGGGCGAGCGTATTGCGCTGCCCAAACCGTCCATCGATACCGGCATGGGACTGGAACGCATTGGCGCGGTGCTACAGGGCAAACAGGACGTGTTCAGCACCGATGTGCTGCGCGCATTGATCGAGGCTGCGGCGGACGCCATTGGCGGCGATCCCGATGGGCAGATGGCGGCCAGCTACCGGGTGATTGCCGATCATTTGCGATCTGTGGGATTTCTGATTGCCGACGGGGTGCTGCCGTCTAATGAAGGGCGCGGCTATGTGCTGCGCCGGATCATGCGCCGCGCCATGCGCCATGCGGAAATGCTGGGGGCTAAAGAACCTGTGCTATGGCGCATAATCCCCACCCTGATCCGCCAGATGGGCACGCATTATCAGGAATTGCCGCCCGCCAAGCCGCTGATTGAGGAAACCCTGAAGCTGGAGGAGGAACGCTTCCGGCGCACCCTGGAACGCGGCCTTAAATTGCTGGAAGATGAAACGGCTGCGCTGCCATCCGGCGCCGTGCTGTCGGGGGATGTGGCGTTCAAGCTGTATGACACCTATGGTTTTCCGCTTGATCTAACCGAGGACGCCTTGCGCGCGCGCAATATCACCGTGGATCATACCGGCTTTGATAGCGCCATGGAGCGCCAGAAGCTCGAGGCCCGCGCCGCATGGTCGGGTTCCGGCGAAGCGGCTTCCGAGACCATCTGGTTTGGCGTGCGCGATCGCACCGGGGCCACGGAATTTCTGGGCTATGAAAATGAACAGGGCGAAGGTCTGGTGGCGGCGCTGGTGGTGAACGGCCAGGAAGTTCAGGAAGCAACCGCCGATACCGATGTCCGGATCGTGCTCAATCAGACGCCGTTTTATGCTGAATCCGGTGGACAGATGGGCGATACCGGCATGCTGATCGCCGCCAATGGCGTACAGGTCATGGTGCGCGATACTAAAAAACAGTTGGGCGATCTGCATGTGCATGTCGGAACTGTGCGCGGTGGCGTTCTTCGCGTGGGCGACAATGTGGATGCGCGCGTTGATCCGGCGCGACGCGCGGCCATTCGCGCCAATCATTCCGCCACGCATTTGCTGCATGCGGCGCTGCGCCAGGTGCTGGGCAAGCATGTGACGCAAAAAGGCTCCGCCGTTGGCGCGGAGCGGTTGCGGTTTGACTTCTCGCATCCCAAAGCCATGAACGATGTCGAAATTGCGCAAACAGAACGCCTGGTCAATGAAATTGTGCGTCAGAACGGTGCGGTATCGACTCGTTTAATGGCCCCCGACGCAGCCGTTGCGCACGGGGCCATGGCGCTGTTCGGTGAAAAATATGGCGATGAGGTGCGCGTCCTGAGCATGGGAAGCCTTCCCGCAGCGCATGGCGTTGATGCGTCGCCTTATTCGGTTGAACTGTGTGGTGGCACACATGTGCGCCGCACCGGCGATATGGGGCTGATTCACATTGTGGCGGAATCGGCTGTCGCCGCCGGGGTGCGGCGCATCGAAGCACTGAGTGGACAGGCGGCGCTGGAATATTTTTCGGGGCGCGACCGGCTGATGAAGGACGCGGCGCAGGCGTTGCGCACCAGCCCGGAGGAATTGCCGGTCCGGCTTGCCGCGCTGATGGAGGAGCGCAAAAAGCAGGAGCGTGAAATTGCCGAATTGCGCAAAAAACTGGCGGTATCCGGGCCATCCGCCAGCGCGGGCGGTGCGGATGCGATGGCGCCGGAAGAAATTGCAGGCGTCAAACTGATGGCCCGCATCATCGAAGGCGTCAATCCCAAAGACCTGCGCGGCCTGGTAGATGCGGGCAAGAAAAGCCTGGGTTCCGGCGTGGTGGCGTTTCTGGCGGTGAATGACGGCAAGGGCGCGCTGGCTATTGGCGTAAGCGATGATCTGCGCGCGCGCATCAGTGCGGTTGATCTGGTGCGCGCGGGCGCCGCCGCCATGGGCGGGGCGGGCGGCGGGGGCCGTGCGGACATGGCCCAGGCGGGCGGTCCCGATGGCGGCAAAGCCAGCGCGGCGCTGGATGCGGTGCGCGCCGCGCTGCAAAACATGGTCAACGAATCGTAAATTCGATTGCGCGCAAAATATTTTTTCTGTTTACCGCATTTTATTTTTATTTTTTTTTGCGCTTTTTACGTTTTTGCTGATGCGGCGCGGTCTGGGCACCGTAAAAAAATCCCGTATTTCTGCGCCTCAATGCTTCATGTTATACAATGCACATAGGCAGGCGAATTTTTTCTTTTAGTCCAATTCTGGCCACATGTTTACTCCATCTTAGGATTGTCGGGCCGAAACTTTAGTCATGCTGGGTTTAAGGGCGACGAAACGCCTGAACCAGTGGCAGTAGGTCACAACAGGGAAAACGGAGTGTCCGGCAATGGGTCAAGCACAGAGCATTTATCAGGAATCATACGAACCGGCAGATGGCAAAGCCTGCCTGCAACTCGCCATCAGTTATTCAACCGGCAAAGGCGTGCCGTTCGATCTGGTGGCGGCGCATAAATGGTTCAATGTCGCGGCGGTCAAGGGCCTGCGCGAGGCGCTGAGCTGGCGCGCGGAGCTGGCGCTGGAAATGACCCAGCCCCAAATCGCCGAGGCGCAGCGCCAGGCCCGCGAATGGCTGCTGTCACGCCCCTGATTACGGGTTTTATCAGCACCTTGTTGAATCTGCGCTGAAACTAGTCTAACTAGCTAGGTTCCAAGCCAGCGCCATGGTGCATGCAGATTGCATACCGCCATGGCCGCGCGTGTGGAGGGGTGGCCGAGTGGCTGAAGGCGGCGGTTTGCTAAACCGTTATACGATGTCAAGTCGTATCGTGGGTTCGAATCCCATCCCCTCCGCCATTATTTGCGCTCTCTGACATTACGGTCCCCGCTGCCGGGATATGGAAAA
>CAYGDL010000123.1:0-6547 GCA_964348545.1 uncultured Alphaproteobacteria bacterium | reverse complement strand
AACTCACCGCCCTGCCCGAAGGCACAAGGCTGTTTCTGCTGGCCCCGCTGGTGCGAGGGCGCAAGGGTGAATATCGCAAGGAACTGGCCGATCTGATGAAGCGCGGTTTTCAGCGCGTTAAAATCGACGGAGCCTATTATGAAATTGACGCGGCGCCCGAACTGAACAAAAAAATCAAACATGACATTGATGTGGTCATAGACCGCATCGTCATCCGCCCGGATATGCAAAGCCGTCTGGCCGACAGTTTTGAAACGGCGCTGGGATTGGGCGACGGCATCGCCGTGGCGGAGATGGCGGACAAGAGCGCGGAGCGGATTATTTTTTCCGCCAAATTCGCCTGCCCGGTTTCGGGTTTTACGATTACGGAAATCGAGCCGAGATTATTTTCGTTCAACAATCCATTTGGCGCCTGTCCCGCCTGTGATGGATTGGGCACCGAAATGGTGATCGATCCCGAACTGATCATACCCGATGAAAGTCTGAGCCTGCGCAATGGCGCGGTGGCGCCGTGGGCGCGTTCCTCTTCCGCCTTTTATCTGCAAACCCTGGACAGCCTTGCCCGGCATTTCAAAATTTCCATGACACTGCCCTGGAAAGAAATTCCCAAAGCCGCGCGCGATGTGATTTTGTACGGCTCAGGCGAAGACATTATCAAAATGTCCTATGTGGACGGCGACAGAAAATATCAGATCGCCAAACCGTTCGAAGGCGTGATCACAAATCTGGAGCGCCGCTACCGCGAAACCGACAGCAACTGGACCCGCGAGGAAGTCGAAAAATATCAGCGCATCACCAACTGCGATGTGTGCAATGGCAACCGGCTAAAACCCGAGGCGCTGGCGGTAAAGCTTGATGGTCTGCACATTTCGCAGGTCACGGAAATGTCGATCCGCAAGGCCAAAGCGTGGTTTGACGCCTTGCCCAAAACCCTGACGGCGCAACAACGCGAAATCGCCGCGCGCATATTGAAAGAAATCAACGAGCGGCTGGGCTTTCTCAATGATGTCGGGCTGGAATATCTGACTTTGGCGCGCAATTCCGGCACGCTTTCCGGCGGGGAATCGCAGCGCATCCGGCTGGCCTCGCAGATCGGTTCCGGGCTGACCGGCGTGTTATATGTGCTGGACGAACCCTCGATCGGCCTGCACCAGCGCGATAATGCGCGCCTGCTGGTCACGCTGAAAAATCTGCGCGATCTCGGCAATACGGTGATCGTCGTGGAACATGACGACGAGGCCATCCGCAGCGCTGATTATGTGGTCGATATGGGGCCGGGCGCGGGCGTGCATGGCGGTCACATCGTGGCGCAGGGCGTACCGCAGGAAATCATGGATAATCCCAACAGCCTGACCGGGCAGTATCTTACCGGCGCGCGGCAAATTCCGGTTCCCGAAACCCCCCGACCGGCGCACCCCAAACGCATGCTGAGCATTATCGGCGCCAGCGCCAATAATCTGAAAAATGTTGACGCGCATATTCCGCTTGGCACGTTCACCTGCATTACCGGCGTATCGGGCGGCGGCAAATCCACGCTGATCATCGAAACCCTGTACAAGGCGGCGGCGCGCAAATTGAATGGCGCGCGCGAACTGGCGGGCGCGCACAAACGCATTGACGGGCTGGAACTGCTCGACAAGGTGATTGATATTGATCAGTCGCCGATTGGCCGCACGCCGCGCTCCAACCCCGCCACCTATACCGGCGCGTTTACGCCGATCCGCGACTGGTTCGCCGGCCTGCCGGAAGCCAATACGCGCGGCTACAAACCCGGGCGGTTTTCCTTCAATGTCAAAGGCGGCCGCTGCGAGGCCTGTCAGGGCGACGGGGTGATCAAGATCGAAATGCACTTCCTGCCCGATGTGTATGTGCAATGTGACATCTGCAAGGGGCGGCGCTATAATCGTGAAACGCTGGAAATCACTTTCCGCGACAAAAGCATCGCCGATGTGCTGGACATGACCGTGGACGTGGCGGCGGAATTTTTCAAGGCGGTGCCGTCCATCCGCGAAAAACTTGTCACTCTGCAACGGGTGGGTCTCGGCTATATCAAGGTCGGCCAGCAGGCGACGACACTTTCGGGCGGTGAGGCGCAGCGGGTGAAGCTGGCCAAGGAACTGGCGCGCCGCGCCACTGGTCGCACCTTATATATTCTCGATGAACCCACTACGGGCCTGCATTTCGAAGATGTGAAAAAACTGCTGGAGGTGTTGCAGGAACTGGTCGATACCGGCAACACCATGGTGGTAATCGAACATAATCTCGAAGTCATCAAAACCGCCGACTGGATCATTGATCTCGGCCCCGAAGGCGGCGACGGCGGCGGCCGCATCGTCGCCGAAGGCACCCCGGCGCAAATTGCAGCCGTCGCGGAAAGCTATACCGGGCAATTCCTGAAACAGATCGTCAAGCCTGTGGTCGCGCAAACCAAAGCCCGCCGCAAGGCTGGTTAATCGAGGTGATGAAATTATAAGGGTTTTGGTTGCCAGCATGCCCCTTGAAATGACACTTTCTAACCGTCACTATGAACCCGCCTTTTGAAAAGGAACTAAACATGGGACAACTAAATCGCATTACCCAACAGCCAGATGTGATGGGAGGCAAAGCCTGTATCCGTGGTATGCGTGTAAGCGTTGGCATGGTAGTTGGACAAATTGGCGCGGGGCGCAGTGTTGATGAAATTCTCAATGACTACCCCTACCTTGAGCGCGAAGACATCATGCAAGCGCTTCGTTATGCCGCCTGGCTGGCCGAAGGCCGTGAGGTTGTGCTGGCCACCACATGAAATTTCTCATCGACATGAATCTGTCGCCGCGATGGGTCACATTTCTATCAGATGCTGGCTTTGAGGCAGCGCACTGGTCTTCACTTGGCGCAAATAGCGCAACTGATCTTCAGATAATGGCTTTTGCCAAGGCGAACAACTATATCGTTCTCACGCACGATCTGGATTTCAGCGCTATCCTTGCCGCTAACCACGGCACGAAACCTAGTGTCGTACAAATCCGTACTGATAATGTTAGCCAGGAAGTAATCGGCAAGCAGGTAATCTCTGCGCTCCAGCAGCTAGAGTCCGAGCTTGAAGAAGGGGCATTGCTCACCATTGACACAAATCGCGCTCGATTGCGCATTCTGCCGTTTCAACAAAGTGAATAAAATGTTGCTCCCGCTATTTCATCAGAACAAACCATTGGCTGTCCCTGCTATTCCCCGTCATGTAATCACGCAATAGAGGTAACCCGTGAAACGCTCATATATTACCGCTGGCGGCGTTGTTCTGGTGATTGCGGCGTGGATGCTGTCCGGGCAGTTCACGGATCACGCGCCGGAGGCCCATAATGCGGAGCCAGCAAAAGCAGCGCCGCGTGTCGCCGTGCGGGGTGAAACCATCACCGCGCAACTGCATCAGGGCGAGGCGGTTATTCGCGGCCGCACCGAGGCCAACCGCAATGTGGAACTGCGCACCCGGGTGCAGGGGCATGTGCGCGCCCTGCCCTTTGCCAAGGGCGCGCGGGTCAAAGAAGGCGATTTGATCTGTAAACTGACCGTTGATGCGCGCGGCGCCAATTCGGATGAGGCCCGCGCCATGGTGGCTAGCCGCAAGCTGGATTATAACGCCGCAGCCGAACTGGCGGGCAAGGGACACCGTTCACCAAGCCAGGTAGCCGCCGCCAAAGCAGCCCTCGACGCGGCGCAGGCGGCCCTTAAACGCGCCGAAATCGCCATGTCGGATATCAGCGTGCTGGCGCCGTTTGAAGGCGTGGTCGAGGCGCTGCCGGTTGAGATCGGCGATTTTCTAAACGAGGGCGGCGTCTGCGCGCATATTGTGGATAACGACCCGATGCTGCTGATCGGCCAGGTGTCCGAGCGCGACATAAGCGCCTTTCATATAGGCGATACGGGAAGCGCGCAGCTAATCACCGGCGAAACCGTGCAGGGCGTGGTGCGTTTCGTCGCCGCCACCGCCGATCCCGCCACCCGCACCTTTCGCATTGAACTGGAAACCGCCAATCCGGAAAACACCCTGCGCGACGGGATTACCGCCGACATTCGCATCCGCACCGCGCAGGTCCAGGCGCATTTCATTACGCCCGCCATTCTGACGCTGAATGATGCAGGCGTCATCGGTGTACGCATCGTGGACGGCGAGAGCCGCGCCCGGTTTATGCCGGTTACGATCATCGCCAATATGTCTGATGGCGTCTGGATCACCGGACTGCCCAAAATTGCAAACGTCATTACTGTCGGTCAGGAATATGTTTCCGACGGGGCGCTGGTCGACGTGACCTATAAAACGCCCTCTGACCCGAAGGGCGCATCGTGACGGGGCTGCTGGATAATCTCATTGCGCGGCAGCGGATGGTCCTGACCATCCTCGTGGCGATGCTCCTGGCCGGGCTATATTCCTATCTCACGGTTCCCAAGGAAGCCGACCCGGACGTGCCCATTCCGTTTGTGTTTGTCTCTGCGCCACATCCCGGTATCTCGCCGGAGGATGCAGAGCGGCTGCTGGTCAAGCCCATGGAGGCCAAACTGCGCAGTGTCGAAGGGCTGAAAGAAATGCGCTCGGTCGCAGCCCAGGACCATGCCGGATTTTATCTCGAATTCGATGTGAATTTTAATCAGCAAAAAGCGCTGATCGACGTGCGCGAACAGGTTGATCTCGCCAAGGCCGACCTGCCCGATGACACCGAAGACCCCATTGTGCTCGAATTTAACGCCAGCCTGTTTCCGGTGATCACCGTAACCCTGTCCGGCGATGCGCCCGAACGCACCTTGCTGCGCCATGCGCGCATTCTGCAGGACGCCATCGAAACCATCCCGTCCGTCCTGAAGGCCGAACTTGGCGGCCATCGCGAAGAACTGCTGGAGGTGGTGGCCGATCCCTCCAAAATGGAATCCTATAATATTGCGCCAAAAGAACTGCTGGATGCGGTGACGCTGAACAATCGCATGATCGCGGCGGGCGTGCTGGATACCGGACAGGGGCGGTTCGCGGTCAAGGTGCCCGGCCTGTTTGAAACCGCCGCCGATGTTTTCAGCCTGCCGGTCCGCGTAGTTGGCGATGGCGCCGTCACGCTGGGCGATTTGACCACCATCCGGCGCACCTTCAAGGACCGCTACAGCTATGCAAGGCTGAACGGCAAACCGTCGGTTTCAATTACGGTGTCCAAGCGCCTTGGCTATAATATTCTCGACACCACCCAGACCATCCGCGCCGTTGTCGAGGAACAGCGCAAACTGCTTCCGCCCAGTATCAAGCTTTCCATCGCGCAGGATGACTCGCGCTGGATACTCAGCATGCTGGGCAGCCTTGAAGCCGCCGTGCTGACCGCCGTGGCGCTGGTGATGATCGTGGTGCTGTCAGCGCTCGGATTGCGATCCGCCATGCTGGTTGGCATTGCGATTCCGGCGTCCTATCTGATCGGATTCATGCTGTTTGGGCTGACCGGGCTGACCATCAACATGATGGTGATGTTTGGCCTGATCCTTTCCGTCGGCATGCTGGTCGATGACACCATCATTGTGGTGGAATATGCCGACCGCCAGATGATCGAGGGGGCGCCGCGCGCGCAGGCCTACACCGCCGCCGCCCGGCGCATGTTCTGGCCCATCGTGTCATCCACCGCAACCACCCTGGTGGCGTTTTTGCCGATGCTGTTCTGGCCGGACGTGACCGGAAAATTCATGCGTTACCTGCCGCTAACCATGATTTTTGTGATGTCCGCATCGTTGCTGGTGGCGATCGTTTTTGTGCCCGCGCTGGGGGCCATATTCGGACAGCCCAGCACGGATGATGTACAAACCCTGAAATCGATCAAGGCTTCCGAACAAGGTGATCTGAGCGAGCTTGGCGGTTTCACCGGCCTGTATGCGCGGCTGATCACGCGGCTGCTGCGCCATCCGCTAAAGGTGATCGGGGCGGCTGGCGCATCGCTGATCATCGTCAGCGCCGCCTATGCCAGTTTCGGCAAGGGGCTGGAGTTTTTCACCGATACGGAATCGGACGGCGCCATTATCCATGTGGCGGCGCGGGGAAACCTGTCCGCCCAGGAAATGCGCGATCTGGTCATTGAGGTTGAGCGCCAGGTTCTTGAGGTGAAGGATATCCGCAGCGTGTTCACCCATACCGGGCGCAACACCGGCGGCAACCGCGAGGGCGCGCCGCGCGACAGCATCGGAACCATCCGGATCGAACTTGCCGACTGGAACGCGCGCGAGCGCGGCATGAATGCGATATTGGCGGAAATTCGCGAACGCACCCGGAACATCCCCGGCATTCGCGTACAGTTGCGCAAACGTGAAGGCGGCCCGCCGGTCACCAAGGACATTATTCTGGAAATATCTTCGCACAACAAAGAGAAACTCAACGCGGCGCTTCCCCGCATCGCAGATTTTATGCGCAACGAGGTAACAGGGTTAATAGACATTGAAGACAGCCGCCCGCTTCCGGGCATTGAATGGCATGTCAAAGTGGACCGGACCCAGGCGGGGCGCTTTGGCGCGGACATCACCAATATCGGCGTCATGGTGCTGATGATTACAG
>CAYGDL010000122.1:0-6579 GCA_964348545.1 uncultured Alphaproteobacteria bacterium | reverse complement strand
ATGGAATTTCTTCAACCAGCCCAAGACTGCGCGCATGGGCGGGATCATCAAACATTGCGGGAACGTCCGCCACACGGGCCGGGCCATAACCGATGCGCCCTTTGGGCGTAGCAAACTCCACCAATGGTTCCAGCCAGAACAGCCCGCGCGAGCCGGTGCGGATCAGTTTGGCATCCAGCCCGCGTCTGGCGATTTCAGCTTCAATCGCCAGCGTCACTTCTTCGGCGCCAACCGAAAGGGCGGCGGCGTCATCGGGCACATAAATCAGCTGCGTCATTTGCCTAACCGCGCCGCGACCCCGGCCACATCCAGCCGGCCGTACAGTTTTCCATCAATCTGGGCGGCGGGCGATAATGCGCAATTGCCCAGACAGTAAACCGGCTCCAAAGTCATACGCCCATCCTTGCAGGTTTCGCCCAGCTTGACGCCGAAGGATTTTTCCAGCCCGGCAATCAGATTTTCAGCGCCCATGGCCTGACAGGCCTCGGCGCGGCACACTTTTACGACATGGCGGCCTGCGGGCGTCCGGCGAAAATCATGATAGAAACTGACCACCCCCTGCACCTCGGCGCGGGTGAGATTGAGCACATCTGCAATAATAGGCAAAGCGCGTTCGTCCACAAAGCCAAACCGGTTGTTCAGCGCATGCAGAATTGGCATTAGCGGGCCATCCAATCCCATTAATCCCTGCGCGATTTCCCGGATAGTCTCAGCGTTAAAATCGCCGGAGTATGCTTTATGCGTTGCTGTTGTCATGGCGCGCAGTATCGGCGATCCGGCCTTATTACTCAATGAAGTTTTTCGGGATTCTAGAAGTGGGGAAAGGCTGCTTAATCACGCTTTACGCCAGCAGTTTTGCCCTGGTCACTTAACTCTAAAAACCTGGCTTTCACCTGGGCAAACAGGCCGGGTGGAATAAATCCATAACTGAATTCACCACCCCGCCCGGGAATTGACGACAGACCAGCATTCGGCCATTCATCGACATTATGTTCTGATATGATTATCCAGCATGGCGCGTCGTCCAGACCTAAAGCGCTGCGTACTTTCATTGGAATCTCGATCCCGTCAACATTCTTTCCGGGGGGGGTATGGGTGATCGGCAGGATAACCACAAATCGCGGTGAAACGGTCGCATCACTTGCCGCTATAAGACAGGCTGGACGTTCTTTGCCCTGCGCACGGCCAATGGCAGCCTCATGGGTCCAAAGGTAATCATATCGAATAACCAGACCGGGGCGGGGTTCGGGCAACGCCACCAGGGTGGCTCAGATCATCAATTCATCAAGGCCCGCATGTTCCGGGTCCATCTCGGTTCTGCTTACGGCATCGACTACGACTTTAGCCGCATCTGAGGTGCGAGACGCGCGCCGCGCCGCGGCCACTAGCCAGTCATAGTGATCCGCAGACATCAGAACCAGTTCACGGCGTCCATGACGGGTGATTTCGACTGGTTCACGTAGCGCCTGATGCTGAAATTCGCCAAACTTACGCTGAAACTCCATGGCGGTAGTTTTGGTCATACTTCCCTCAAAGCTTAATACGTAATATTAGTATTATACGTATAATACAGGATAAGTCAAGGGCGACTAACATCTTACCCTGCCAGCAACCTGGCAAAGCTTAGTTCGTGGCCGTCCGGGTCTTTGATGTGAAAATAGCGTTCGCCCCAAGGGGCGTCGCGGGGCGCAAATTCCGGGTGCAGGCCGCTTGCGATGGCGCGGGAATACATGGCGTCCACATCGGATACGTAAATGATGAACCGCCCCCATTGGCCCCAGGACTGATCTTTGGGGACGGCCATCAGATTGATATTGCCATCGCCCACATGAAAACTGGTGAACGCGCTGGTGACGCCGCCATATCGGATAGCGAAACCCAGGCTTGAGTAAAACGCTACCGCGCGCGCCATGTCATGGGTGGCCAGTGTAATGGCGCTGATGGCTTCGATCTGTGGCGCGTCTTTATCCTTCACACGGCGTTTTACGCCGCCGCCAATTGACCCAGCAGCGGGCGCACCTCTTTCGAAAAACGCTCCAGTTGCGCGTCACGTTCTTCCAGTGGGCCGGTGCAATCCAATACAAAATGACGCACACCTGCGGCATGGAAATCGGCGATGCGTTGGGCGCAGTCGGATGGTGTTCCCAGCACGGCATATTTTTGCGCGGCGGGACGGAAATCCATGGCGTAACGCTTGGTCAGATGTGCTGCGGCCAGATCCAGCGCGCGTTCATAGGTGTCGTCGATGCGCATGAACACCAGATGGCTGCTGCCGAATGTTTTCAGATCGCGTTTGGCTTCTTTGGCGGCAATGGAAATTTTTTCCAATCCATCGCGGTACATTTCTGGCGTCACCACATAGGATATCCAGCCATCGGCCAGACGCCCGCACCGTTCCAGCGCGGCCTTGGATCGCCCGCCGGTCCAGATCGGCGGGCCGCCCGGCGTAATGGGGCGGGGCAGCATCTGAACATCCTTGAACGGATAAAATTTGCTTTCTTCATTGCTGACCGATTGGCCGGTCCACAATTTGCGGATGGTCTTGATGCCATCGGTCAGCCGCGCGCCGCGTTCTTTTACCGGCACACCGCAGGCGGAATATTCATTGGGAAATTCACCGCCAACGCCGACGCCAAAAATAAACCGGCCTTCGCATAAATGATCGAAGGTTGCGATCTGTTTGGCGACTGTGGTGGCGTGGCGCAGCGGCATCAGATAGACGCCGGTGCCCAGTATCAGCCGGGAATTAATCGCCGCCACTTGCGCCAATTGCAATAACGGATCGAGCATCGGCACGGCGAAGGCAATGTGATCGCCCGTCCACAGACTGTCATAGCCCAGCCGGTCGGCAAGTTGTGAAACCTCACGGCTTGCCTGCGGGCTGGCCATTGTGGCGCTAAATCCGATGGTCAGCTTTTTATCGAGCGGCAAGTCCATGACATTTTTCCTTGTGGTTCAGTATCAGGCAGCCAGCCAGCCCTGTGCGATGGCGGCTTCGTTGCGCAGCATTTCAGGCGTGCCCAGCAGGGCGCGGTTGACGCTGACACGCTTGTACCAGTAATGCAGGCCCATCAGATCGGTAAAGCCCATGCCGCCATGCACCTCGGTGGCGGTGCGGATAATAAATTTTCCCGCCTCATCAATACCGGATTTCGCGAGCAGGACATTGAGCAGCGCCTCGCCTGACACTTCATCATAGGCGTGCCCTGCATACCAGACCAGCGAGCGGTAAGGTTCAAGTTCCGCGATCATTTCGGCGCACATATGCTTGACCGCCTGATAGGACGCGATGACACGTTCAAACTGTTTGCGTTCCATCGCGTAATCCACGGCCTTGTAGATCATCACTTCGGCGGCGCCCAGTGTGTCGGCTGCCAGTGCGAGGCGTCCCGACAGAATGGCCTGCCGGATGGCGGCGCCACCTTTGTCTTTGCCGCCCAACAGGTTTGCCTTCACATTTTCGAGTTTTACCTCTGAATGCATGCGTGAATAATCGATGGTTGTGAGTTTAGTGACCGTTACGCCCGGCGCATTGCGCGGCACGATGGCCATGTTATCAGGACCAGCGGCAATCAGGAAAACATCTGCCGGCCCGCCATCAATGACGAACATCGCATTGCCATTCAGGGTGTCCCCAGACAAAGTGACGCCCTTGCTGTCGCGTGTGCTGATGCATTCGGTTACGCCGACGCCGAATTTCACTTCGCCGGATGCGATTTGCGGCAGCCATTCTTCTTTTTGCGCTTCGGTCCCGCCCGCAAGCAAGGCCGCAGGCGCCATGATGGCGCTGCCAATGAACGGAACCGGCGTGACCGTGCGGCCAAGCGATTCCAGAATGACAACGGCATCAAGCATCTTGAAGCCTGCGCCGCCATATTGTTCGGGTATAATCACGCCGGTCGCCGCCAGTTCCACCAGGCCATTCCAGATATCTGCATTAAATCCGGTTTTGGTGTTGGCATATTCGCGGATTTTATCCAGCGGCAATTTGTCTTCCGTAAAGCGGCGGAAAGAATCCTGCAGCAGTTTTTGATCGTCTGATAATCCGAATTCCATTATTTTACCTCCGCCAGCTTCGGCTCGCGCGGCATACCGAGGCCACGTTCGCTGATGATGTTTTTCTGAATTTGTGATGTGCCGCCGCCAATGATCAGGCCGAGGTCGAACATGTTGCGCCACTGCCATGAACCATGGCTGCGGATATGCGGGCTGCCATCATAGAGTGAGCCAAGCTCGCCCAATGCTTCCAGTGCAATGTCGGAAAGTTCGCGGCTGAGCGTTGTGCCATAATATTTGATGATCAGGCGCGACACGCCTGGATCTTCATTTTTCAGCGTGCAGGTCAACAGCCGTAGTGAATGATATTTCAACGCTTCTGTTTTGGCCTGTGCCGCGATCAGCCGGTCGCGATACATGGGATGTTGCATCAACGGCTTGCCGTCCAGCGTTTCATTCTGGAGAATTTTTACGATACTTTCGATGCGGCCCAGCAATTGCGACGGATCGCCCAGCATGCCGCGTTCATGTTTCAGCGTGGTATTGGCGACCAGCCAGCCTTCGCCGCGTTTGCCAACGACATTTTCCACTGGCACTTTCACATCGGTCAGGAAGGTTTCGTTGAATTCGGCCGCGCCAGTCATTGTGACCAATGGACGCACTTCGATGCCCGGCGTTTTCATATCCATCAGAATATAGGAAATGCCTTCATGCTTTGGCTTGTCGGGTTCGGTACGCACCAGAATGAAGCACATGTCCGAAAAATGCGCCGAGCTGGTCCAGATTTTCTGGCCATTGATGATGAAATGTCCGTCTTCCACGCGGGCATTGGTGCGCAGGCTGGCCAGATCGCTGCCAGCGCCGGGTTCGGAATAACCCTGGCACCAATAGATCTCGCCCCAGATGGTCGGGCGGATATATTGTTCTTTCTGCTTGTCGGTGCCGCGTTCCAGCAATGTCGGCACCAGCATGCCAATACCCTGGCCGCTCAGGCCGGAATTGACATTTGCGCGGGCGAACTCATCCTGAATGATGACGGTTTTCAGAACGTCCGCTTCGCCGCCATAGCCGCCATATTGTTTCGGGATGGTGCGGCAGGTATAGCCATGTTCGATCAGCAGCTTCTGCCAATCCTGCTCCTGCGGCCCGGGATGGTGCATGCCCATGCCCGGGGGTGGGGCTTTATGCTTGTTTTTTTCAATAAATGTGCGCAATTCCGCGCGAAAATCTTCATATTCCGGTCCAAAGCTAAGATCCATTGCAGCGATCTCCCTGTTGATAATTCTTGATCATAGTTTTAGCACGGACAGGGGGCGGGGGGGCAACAGTCTTTCGCTGGCCCCTGAAACATATATTCGAACAGACGATGCCCCGGATTATGAAAATATTGGAAAGTGGCATTGACCCGGCATGGCCGGGAAAAGGATGTAAAACGCTCTATCGCGTGCGGGATCAGATGCAGTGTGTCGTTGCAGCGATTCTCGCAAAGCCGCTGTGTTATGGCGATTATTACGGTCCTGGCGGTGGAAATGGCTCAATGACACGGGCAGATCACGAAATTTTTACTAGATTCAGGCCTGTTATGCCTAAATTCATGGCGTCTGACGTTTTCTTGAATTGAGTGCTCGCCCCAGCCTGTGCAAGTCTTGCGGCAGGACCTGTTTGGCAAAGGATCGGGTCGCATACTAATAATAAGGAAGGGCAGCATCATGATTATGAAGAAAATTCTCTTCGCAACCTCGTTTACGGCATTGTTGTCGTCGGCGGCGTTGGCGGGAGTGCCAGCAGAGGTCGCAGACCGGCTTGGCAAGGATCTGACACCGCTGGGTTCACAAAAAGCCGGGAATAAAGAGGGCACGATCCCGGAATGGACGGGTGGATTGTCGGAGCCCCCGGCAAATGTGACCTACAAAATGGGCGATCGTCACCCGGATCCGTTCCCGGATGATAAGCCTCTGTTCACCATCACCGCCGCGAACAGTGGGCAGTACGAAAAGAATTTGAGCGAAATGCCGATAGCGATGTTCAAGGCGTATCCCGATACGTTCAAAATGAATGTCTATCAAACCCGGCGCTCCTGTGCGCAGCCCACGGCGGTATATGAGGTTGTGAAAAACAACGCGCTGAACAGTGAGCAGTCGCTTGATGGCGCGGGCATGACGGGTGCGGTTCGTACGACCGCGTTTCCGATCCCGAGCACGGCGCAAAGTCTTATCTGGAACCATCGCCTGAAATATCGCAACTTCAAGGCGACCCGTCAGCTTGTGTTCGCGGCCCCTACCCGCAGCGGCGATTTCACCCACTATGTTGCGCAGGACGAAGTGCTACAGAATTATGGCGATCCAGCCATCAAGGATATGTCAGAGCTGAACAATATTTCGCTGAAATATATCTCCAACACGATCTCTCCGGCCCGTAGCGCGGGTAACGTGATCCTGATTCACGAGACCATCAACGTCGCCGAGGGCCGCCGCAAGGCGTGGGTGTACAGCCCCGGCACCCGGCGAGTGCGCCGTGCGCCGAATATCGCCTATGATAATCCCGGCACCAATTCGGACGGCCTGCAAACCACCGATTCGTTCG
>CAYGDL010000121.1:0-6587 GCA_964348545.1 uncultured Alphaproteobacteria bacterium | reverse complement strand
GGTATAGCGCACCATGATGCGGGTTTGCAGATCGGTTACGGCGAAATCGATATTCATGCCGTCCGGATGCCGCACGACCGATCCTTCCTCGACCAGGCCGCCAATGCGGAAATTACGATCAGGCGGCAGATGCTTCTGCGCAACTTCCGTGGGGCTGTAGAAATACACCAGCGTGTCGCGCACCGCATACAGCACCAGCCCAACCGCACTGCCCAGCAACGCCATGGCGCCGATCACGGAATAAAGCCGTCTTTGTTTACGTGTCATAATGTTTACGTGTCATAATTTCCCTTCAGCCTCAAGCTTTGCAAGCAGCGCCGCCTGACGGCGCAACAGACTATCACTTGTGCGCCATATGGCCAGCAACAGCGCGCCCGCAATGCCCCATGCGGCCCAGATATAGGCCGCGAAATCATTTATCGCCCAGGATATTTCCACCTCAGTTCTGCCCCGCCTGAACGCGCGCAAGCCGCAATCCGCGCACCCGGCGCGCCAGAATTTCCCCGCGCATGCGCAGCAGCAGCAGCCACACATAAAACACCGTGAAACCCAGCGCCATCAGCAGCAGCGGCATCAGCATGGATGAATGAATGGCCGGCGCATCGGCCCGCATCAGAGACGCCGGCTGGTGCAGCGTATTCCACCAGTCCACGGAAAATTTGATGACCGGCAAATTCACCGCGCCGACCAGCGCCAGAATTGCCGTTGTCCTGGCGGCGCGCACCGGCTCTTCAATGGCGTTCCACAGCGCGATATAGCCCAGATATAAAAACAGCAGGATCAGCACCGATGTCATGCGCGCATCCCACGACCACCAGGTTCCCCATGTCGGCTTGCCCCAGATCGATCCGGTAATCAGCGCAATGGCGGTAAACACTATGCCGATGGGGGCGGTGGCCTTGGCGCACACATAAGCCAGCGGGTGATTCCAGATCAGCCCGCTGGCGCTGGATACCACCATCACGCCATAACAGAACATCGCCATCCAGGCGGCGGGCACATGCACATACATGATGCGCATGATCTCGCCCTGATAATAATCCGGCGGCGCCACAAACAGCCCCAGATATGCGCCAAGCCCCAACAGCAACAGACTGATCCCCGCCGCCCAGGGCGACGCCTTGGCGGCCAGATCATAAAATATCGCAGGATTGGCAAAACGCCACATGGGGGAATTTTCCGGTTTGTAAGTCCTAGGGCGCGAAGGCGTCACGATGAACAGCCTTTTAGCTCATAAACCCAAGTGATGGAACAGGGTATGACGATATTACTTAACCCGGGGAAAGGTGCAGGCCTGCCCGCGCGGTACAAAATGAAAATCGGCAAAGCCCGCATGGGCGGTCTCAAGGGTATTATCGGTATCCGATGCGATGGCCAGGGACGTTAGCCGGGGCTGTTTGATTTTGAAAGCCGCGATAAAATCAGCCTGAACATCGCGCTGCGCCACCACCCATTGGCCTGCGTTTTGCGCGCCGGATTGCACCACAATCATCCGCGCGCGATCCGTGTAGGCGTTCCAGCGCGCGGTCCCCACCGGATAGCGATTGTCCCACACATAATTCAGCGCCGCATCCGGCGTGTCCGCGCCGTAGATAGCACGGCCCAGTTTCAGCTTTATACGTGCGCCAGGCGACAGATCCGAAGACGCCAGCTTGAAGGTAAGATAAACCCGGGCGGCGTAATCATCACCGGCTTTTGTCACCATATCAGCGCTGGTCAGGGGCGCGTCAACACGCCAGCGCCAGCACAGCATTGGCGTCGCCACAAGATCAACGGTGAGCGGGCGCGCCAGCAGCGCCATGCTGCGTTGCGCCACCGCTGCAATGGCGTTCACGCCATCCCATTCGCGCACATGATATCGGGTAGCGGGAATATCCTCGTCAAATCGCACCAGCCGCCACGGGGCAGGGGGCGCGGAGATTGTGGCGTCCAGCGGCATTAAATTTTCAAACCCATCCGCATGCGCTGAAGTGGATAGCAAGAGCAGCAAAATGATCCCTACGAGCCAGTACGTCACCCCCGCAGCCAGATCAGAAAATATTGCGGAATTGGCAAAAAGCCACATGGGGAATTTATCCGGTAAGTATGTCCTGGGAGCGGTTGGACCGCGTTGGAAACGCTTACTTAAAGCATTATAGCCGCCGATGGAATTGGATATGGCATTTTTTTGCGGGGCGCGGGGGGAAAGGCTGATAGATTTATCAACTAACAGGATTTAGCATCCTAGGATAATGGTTTATCCGGTTAACAATATAACCGTATTCGAATTAGGGAGTTTGTTTATGCCAGAGGCCGGTAAAAAACATAAGAGTTATAAAAGGCCCCCCATTATCGAGGCCGTAATTGAAGTGCGTTTTGCTAATTCACTTGATGATAAAAAGCTCGAAAAACTGGTTTCAAAACAAAAATCCAAGTTTACCATTCAAACACTTCAGAAGGTTGAATTTCGCATTCCACTCAATGAGGAAGCTGGCGTTACTGCGGAAGCAAAAACAGAATTTGCTGGGTACAAACTCATTAATAATGTGGACAGTTCCATTATTGTGCAGATTAAGCGTGATGCAATATCATTTTCCAAACTACCACCCTACGAAGGGTGGCCAAAGCTGGTGACCGAATTTAAAAAATTCTATGATTGGTATACAAACAAGAATTTCAAATCTTTAAGCAGGATCGGGATCCGGTATATTAACAGGATAGATATACCTGCGGCAGGTCAAAATATTGAATTGGAAGATTATTTAAAAATATACCCACAGGTTCCAAAGAAAAAATTTCCTGTATTTAATAGTTATTCGACGCAAATTGTGTCTGATATCGAGTGTGACAGAGTCTTGACGGTTAATGTTCGTGGGGCGGATGAACCACCTCTATTAAATTTTGAATCAATTATTTTTGATATTGACATTGCGCAGTCAAAAAATTTACCCAATAATAATCCTCAGTTATTTAAGGTGTTGGAAGAAATCAGAAATAAGAAGAATTTTTTCTTTGAAGATTTGCTAACCCCAAAATGTAAGAGGCTATTTAATTAATGGATATCCCTCCAAAGACTGATGATTATTTTCTTTTCCCTGAACCGCTGTCAATGGCAGTTAGCGCAGGGGCAGATCGCTCAATTGGTCAGCATATTAGCTTTTCTGAAGCGGCAGCCATGCTGTCTCAGACTGCTCCTCGTACATTAGAGGAGGGTCTGTTTGATATTAGGGCCGAACTAAAAATAATTACATCGAAGTTTGGCGCATCTCATATTGACCCGGTGCTTAGGTCTCAGCTTTTTGTCCAAATAGATTGGCTGCTTCGTAGCGAGGAATGGGAGCAGGGGGATAATTTACCCAACGTAGAATCCTTCAAAACGCTAATCAGGTTCATTCTTAATTCCAGTGCATCATCGTCGCCAAGTTTGGGGCTCTCCGACGCCGGTAATTTATTGGCGTCGTGGATTAATGGAACCAATAAACTTGTGTTGGAGTGTTTTTCAAATGGTGGCTTCAAATGGCTGGTTTCCTGTGTTTTTGATGGAAAAATGGAAAGGGCGGCGGGTGAAGCCCCCTCATTAGTTCGTATGCTTGATTTGTTGGAGCCATACAAAAATGCAGGGTGGTTCATACCTGAATGGCGAAAATAGTCAAAATTCCGGATACTGATAATGTTTTGAGATATGCAAAGAAAAAACATCTTATCTGGCAATTGGATTCAAGCGATAATCAGGAAAAAATTATTGGATGTTTCCCTGACTTGTTCAAACTGCGTGATGATCCTGAATTTAATAAAAAAAATGGCGGTCCGGAAAAAGCCCTTTCCGTTAATTGGCTGGAGTTTTTTCAATGTAGCGCAGAAAAAAACATACAGAAAGCCGTGGATGATTTTTGTTCTGCCCGAACGATTAAAAAACATGACGCGTTTGCAAAACTTAATGTGGGCGCGTTCAAAATGATGTGTAACAGACATTCAGCAAAAGTTAGAATTATTCATGATGCAAAGAGATCAAGTGTTAAAAGTCATAGCAGTATCACGCAGTTGCCTCAGGACAACGCCCTGCTTCTCGATGATCTCTGCGAAATGGCGTTCAAAGCTCTTATGCCAGCGGGAAGATTTATAAAATAATTCGAATCCTGCCAGACAGCCCATAGGCAGTAGTTTACGAAACTAATGAACAATGGTGGAGCTGAGCGGGATCGAACCGCTGACCTCTTGCATGCCATGCAAGCGCTCTCCCAACTGAGCTACAGCCCCATGCTTTTGCGCCGCAAACAACTATAGCGGCGCTGTTTCGTCCTGGCCAGTCGTCTGGCTAATCGTCACTACTCGGTTTAGGCAGGATGACAATATCATCGTCATCATCGTCTGTCTCCAGCAGCGTACTGTCGTCGACATCAATTTCATCATCCAGATCGTCATCGATCTCAATATCCGGAATATCAGCGACTGCGGCGATATCATCATCATCGTCCAGGTCCGCTTCATCAAGCTCTTCCAGGGATATGGTGTCGCCTTCTTCCTCATCGTCAAGATCATCCGGCGTCGCGTCCTTGATCGTCTCAAGCGGTTTATCGTCCGGGCGCCCGCGCCGTGGTTTGAGCAGGATTTCGGGTTCAAATGCATGCTCGCACTTAATGCAGACCACAGGATTGGCCTTGCCGAGATCATAGAAACGGCCACCACATGCAGGGCATTGCCGCTTGGTTCCCCATTCAGGTTTGGCCACGAATTCCTCTTTCCGTAAAGTCCGGCGGCAGAACTGCCATAAGGCGGGCTTCATAGCCATGGCGGGGCCATGATGTCAAAGATAAATTAATCGCCCGCGTAAACTCTGGCTTATTGCGCACCGTAAACTCTGTGCTAAACAACGCTGATCCATCCTTTTCAGCGGCAATTGACGGGTTTTAGCTTTGAGTGCTTCACATGATGGCCATACCCCCTTGCGCAGCAGCCCTGGACAGCCTTTGGCGGGCCGTGTGCAGGTGCCGGGTGACAAGTCCATATCCCACCGGGCCTTGATGTTCGGGCTGCTGGCGGCGGGCGAGACCCGCATTACGGGCCTGCTGGAGGGCGAGGATGTCATGCGCACGGCTGAGGCCATTCGTCGGCTGGGCGGCGATGCCGTGCGTCTGGGGACAGGGGAATGGCAGGTGCATGGTGTGGGCATTGACGGCCTGCGCGCGCCGGATGATATCCTGTATATGGGCAATTCCGGTACTTCCGCCCGGCTGCTGATGGGGCTTGTTGGCGGGCATCGCATTACTGCAACCTTTACCGGGGACGCCTCGCTGAACCGCCGCCCCATGGCCCGTATTGTGGAACCTTTGTCGCGGATGGGGGTGCAGTTTGTGGGCCGTGAAGGCCATCGCCTGCCCATGACGGTTACCGGCGCTGATCCGGTGATGCCGGTTGAATATCAGTTGCCGGTCGCCTCGGCCCAGACAAAATCGGCGATTTTGCTGGCCGGCCTGAACAGCCGGGGCGAGACCATCGTGATCGAGCCGGAACCCACCCGCGACCATACCGAAATCATGCTGCGTCATATGGGGGCGCATATCGTGGTGGATGGTCTTGCCGGTGGCGGGCGGCGGATTTGCCTGCGCGGGCAGCCGGAATTGCGTCCAGTGGCGTTTCAGGTGCCCGGCGATCCGTCTTCGGCGGCGTTTTTGCTGGTTGCTGCGCTGATTACGCCAGGCTCGCAGATAACTGTGACCGACGTGGGCATGAATCCTTTGCGCACCGGTCTGTTTGACTGTTTGCGGGAAATGGGTGCAGATTTGCGTATTGAGAATATGCGCGCGCAGGGCGGCGAGATGACAGCGGACATAACGGCGCGGTCGGGGCCGTTACGTGGTATCGTTCCGCCACCGGAACGTGTGCCGTCGATGATTGATGAATATCCCATTCTGGCGATTGCCGCCGCCTGTGCCCAGGGCCGCAGCGAATTTCGCGGTCTGGCCGAATTGCGGGTCAAGGAAAGCGACCGGCTGGCGGCCATAGCTGCGGGCCTGACGGCCTGTGGCGTGGATGTACAGGAACTGCCCGACGAGCTGATCATTGAAGGACGGGGCGGCCAGTTACGGCCTATTCCGGGCGGCGCCACCATCGCCACCCGGATGGATCATCGTATCGCCATGTCGTTTCTGGTGGCGGGGCTGGCGGCGGAACGCCCGGTCACTGTGGATGATGGCGCGATGATCGACACCAGCTTTCCCGGCTTTCGCGCCCTGATGAACGGGCTTGGCGCAACCATCGAAGTCGCTGGATGAGCCAGCCCATCGTAATCGCGATTGATGGGCCGGGGGCGTCGGGGAAGGGCACGCTGGCCCGGAGTCTGGCGGCGCAGCTTGGCTATGTCTATCTGGATACCGGGGCGATGTATCGCGCTGTCGCGCTACAGGTGCTTCTGGCCGGGGCCGATCCCGCCAATGTACGGGCGGCGCTCAAGGCAGCCCAGAACCTCGATACTGCCCTGCTGGACGATCCACGACTGCGTACCGATAGGGTAGGGGCTGCGGCATCCCAGGTGGCGGCCCATGGCGATGTGCGCCAGGCCCTGATGGTGTTTCAGCGGGGCTTCGCCACCAACCCGCCTGGAAACGCCC
>CAYGDL010000120.1:0-6679 GCA_964348545.1 uncultured Alphaproteobacteria bacterium | reverse complement strand
CTGGCTGACATCGGCAAACACCGCATCGCGCCCCTGGGTAAACATTTGTTGCAGGATGCGCGCGAAACCATAGGCCAGAATGAGCGTAATGGGGATCGCCAGTAGATCCAGATTGGCGGCGATGCGCCCGGCATCACCAGCCGCCGCTATCGCTGCCGCATTGTCGCCAGATGCCTGCGGCCCCAGACTGTCCACGGCGGCCTTATAGAGAAACGGCACATAGACGGTGACGATTTTGGATAGCAGCAGCAGGATGACGGCCATGACCACGCGCATGCGCAAATCACGCCTGCCGGCCGGCCACAGATAAGGCGCAACCGTCGCCAATGTTTGCCATTGATTTTCTGGCGCCGGACTATCCTCGGCGCCGCCTGCAAGAGATCGCACGTTCGTTATACCTGCCAAAAAAAACGGGGCCGGTGGTACATGTCCACCGGCCCCGCCATCTTAAAGCATATTCTGCTGGTTAGCGAACACCAACACGGCGAATATAATCCGGCGTATACCGGTCCATGGTCAGTTCGTCCGCAAAGTGGTTCAGGGACGGCTCTTCATTGAAGAATTCCTGCGCCGTATAGCGGCCGGCATTCAGATCATAGGACACGAACCCCGCAGTATTGCACGCAGGCACGCCATAATGCACATAGGAGAATTGCTCCTGCGCCCGCCAAATCTTGCCGCGCGCGTCATAGGCGGAGGTGGCGACCGTCTGGGCTGTATCCTCATCATGCCAGAATACGCGCTTGGTATAGATATGCCGCGTATCCGGGCGCACATTCGCAGTGATCACATGATTGCGGCGCAGTTCATAGCGCGGATAATCCTGATTGATGACCATGGGCTTGAACAGGTCCGAATATTTCACATCGGCGCTCGCCATGCGATAATTATTGTGCGAGGTGATGGCCTCGGTTCGCCCATTATAGGTCCAGTCGTAGCGATCCAGCGCGCCGTTATACATGTTGAAGGCGTCGATGGTGGACAGGCCATCATCATTGAAGCTGGGATTGTCATAGGCGATATTGGGCGCGCGGCGCACACGGCGGGTGCCGGGGCTGTAGACCCAGGCCTTGCGCTGCCCCTGCACGGCGTCAATCGTATCGTGAATCAGCACCACATTGCCTGCGGCGCGGGCCGGTGCGACCGTATTGTTGATATAAAAGGCCCAGACATTATCAAGGGATTCCGTCGTGGTTTTTGACGGGTCGCTCCAGGGAAAAATAACCTCGTCCTGGATAGTATAGACCGAATATTCACCGCTGCGTGTCGGCGCCACGGACACATATTGCCGCGTTATCTTGTAACCGCGATATTGCAGCCGCTGATTAAACATCATTTCGTTGGCGTTGCCGGGAATTGGAAACGGTGCGCCGTTTACCGAACCGGTAAAGCCATCACCACTTGCCGATATTATGCCGCCCGCAGCATTGCGCTTGTTCGCCTCATAGATGCTTGGCGGATTGGCGCAAGAACGCCGGGTCGGGTAGACATTCATCTTGTAGGCGCCGGGATAGGTGGTCAGCAACGCGGTGCTGACTTCCGTCAGCTTATCCGCATATTGCGCCATGTTTGCTGAAGTAATGGTGTATAGCGGCTTATCCGCCGCATACGGATCGGGATAACGATCCCCCACCTTATAGGTAACCCCTGCCGGAACCTCGGACAGGCCGCCGGTCCATTCAGGAATCGTCCCATCCTTGTTACCGGATTTTTGTGAGCCTAGCGGAGTCAAATCCTGACCAAGCCGCGCAGCAACCTCGGCGGGAACTTCCGCCATTACCGTTCCGGCAAAAACGCCCGCCGTTAATAACCCCATTATAAAAGCCGATCGAATGGCCATTAGTCCCCTCCCATGTCGTTGACTGCGTTGCCGCCTGGAACTTGCTATGCCTGCTTTGCCCCTGGATTTTTTTTACTGATATTTACGCTCATTCCAGATAGCATGTCAGATCTTATTGTTGATCTTATGAATAAGCTAATACGAGTTCGCCCTCTTGCGCCAGTCAAATTTCACATTTAGGTAATAAATCACGGATTTGTGTGCTGGGGGGCTAGCCCCCTGTTATCCTGATCGGGTGCGGCGGGAATATCGAAAATCTGTCCGGGATAGATCAAGTCGGGATTGCGAATTTGCTGACTGTTGCCGGTGAAAATTATGCTGTAGGCCATGCCGGAACCATAAATATTGCGGGCAATTTCCCACAGGGCGTTGCCCTGCATGACCACAACCTGCTGTCCGCCCATGACCAGGCTACCCTCGTCAGCCCTCGAAAAGGCGATCTCCGCGCGCAGGGCAACCTTGCCCTCCTGATCAAACTGATCGCCACGCAATTTATGCGCGCCGGGGCCGATATCGCCTTTATATTCCAGTTCCCAGTCCCCCGCCGCATTGGCTGTCGCCTCACCAACCGGTTGATTATCCAGATAAATCCGGACCAGGCGGCCTGCCTCGGCACGCCCCGAAAGCATCGCGCCGCCTTTGGGCGCAAGATCAATGCCCGCCATCGCGACGCCCGGCACGGCATCGGCCTGCCCCTGATTGAGGATGCGCGTTGCCTTGTCCGGGCGGCTGACGGCCACGAACACCTCTCCATCCTGTCGATCCGGAACCGAAATAATGGCCGAATCTTTCGACAATACCAGGCCCTCCTGACCTAATTGGGCATTCAACGAAAGTACCTGGGCGCCGGGCTTAAGGGGGATTTCCAGAATCATGACCCAGTCCCCGCGCGCATCGGCCGTGACCTGCCCCAAAAGCTGGTCACCGGATTTTACACTGACCTGCGAGCCGGGATTTGCGCGGCCCGCCATCACCGCGCGCCCATCGCGGGTGACGCGAATCACATCGAAGCCAGGCTCAACAGGGCTGGGGGCGACAGCAATCGGGGGCGCAGAAACGAACCCGGGAACGGCTTCCTGACCGCTGCGATAGGAAAGCAGGCTGATCAATCCCAGCCCCACAAGCAGCATCAAGGCCGCCAAAACCAGAATTTCGCGGCGCGGCATGAAGAACGTTTTTGACAAAAACCCTTTACGCATCATGGTTCAGTCATCATTTCCTGTTAGAATCGCCACCTTGAGGCAACATAGAGCAATTAGAGAATGCGCGGACAAAAATCGATCTGCATTTATTGTGGATCAAAAACCGGGAAAAACCCAACCAACATCGAATCTGCCCAACAAGTTGGAAGAATATTGGCGGAACGCCATATTCGCATGATTTATGGCGGCGGCAGCATCGGCCTGATGGGCGTCACTGCGCAGGCCGCAATGGATGCGGGCGGCCATGTCGTTGGCGTCATCACCCAGCATCTGGAAGATCTGGAGGTCGGTTTGAAGGGCATTTCCATGCGCCATATTGAAGCAACCATGCATGCCCGAAAAATGCGCATGTTTGAATTGTCGGACGGCTTTATCGCCCTGCCCGGCGGATCCGGCACCCTGGATGAAATTGCTGAAATTCTCTGCTGGCATCAGATTGGGCTGCATAACAAGCCCTGTGTGCTGCTGAACAATACCGGCTATTGGGACCCCCTGATGCAGATGCTGCGCACCATGCAGGATCAGGGGTTTCTGACGGCGGCGGGGCAGGACTATTTCCATCTGGCGCCATCGCCAGAGGAAGCCGTGGACTATATCGAACGCCACGCCAGCCGACGGATCGACGCCAAGCGGGCAATCGACGCCAGGCAATCTTAGTGCTATATCGAACTAAATCCAGACTGAACGAGGAAACAGCATGAGCAAGATCAAGGTAAAAAACCCCGTCGTTGAACTCGATGGCGACGAAATGACGCGCATCATCTGGCAGATGATCCGTGAAAAACTGATCCTGCCCTATCTGGATGTGGATTTGAAATATTACGACCTGGGCATGGAAAGCCGCGACGCCAGCAATGATCAGGTGACCATCGATTCAGCCGAGGCGATCAAAAAATATGGCGTCGGCGTGAAATGCGCCACCATTACGCCTGACGAGGAGCGAGTAAAGGAATTCGGCCTCAAGAAAATGTGGAAATCGCCCAACGGCACCATCCGCAACATTCTGGGCGGCACGGTATTTCGTGAACCGATCATCATGCAGAATGTGCCGCGCCTGGTGCCGGGCTGGACCCAGCCCATCGTGATCGGCCGTCATGCGTTTGGCGATCAGTACAAGGCGACGGATTTTGTCGTGCCAGGGCCGGGCAAGCTGACCATGACCTTTACGCCAGATGATGGCGGCAAGCCGGTGCAGTATGAGGTGTTTGATTTTCCCGGCGGCGGCGTCGCCATGGGCATGTACAATCTGGATGAATCGATCCGCGATTTCGCGCATGCCTGCCTGAATTACGGGCTGCAGCGCAAATGGCCGGTCTATCTGTCCACCAAGAACACGATTCTCAAGGCCTATGACGGGCGCTTCAAGGATCTGTTCCAGGAAGTGTTCGATAGTCATTATGCGGATGGTTTCAAAAAAGCCGGCATTATTTACGAACACCGCCTGATCGACGACATGGTCGCCGCCGCGATGAAATGGAGCGGCGGCTTTGTGTGGGCCTGCAAGAATTATGACGGCGACGTGCAGTCCGATACGGTCGCGCAGGGCTTCGGCTCGCTGGGCCTGATGACCAGCGTGCTGATGACCGCGGACGGCAGGACAATGGAAGCCGAAGCGGCGCACGGCACTGTGACGCGGCATTACCGCCAGCATCAGCGCGGCGAAAAAACCTCAACCAATCCGATCGCCTCGATCTTCGCCTGGACCCGTGGCCTGGCGCATCGCGGCAAGCTTGATAACACGCCCGAGGTCACGGCGTTTTCGCAAAAGATAGAACAGGTCTGTATACAGACCGTGGAAAGCGATAAAATGACCAAGGATCTGGCGCTGTTAATTGGCCCGGATGAACCCTGGCTGACCACCGAGGCGTTCCTCGACGCGATCGACAAAAACCTGCAAAAGGCGATGGCGTAATATTCAGCCGGGGCGTTTTGTGATCAAGTTGAGATTGCATGACTTGCCTGACTATCATTGATCCCCTCCCTAACCCTTATTGGTACATGCACCTTCACGCCCCTTTGCAAGGGGGAGGGGACCATGCGGCGAACGGCTCCTCCCCCTGAAGGGGGGTTGGGAGGGGGTCCGCTTCAATCCGGTGACAAATTGCTCAGCCGCCGGGAAGCGGCAGTGTAGCCGCCTGACCGGGTGCATCTGCAATGGCAATCATTTTTTAGAAATTTACTAAGCTTATTACTCCATACTATTTACTACATAATACATACTATGTACTGTGTACTGTGTACTGTGTACCATCCCTGCTAGGTCAATCCTGATGGAGAGAAACAGACATGCCCTCGACCAGTGAACTTATTTCCCAACTTTACGCCGGTTATTTCAATCGGGCGCCAGATCCTGATGGTCTTGCCTACTGGACTGGCCGGGCCAATGCAGGCATGTCGCTGACCAACATCGCGCAAAGCTTCGCCGTGCAACCGGAAGCCACCACGCTGTACAGCTTTTTGACCACCCCGAACCCCACTGCGCGCGATGCGTTTATTTCATCCGTTTACAGCAATCTTTTTAACCGCGCACCCGATGCGGCGGGACTGGCCTATTGGTCGGCGCAATTATCCAACCCGGCCATTTCGGTAAGCCGCTTTATCAACGATGTGCTCAGCGGCGCGCAGGGCAACGATGCGCTGATCGCCACCAACAAGGGCGCGGTCGGCGCGTTCTTTGTCACGCAACTTACAGCCGCCAACACGCCCTTCACGCTTGCGATGGCGAAAAACGTGCTGGTCGGCGTCAACGAAACGTCCGCTTCGGTGGTTGCCGCTGTGACGGTGGTGAATGCCGCGGTTGCACCGCCGCCGCCTGAAGTAGCCTTGACACTTGTGGGGACGGCGGGCGCGGATACGCTGATCGGCAGCAGCCTTGATGACAGCATCACCGGCGGAGCGGGCGCGGACAATATTACCGGCGGCGGCGGCAATGACACCATCACCATGCTGGTGACCGCTGGCGACATTGATACGATCAATGCGGGCCCGGGCGTGGACACGCTGGTGCTTACCGGCGCTGCCGCCGGAGCGATTGTGGTCGATCTGTCCAGCGCAACGCAGCAGTTTACCGATGGCGTTGACGCGCTGACGCAGGCGGGCTTTGAGAACGTCAACGCGACCGCCGTGACGGGCTTTAAGGTTGATGTGACGACGATTGCTGCGACGACTTCCGTTGGCCTTGGCGGCGTGACGGGTGCGACCATCAGCGGCGCGGCGACCACCATTGCCATCAACGCCACCGCCCTGGTTGATGGCGGCGGCGTTACCTTGTCCGGCGCCGCCATGAATGCCACGGTGACCGGTTTGCAGGGCGATCTGACCGTTGACAATGCCGTCGCCGGAGGTGTGGCGGTCACGCTGGTGGCGGTGGCGACGACGACGGTTGCCTTCGGCACGAATACAGGCGGAACCCACTCCGTCAATGGCGACGCCCTGACCGATGCCCAGGTGCTGACGCTGACAGGCTCCGATATTGCTACGGTTTCGCTGGTCGCTGGCGACCTGACGGCGGGCGCCTATGCGGGCGCCCTGACCGTAACCGCAACGACGGGAACGAACGTCATCACGACCGGCGGCGCAGCCGACACCATCACCGCCGGCGATGGCGCGGACACGATTACCGCAGGCGCTGGCCAGG
>CAYGDL010000119.1:0-6735 GCA_964348545.1 uncultured Alphaproteobacteria bacterium | reverse complement strand
CGATCGCCTTGCGCACCGCCTCGGTGCCCAGCGCCCGCGTGGTGCGCCCCGAGCCGCGCACATAACCGGTTTCCCCCACGCCCACGATGGCGTATTTGCCGCGCAGAAACTTCTCACTGGTTGCATTGATGTCAGCCATAACCGCCTCCCCAGATATTATTTTGGGGCTAGCTTATGCGGGGAAATGGGGAATGGCTAGGGGGAATACGTAATAGACTGAATCGGTGGAATTTCACCGTCACTGCGAGCGAAGCCTGGCAGTCCAGAGGCCAAATGGCAAGGCCCTCGTGCTTTGCTCTGGATCGCCACACCGCTGCGCGGTTCGCGATGTCGGAGTGGGGGGCGTGATTCAGTGAAAACAAATAGGGTTCTTTTCATTAGGAATAATTGACCATGCCGCGCACCATACATTCATACGCCGTATGCCTGAAAAACGATGGCTATGAAGCCTCGTTGGAACAGCGGAAATTTACTTTGTCATAGAAGACGAAGGTGCGGCCAAACATGACCTGTTACGGGTTATTGATGAATCTGGCGGCGATTATCTGTATCCGCGCAAATATTTTGCGGTGATTGATCTGCCTCCTGCCCTCAGGCTCTCATTACTGATCCGCAGTAAATATAAGGACCGGCAGCAGTTACGTTCTTTGCTGCTGGACGGGGCGGCCTCCACCCCGGGGGTGCCGGTAAGTAGCGTCTATTTTGATAAATTGCGCGCGCGAGTAAATCGCGCGGCACTGAGTGATTGCGCCGCCGCCTCATCCCCCTCCAGCATCAACACCGGCACACTATCCCCCGCTTTGGCGGCGGGAGATAGCCGGATGTATCATGCTGCGGCGCGCAGATTTTCAACCACGCGGCCTACGGTTTCCTTGAGCATTTCTGACTGCTTAAACAGAATTTCGCCCAAAGAAGTAACCCGCGAAACTGAATCGCCGGTTTCCGCCACCTTGCGTGTAACGCTATCCACATTCACCGCCGCCTGTTGGGTGCCCGTCGCGGCCTCCTGAATATTGCTGGAGATTTCCCTGGTCGCGCTGTTTTGCTGATGCACCGCATCGCGCACAATGGTTGACACGTCACTGACCTTTTGCAGCGCCTCAACAATCATATTCGCCGCCAAAACGGTCTGGCTGGTGACATCGCGCATGGCGTTGATCTGGGATGAAATTTCTTCCGTCGCCTTGGCCGTCTGGGTGGCCAGCGCCTTGACCTCATTGGCGACCACTGCAAAGCCCCTGCCCGCCTCACCGGCGCGCGCGGCCTCTATGGTGGCGTTCAACGCCAGAAGATTGGTCTGACTTGCGATATCATTAATCAGCGCCACGACATCGCCAATGCGGTCTGCACTCTTGGCCAGGTCATTTACTGTTGTTGCAGTATTACTGGCGTGCTGTACTGCGTTTTCAGTGGCGTCGCTCGAAATGCCGGCCTGACGGCTGATTTCCTCAATGGAGGCCAACAACTCCTCGGATGCGGCGGCGACGATTTGAATATTGTTTGTCGCCTCATTCGTTGAACTGTTCGCGGCATTCGCCTCTTTGGTTGTCTCCGCCGCGATACCGCTCATCAGATCTGATTCGGTCCGCATCTTGCCGGTCGCCTCGGTCAGCGTGGCGGCCACACCCATGACGGTTCTTTCCAGCTGCTCGGCAAGCTCGGACATTGTGTGCTTGCGCTGGCGTTCATTTTCTTCGCGCTGGCTGGCCTGGTCCTGCTGCATGACTGCAATGCGCAAAATATTTTCCTTGAAGGTGCGAAGTGAAACGACAATCGCACCCAACTCGTCGCCACGCTCCAGACCGTCAATATCAACAGCCTCAACGTCCTCGCCCTTGGCCAGCGCCGAAGTCGCCGCGGCAATGTGGCCAATAGAACGGCTGGTTCCCACCGCAACCAGACCGGCGACAAAAATGCTGATGATCAAGCCAGCCACTGCACCCGCCAGCAGCATGGTGTTCGCCGTCCCGGCTTCCTCTGCGCCACGATTGGCATCGGCCTTGGTGCTTACAACAACATCATCAACGAGATCGGCAATATTGCCCGTCATGCGTTTGTAGTTTTCATCAAACGGTGCAAGAAATGAAACAGCGCTGGCAAAATCAATTTCCAGCATGGAGGTGACCCATTCAATGGCCCCCTTGTATTTAGTGAGTTCCTCTGTCACCGCTGAAATTTTCGCTTTCTGCTCTGCAGATGCATTCTTGATCTCAATGGCCGCTAATCGCGCGACGACGCCGTCAATGCGTTTTGCAAGCGCCGTTACATCAGCCACGGCTTTGGCGGCGTCGATCGACTCCGTGGATTTGAAAACCAGAATGCGGAACAGGCTGCCGTTTATATCGCGCACATCTGCGGAAATTCCTGTTAGCTCAACCGCCCTAGGTAGATTTTTATCGGCTATTAGATTGGTTATATCCAATTGCCCATTCAGCGTCGCACGTGAGAGCAGCGCTACCACACATATGACCGCTATTGCCACCGCCGAGGGCAACCCAATCTTCATGTAAAATGGCCAATTCGATATCGCGAAGCGTCTCATGTTCATATCCAGTTCCTCGAAGGTGAAATTGTCAGCGCTTGGTTTCCGCTTAATTTCAACATACTCGCAAATAATTAGGGAATAGTTACTATTTCCCTATGGCCTGGCGCAGCCGCAGCGGGTTTTAGAAGAAGTCGAATCAAGTCACCTATGATGTGACATCCCATAAAAAAACCCGGCTGCGATGCGCCGGGTTTTTTGCGTTGACATTAAGAAGCAGGGCGCGAATTAGAAGTCCGAGGAAAGGGTTACGAGAACCCGCCGTTCGGTTTTCGGGGCCTGGGTCTGGCGCATCTCGCCTTCCTGAATATCCTGCCCCTGCAAAGCCAGTGTGAATTCATCGGTCAGCTTATACCCGATACGGGCGCTGGCCGTCACATAGGCATCAACCGGCTGCAGGAAATTAACAGGCGAGATGACCGGCGAACGAATACGATCCGAGCTGCTGACATATTTTCCGAACAGGTCGAATTCCCACTTGTCGATAGCGTAACCAAGCTGTGCATTCACGGTATGCTTGGGTGTGCTCTCTTCAAACTCCTTGGCTATGGTCAAGAATGGTCCAGTGCGATTGGCCAAGCTGTCGTCGATTTCCTCCAGTGTATAGTTGAGCTTCCAGTTCCAGTGCTCTCCCACCTTGCCATCCAGTTGAATTTCGCCTCCGATCAACTCGGAACTGCCGATATTTTCGGCTACTACCGCCAGGCCAAATGCGGAGAAAACGGGACGCACGCCAATTGCTTTTATGTCCGTTGACTTCTGGTAGAAGACCGCCGTACGAAAACTGCCATTGATGGGCGCAAGCGGGCGCTCCCACGCCAGTTCATAATTGTTGACAATGGTTGGATCAATGAACGGGTTTCCCGCCAGAAGCGCGGGGCCGCTGCGAATCTGGAAACCAGCATCGATCAGGCTAGGTGCTTCCACACCACGGCCATAACTGAGGCGGAAAGTATTCGTTCCGTCCGGATTCCAGACCGCACCACTATTGACGCTCAGTGTAAGCAGATTCGCGTCATATTGGGAGTTGCTGAAGGGGATCGCCGGTAATTTTGGGCCTTCCCGGTCCAATTTCAAATTATCCAGCCGCAAAGCGTTTGTCAGGCTGAATTTGTCATTGATCACCCAGTTCCACATCCCGCCCAGAGAGAAAACGTCATAGGAGATTTCGCCGCCATTATTACCAGAGGTTTCCAGCGCATTGTGACGATATTCACCGGAAATGCGCATATTATGGCTGGTCCCGATTTTGAAGACATCCTGTAACTTGAACACCGTCACCTGATTGTCGATGTTCAAGCCGAGGGTAGGAGTAGCGATTGTGAGATCAAGGATGTTGGTATAGAGATCTGCTTCCATGCGCCCCATGCTGGTATCCGATAGCAACCGTATACGTCCTGATTGGGTTTCATAGTCCGCCCCAGCCAGACTCATTGTCGGCAGGAAATCCGTATCATTCGTGCTGTTAGTGGTCGCCTCAATGCCTAGCTGGGTATTGCCAGCGATCTGGAACAGACTGTCCAGGCTAAGCGAACGCCGCTCATAGTCTATGAGGGTCGCCTGCTCAATTAACGGAGTGGGAGTATCGAAGGCGTCTGCATCCGCCCCACCCGCTGAAATACGAAAACCGGCTTTGTCGTTAAGCTTGAAGCTGCCGACAAAACTGCCTTCCTGATGGTTCTGCGTGCCTACGCGCACCGACGCCTTGTCCACATCATCAAGCAAGGGATTGAAGGTTACGATGTTGACCACGCCGCTAACGGCGTTAAAACCGAACAACGCGGTATTCGGACCTTTGACAATTTCGATCTGGCGGATTTCATCAAGCTGCACTGGAATCGAATTCCAGGAAACCAGCCCGAAATGATCGAGATAAACCTGCCTGCCGTTCACCAGCACCAGAAGCCGAGTATTGCCGCCCTGGTTATAGCCGCGCACCGCAACGTCCGCGCCGCCATTCGTCCATTGCGAGACCTCAATCCCTGCGCGATTTTTTAGAACGCCGGAAAGATCGGTGGCGGGCGAACGGCGGATTTCATCAGCGGTGATGATTTCCATGGTGACGGGCGCCTCAGACGCGCGTTGTGGAATGCCGATGGCGCTGGTGGTGACTGGCTGGCCAAACAAAGATTGCAGTGAGCCATAGTCCATGCTCTGGGCGTTCACATTTCCAGAACCTACGGTCAGAGCGGCCAAGGTGATGGACGTGATGAGGGATGTCTGTTTCATGTAGAGATGTCCTTTCAATTATTAGTCATGTGACAGGCGCAACAGAGCGCGGTCAGATTTCCTTGATCATCATTTTGAAGGCAGAATCGAAGCTGACATTTGTCGCCGCGGCCGCAGCCTTGTTGACAAGAATTTCGACCTTGGGCGCAGTCGCAACAAACATCGTGCATTTACCCGATTCAACGCAGCCCCGGTCGGTTGAGATTATGATGGTGCCGGATGTCTTTGACGCAGCGAATATAGCATCCTGTTGGCTACCCGTTCCCGGCGTTACGAAGATGGCCCCAGCACCCGACAGTTTTCCAAGATCACCCGATGGAACCATCACCGGGCGCAGAGTAAGCGCGCCGGCCTTAAGTCCCTCACCCAGGACTGCTTGCGCAGCTTGTGCCTCTACCAATGAGGCGGGATCTTCCGGCGTATGAACAATGGCGACATCGACGGTTCCTTTTGGCCCATTTGTCATGAAGCCCAGCGCACGAGCGATAACCTGAAAATCTTTTTCGGTGACTTCGGCGTTGGCCGCCGTACCAGTACTGGCCCCCGCGAGCACTATCATCATCAGCCCGATCACCCGGATCGGCAGACAGGTCATAAGTTTCATCTTTGGTCACTCCCTAAGGCGTTTGTGGTGCACTAAAATACACCATTTGACACAATTTTAAGTTGCGCCTGTAAAACCTGTATATCAATAGTCATGCCAGTTGTCATGAATTCATTATAACTAGCTAAAACTAAGTACTAGTTCAGATGGGTTAATAATTTCTTGATTCGCAATGCTATTAAAAAAATGAATCAAGATATCCCGGCACTGTGCTTTTCTGGACACCATTTTAACCCGCGAACCTGGCAATGAAGATCAGATGGAGTAATTACGGAAATTTATACGGGGGAATGCCGCCTAATCGGCCGCCAGCAGCAGCACCTGCACGCTATCGCCCGCTTTGGCGGCGGGGGCAAAAGGCGGGCGGATGATCAGGCAGCCGGCCTGTGCAAGGCTGGAAAGCATGGCGCTGTCCTGCACGTTGAACGGGGTGGCGACGCCATCGGGGCTGAGGCTGGCGCGCACATAATCCTGACGGTTGTCGTTTGGCCCCATATCCGCACCCAGAATGGCCATGCCAGTATGATTGGTCTGGCCCGTTTCGCCCAGTAGCGCGGCAATGGCCGGGCGCACAAACAGCAGGCCGCACACCATCGAGGACACGGGATTGCCCGGCAGGCCCAGCATTGGCGTTCCATTCATCTGTCCAAAGATCAGCGGCTTGCCCGGGCGCATGGCGATCTTCCAGAAATCCACTTTCAGGCCCGCCTCACCCAACACGCTTTGCACCAGATCATGGTCCCCGACAGATGCGCCGCCCAGCGTGATCAGCATATCCGCGCCGCGCGCGCCCATCGCCATGGCGCGCAGTTCATCACGATCATCCCTGGCAATACCCAGATCCACCGCTTCGCCGCCACAAGACGCAATCATAGCCGCAAGACCCAGCGCGTTGGAGCTGACAATCTGATGCGGCCCGGCATGCTCGCCCGGACGCACCAGTTCATCGCCGGTGGCCAGCAGGGCTATGCGCGGGCGGCGGCGCACGGACAGCCAGGGCGCATTCATGCTTGCGGCCAGCGCCACATCGCGCGCGCCCAGGCGCCTGCCCGCTGTCAGCATCACATCGCCGTCACGAAAATCCAGCCCTTCGGCGCGGATATGTTTTCCCGCAACCGCCGCCTGGTTGACAGTCACCTCGTCGCCCACGGCCTGGGTATTTTCCTGAATGACAATAGTATCAGCCCCCATCGGCACCGGGCCGCCGGTAAAGATGCGCACCGCCTGCCCCGGCCCGACAGTCCCGCCAAACATGCCGCCCGCAGGCGCCTGCCCGATGACGCGTAGCGTTACCGGAACGCCGCGCACATCACCGGCGCGCACCGCATAACCATCCATGGCCGAAACCGCAAAGGGCGGC
>CAYGDL010000118.1:0-6767 GCA_964348545.1 uncultured Alphaproteobacteria bacterium | reverse complement strand
AGTAGCGAAAGGGAGCGGATCTTGCCATCCCGGCAGGCTAAACGGGCACGCTCACCATTTCAATAAATGTTCCTCTGACAATGCCCTAGAGGCCGTTGATGCAAATCAAGCATGGATCATCAGGATATGCTAAAACACAGTCCAGCCTGAAAGGTTCATGGAAAATGATCAGATGAACAGGGAAAACGGAAAATCCGAAAAACGCGTTGGCCCATTGGACGCGGCGGAATTGCGGCGCAACTGCGAAAGCGGCTGTCTTGGGTTTGCCAGCACGGACGAACTTGCCGATCCTGGCCATGTTTTCGGGCAGGATCGCGCGATCAAGGCTATAGAGTTTGGCGCTGACATTGCGCGCGAGGGCTATAATCTGTTCATTTTTGGCGAACCGGGCAGCGGCAAACGCAGTCTGGTGCGCCAATTACTGGAACGGCGCGCCATAAACGAACCGCCTCCTCAGGATTGGGTTTATGTGTATAATTTTGCAAAACCCCATCAGCCAAACGCCATTGAACTGCCGGCGGGTCATGGGGTGCGCTTTCGTGATGCGCTGGCGCATATGGTCGAGGAGTTGCGCACCGCAATCCCGGCAATTTTTGAAAGTGAGGAATATCGCGTTCGCCGTCATGCGATTGATGAAAAAATCCAGGAGCGTCAGCAGGCAGCCTTTGGGGTTCTGGAAAAACGCGCTACTGAAAAATCAATTCGCGCGGTGCGCACACCCTCCGGAATTACCCTGGTCCCGATGCGCAATGGCGAGTTGATAAAACCGGAAACTTTCGAAGCATTGCCGCAAGCCGAACGCAAGCAGATTGAAGCTGACATTCAGGAACTGCAACGCCAGATGTTGCAGACCTTTGAACAGATGCCGAGTCTTGAAAAGGAGAGGCGCAAAAACCTGCGCGAGATCAACCACGAATTCGCCAATTACGCCGTGCGGGAAATCATTGACGAAGCGCGCGCAGCTTTTTCCGGAATAGCCGAAGTGGGGGCTTATTTTGATCTGGTGCATGCGGATATCATCAATAATATACAGATGTTCACGCAGTCGCAGGAAATGCAGGAGGCCTCGGAACTTCCGGGCGGCGGTCAGCCCGATGGCGGCGGCATGGCGCAAGCCCTGCTGGGCAATCCGTTCCACCGGTATGAGGCGAACCTGATCGTCGATAATTCCAAAACCAAAGGCGCCCCGGTGGTGGATGAAGGCAAACCCACGGTCCAGCAACTGGTGGGGCGCGTGGAGCATATTGCGCAGATGGGCACCCTTGTCACCAATTTCATGCTGATCAAGCCGGGCGCGCTGCATCGGGCCAATGGGGGATATCTGCTGATCGATTCGCGCGCCTTGCTGATGCAGCCTTTCGCCTGGGAAACGCTGAAGCGCGCATTATGGAACCATGAGACGCGCATTGAATCCCCCGCCGACATGTTTTCCATGGTCAGTACGATCTCGCTGGAGCCGGAACCCATTCCCTTACGCACCAAAGTGGTGCTGTTTGGGGAAGCACTGACTTATTATCTGATGTCAGCGCATGATCCGGAATTCCAGGGCCTGTTCAAGACCGTTGCGGAAATGGAAAACACCGTTGACTGGACGCCGGAAGCCGAAAAGGCGTTTGCGTGTCAACTGGCGGCTATTTGCCGCGCCAATTCTGTCCGCCATCTGGACCCGTCGGGGGTTGGGCGGATGATTGAGCAGGCGGCGCGTCATGCCTCGGATGCGGAAAAACTTTCCATCCATATCGGTCACGTCGCCGATCTGCTGCGCGAAGCTGATTATTGGGCGGGCAAGGCGGGCGCCGAATTGATTTGCGCCACGCATGTGCAGCGGGCGGTGGATATGCGCGAAGAACGGATCGGGCGCATTCGCGAAAAAAGTCAGGAATCCATCACCCGTGATATTGTGCTGATCGATACGGATGGGGCGCGCGTGGGCCAGATCAACGGCCTTAGTGTGCTGTCCATTGGCGATTTGAGTTTTGGCCGGCCCACGCGCATTTCGGCGCGCATCGGCATTGGCGCTGGCCGTGTGCTTGACATCGAGCGTGAAGTGGATCTGGGCGGGCCGCTGCATTCAAAAGGCGTATTGATTCTGTCAGGCTTTCTGCGTGAACGCTTTGGCACGGACAGCCCGCTGGCGCTTACGGCAAGTCTGGTGTTCGAGCAGTCCTATGGTGGCGTGGATGGGGATAGTGCTTCATCCGCCGAATTATATTGCCTGTTGTCGGCAATTGCCGAAATTCCCATTCAACAATGTTTTGCCGTTACCGGATCGGTCAATCAGCACGGCGAGGTGCAGGCCATTGGCGGCGTGAATGAAAAGATCGAAGGTTTCTTTGATATTTGCCGGGCGCGCGGCCTGACTGGCAGACAGGGGGTGTTGATCCCAAGCGCCAATGTTAAACATCTTATGCTGCGCCAGGACGTGGTTGATGCGGTGCGCGAAGACCGCTTCCACATTCATGCGATCAGCAGCATCGATCAGGGCGTCGAGGTTCTGACCGGCATTACTGCTGGCGAACGGCGGGGTGATGGAAGCTATCCGGAAGGCTCCATCAACGCCCGCGTCGCGGCGCGTCTGGAAAATTTTGCCAGGGCCCGGAAATTGGCGGACGGCCGCGCATCACAGACCGGGGAACGCGCATGAGCCAGCAGGTGGAACCAGGGCATAAGCCGCGCTATCGCCGCTTGCTCATCGGCTTCAATCATCACATGGAATGCCGCAGTGTACTCGACTTTGCAGCCCAGGTCTGCCAGGCGGCGGAGGTGGAGCTTGCCGGAATATTCGTTGAGGATCAGGAGCTTTTTGATTTGGCCCGGCTGCCTTTTTCAACTGAAATTCTTTCCTCCAGCGGTGTGATACGCAATCTTGATTCCAAAAGCGTAGAGACCGAATTGCGCGCCGTTGCAACAGTGATGCGGAATGCCTTGCGTAAACTGGCCGGACAGGCGCGAAGGCAATATAGCTTCCGCACCGTGCGCGGGCATATGTGGCGTGAGCTGATCGCGCTGGCGGGGGCTGGCGATTTAATCCTGTTGCGTGCCGCTTGCGTTCCATGGCGTGCCGCGAAACCGGCAATGCCCGCAATGAATGGTCCTGTCGTGCTGCTGGAATCGCCGGGGGACGGCAACGGTAATCTTGTTGCTCTGGCGCGGGAGATCGCCCTGACTCTGAATCAGGAACTTGTCATCGCGCACACTTATGACGGGCCGCCAGGCCTGCGCGAATTGAAGGCGGGCTTGATCATTATTTCCGGCCCAATATCTGGTATGGATGTCTGGAATAAGGAAATCGAAAGCTTCATCGATAAGCTATCCTGCCCTGTGCTGATGGTTCCTAAAGGCGGATAACTTCATTCTTTATGGTGCGTCTTACTAGTCAGGAATGCGATGCGATCCACGCCTGCCGCCATTCCGTCGGATAGATAGACCCGAAGAAAGTTGCAGCAAGGAAATTTATTAGATGTTCGGCAAGCACATAACATTATTCCGGCTCTATGGCATTGAGGTGAAGCTTGACGCCAGTTGGGTATTGCTGGCTTTGCTTGTCACCTGGTCATTGGCCAGGGGCTATTTCCCTACCCAGATTCCGGGGCGCGCCGATGCTGTATATTGGGGCATCAGTGTGTTGGGTGCGGTCGGGCTGTTTGCTTCGATCATTTTCCATGAGATGTGCCATTCCATCGTGGCGCGGGCGTACGGCCTGCCTATTCGCGGCATCACCCTGTTCATTTTTGGGGGTGTTGCCGAGATGGAGGACGAACCGCAAAGCGCCAAGGTCGAATTTCTGATGGCGATTGCCGGACCGATTTCCAGCTATATACTGGCGATAAGCTTTTTCGCCGCGTCCTGGTTAACAGACATGGTTGGGTTATATGAACCACTTGTCGCATTGCTGGGCTATCTCACCATGATAAACACCATGCTGGCGACATTTAATCTTTTGCCCGCGTTCCCCCTGGATGGCGGGCGGGTGCTGCGCGCAACGCTCTGGTATTGGAAGGATAATCTGCGCTGGGCAACACGGCATGCCTCAAATATCGGCTCGGCGTTCGGGATCGGCCTTGTCGTGCTCGGCGTCTTAAGCGTGGTGCAAGGCGAGTTGGCTGGCGGCATGTGGATCGCCATCATCGGCCTGTTTCTGAACGGCGCCGCCAATTCGGCCTATACCCAATTACGCACCCGCCAGGCGCTGGAGGGCCAGCCCGTATACCGTTTTATGAGCAGAAACCCTATTGTGGTGCCGCCCTATCTAAGCTTGCGGGATGTGGTCGATAATTATGTCTATGTCTATGGCCATGACATGTATCCGGTTGTTGAAGACAACCGGGTTTTAGGCAGTATTGATTTGCGTCAGATCAAAGACGTGCCGCAATCGAAATGGCATGATACGCAGGTTCGCGAGATCATGTCGCCATGTTCGGTCGAAAACATGATCCGTGCCAATGATGACGCCGTGCGGGCAATCTCCGTCATGCGGCGCGGCGGCAAAAGCCGATTGCTGGTTGTTAACGAAGGTCAATTGACAGGTGTTGTGGCGCTCAAAGATATGTTGCGCTTGCTGGCCTTGAAGCTTGATTTAGAATCGATGGAGTAACAAAATGAAGACCAAACACAAAAAGACATGGATCGTGGTTGCCGACGGTGCCCGGGCGCGAATTTTCCTGAATAAAGGGCCAGGCACGGGACTTGTCCCCGCGCTTGATCATGATTTGACCGGCAGCACGCTGACCAGTCATGAAATCGGCAGCGACCGCCCAGGCGTTACCTTCAGCAGCGCCGGGCCTGGACGCCACGCCATGGCGCCGCGCACGGACCCGCAACAGCACGCCGAGCATGAATTTATCAAACAGGTGGCGAAGGCCATCAAGGGCGGTCTGGACCAGCACGCATTCGAGCAGATAATTCTGGTGGCGCCGCCAAAGGCGCTCGGTGATTTGCGCGCCGATCTCGATCCGCGGGCTTTGAAGCTGGTTACTTCGGAACTGCACAAGGATCTGACGCATCTGTCCCCGCATCAGTTGGGCGAACATCTTCAGGGCGTGCTTAAAATTTAAAACCGTTGGGCGTGCCGCGATGGCTGGCGGCGAGGCCCAACGGCCATGCTGAGCTTGTTTGCCGTCATTATCCCGGCAATCTGCGCCAGTGGGTGCGCGCAGGGTTGCCGGATGAAGAACCAGGCTTAGCCTCCGCGCAGCAAACCGGCTGCGGCCTGCGCCATGATGTGCGCTTCGTTGACACGGATCACGGCGATTTCGATTTTGCTATTGGCGGCGCTGACACGTCCGCCTTGCAACTCTGGCGCCTGATTTGCGGCGGTATCGAGTTTGAGACCGCACCATTGCATGCCTACAATAATCCGGGAACGGATTTCTGGACTGTTTTCGCCAACGCCGCCGCCAAACAGCACTGCGTCTGCGCCGCCCAGCGCCGCAAGATAGGCGCCGATATATTTTTTTGCGCGGTAGCAATAGAGCGCAATGGCGCTCCGCGCTTCGGGCGCGTCAGAGGCCAGCAGCACCCGCATGTCGCCGCTGATGCCGGACAGGCCGAGCAGGCCCGAGTTCTGGTTCAGGAGTGTTTCGATCTGCGCCACGTCCATGCCGGTTTCGCGTTGCAGGTAGAGCAGCAGACCGGCGTCAATATCGCCCGCGCGCGTGGCCATGACCAGGCCTTCCAATGGCGTAAACCCCATCGAAGTGTCAATCGGCGCGCCGCCACGGCTGGCCGTAACGGAACATCCCGCACCCAATTGCAACGAGATCACTTTTGCATCGCCAATGTCTTCGCCGCGCCCGGCAAGCCATTGCGTGACCATGGATTGATGCGCCAACCCATGAAAGCCATAGCGACAAAGATGATGCCGGGCGGACATCTCGCGCGGCAAGGCATAACTGGCGGCAATATCCGGCAAATCAGCAAAATAGGCCGTGTCAGGCACCACGAACTGCCGCACATTTGGGCCCATGACAGTGCGGCAATGCGCCAGCCAGGCGAGGCTTGCCGGTGCATGCAGTGGCGCCAGCGACGCGGCTTCTACAAGCGCCGCCTCAACATTCGCGTCAATCAGCGCCGCCTTGCGCACATGCGGTCCGCCATGCACCCAGCGGTGGGCAATAGCCGATAGCGGCTCCGTTCCGAGACCGGCTTCAGACGCCAACGGCTCAAAGAGTTCCGCTGGATCGCCTGCTGCCGACATTGCCCGTCCCAGAGAATGGGGCGTACCATTGGTAATGCCGAAAAGTTCAACCCGCAGCGAAGAACTGCCCGCATTGATGGTCAGGATTTTCATGCGGTTATTTCCAGCATCTCAGCGCGTCCATTTCCAGTCGCGCACTTCCGGCATGTCATCGCCATGGCGGGCGATATAGGCCTCGTGCGCGATCAGTTTTTCACCAACAAACTGGCGCAAATAAGCCGCACGGTAACCCAGCCCCGGAACCCGGTCGATCACATCCTCGACCAGATGATAGCGGTCCAGATCGTTGCGCACCGCCATGTCAAACGGCGTTGTCGTTGTGCCTTCCTCCTTGTAGCCGCGCACATGCAGATTGTCGTGGTTGGTGCGCCGGTAGGTCAGCCGGTGAATCAGCCACGGGTAACCGTGATAAGCGAAAATGATTGGCTTGTCCGTAGTGAACAGAATGTCGAACTCGGTGTCCGGCAAGCCGTTCGGATGTTCTTCGGGTGGTTGCAGGCGCATCAGATCGACAATATTGATGACGCGGATTTTCAGTTCCGGCAGATGGGTGCGCAGAATTTCGACGGCG
>CAYGDL010000117.1:0-6920 GCA_964348545.1 uncultured Alphaproteobacteria bacterium | reverse complement strand
ACAATATACATGCGGATCGCAATCCCATAAAACCATGCAATCGTCGGCATCGCCGCCGTTAACTATCCAGAAAGCTTCTGAGTTTGCGCGACCGTGACGGATGTTTCAGCTTCCTGAGCGCCTTGGCTTCGATCTGGCGGATGCGTTCGCGGGTGACCGAGAATTGCTGGCCGACTTCTTCCAGCGTGTGATCGGTGTTCATGCCGATGCCGAAGCGCATGCGCAGCACGCGCTCTTCGCGCGGCGTCAGCGAGGCGAGCACCCGCGTGGTGGTTTCGCGCAGGTTCGACTGAATGGCCGCATCGATCGGCAGCAGCGCGTTCTTGTCCTCAATGAAATCGCCCAGATGGCTGTCTTCCTCGTCGCCGATGGGGGTTTCGAGGCTGACCGGTTCCTTGGCGATTTTCAGCACCTTGCGGACTTTTTCCAGCGGCATGGAAAGTTTTTCCGCCAGTTCTTCGGGCGTCGGTTCGCGGCCGATTTCGTGCAGCATCTGGCGCGAGGTGCGCACCAGCTTGTTGATGGTTTCGATCATATGCACCGGAATGCGGATGGTGCGCGCCTGATCGGCGATGGAGCGGGTGATGGCCTGGCGTATCCACCAGGTGGCGTAGGTGGAGAATTTATAGCCGCGGCGATATTCGAATTTGTCCACCGCCTTCATCAGGCCGATATTGCCTTCCTGAATCAGATCGAGGAATTGCAGGCCGCGATTGGTGTATTTCTTGGCGATGGAAATCACCAGCCGCAGATTGGCCTCGACCATTTCCTTCTTGGCCTGGCGGGCCTCTTTTTCGCCCTTTTGCACGGTCTGCACGATGCGGCGGAATTCGGCGGTGTTCAGCCCGGTTTCCTGGCTGATATTGGCAATGGCGTCGCGGATTTCCTTGATCTTTACCCGCTCGGCCTGAACAAAATTCTTCCAGCCACGCCCGCTCAGACGCCCTACCCGGCGGCTCCAGTTCGGGTCCAACTCATTGGTCAGATATTGGTTCAGAAATTCGCTGCGGTCCACGCCATGTGAATCCGCCAGCCGGATCAGGCGACCTTCCAGCCCCATCAGCCGCTTGTTGATGGAATAGAGCAGTTCAACCAGCGCCTCGATGCGATTATTGTTGAGATGCAGCTTTTCAACCAGTTGCACAATCTCGCTGCGCAGCTTGTTGTATTTGCGTTCCTGGGCGTCGCCCAATGGCTCATTGGCCAGGGCGCCGGCAATGCGCGCTTCTTCCAGCTTGTGGAGCTTTTTGTAGTTGGCGGCAATCTGGTCAAAGGCATCCATGACCAGTGGCCGGATGGCGGCCTCCATGGCGGCAAGCGACATATTGCTTTCGGCATCAACATCTTCTTCATCATCGATGGGGATGTCTTCGAGAACTTCATTGCCGTCCTCATCCAGCGAGGGGGACGCAGGGGTTGGAACAGCCACCACAGCGGGGGCGGCGACACCATCCGCAGCTGGCGGAAAAATTGGCGTCGGCTGCCCTGGCCCCTTACCAAAACTGGCTTCCAGATCGATAATGTCGCGCAGCAATACGCGCTCTTCATTCAGTTCTTCACGCCACACAATAATGGCCTGGAATGTCACCGGGCTTTCGCACAGGCCGCTGATCATGGTTTCGCGGCCGGCCTCGATACGCTTGGCAATGGCGATTTCGCCTTCGCGCGACAGCAGTTCGACACTGCCCATTTCACGCAAATACATGCGCACCGGATCATCGGTGCGCTCCAGCGTTTCGGAACCCCCGGTTCGCACCACCGGCGTACCATTAACCGGCGCGATTTCCTTGTTTTCGGCGGCATCTTCCGCTTCGTCAGAATCGACAACATTAATGCCCATTTCCGAGAGCATCGCCATGGTGTCTTCGATCTGTTCGGGAGAAACCTCTTCTGAAGGCAGCACCTGATTGACCTCTTCATAGGTCACATAGCCACGCTTCTTGGCGTTGCGGATCATCCGCTTTACAGCCTGATCCGTAAGATCAAGTAAGGGGGGATCTTGCGCTTCTTCTGCCGTGGTTTCGGTCTTCGCTGTTGCTTCCGCCGCCTTTGCCGCCATCAATCGTCTCCTGAACCTGAATAGCATCTGATTATGGCCACGAAATTGACCAATAATCATGGAAAGCTGCTATAAATTATAAAAATAAAAAAGAAATTTTAAGATTAACTGCCCTTACTCCGCCCATCTCGCGCTACCGAAACGCTAACGTTTAACGATCCGCCCGGACGCTTCTCCGAACCCCGCGATCAGCCCGTCATCAGCATCTTCGGCCAGCTGCCGCTGCAAATTCATTAAATTCCGCTCATTTTCCACAGAAAAATCCGCAGCCAATGCCTGCTCAGCTTCGAAAATGGCCTGTACCCAGTAAATTTCCTTATAATGCCGGTTTACTGTCTGCATCCAGCCGACCTCGGCATCGGCAAACGCCGCACCGGGTCCACAAAACCAGTCCCCCGAAAGCGCGCTTGCCGACGAAATTTTATCCAAAATAGCACGAAATCCCAGTCCCATGAGATGGCTATGCAGGCTTTCCGTTTCAAGGTCAGGATTAGCAGCCGCTACCTCTATGATTGCGGCCCGCAGTCTGTCAAGTGCCGGATCCACAAAGACCAGATCGCATAAGGCGTCAAGATGGCGCTCAAGCAGCTGAGGATGATGCAGAATTGCCGCCAGAATGAGCTGCTCGCGCCGTGCTCCGCCGTTCCAGGATCCCCCGCCAACCGCCATTTGGCTGCGTTTTACTTCCAGTGTCGCCGGTTCAGACCCGACCGGGGGCGCAAAGTTCTGACGTGAGCCTGAGCGTCGGCCACGCGGGCCTGCAAATGGCGGGCCGGACCGGGCGGGCGCCTGGGGCGGGCGAAATAATTCATTTATGCGCTGGCGCATATCATCCTGATAATATTTGCGCACCCCCGGATCGGTAATCATTGCCAGCAGGGTTTTCAGACGCTGTTCCAGTCCCGCCCGACGCTCTGGCGTATCCAGGGTCTCCCGGCTGCTTTCCGCCGACCATAGAATGTCCGCCAGGGGCAACGGTTTCGCAAGATATTCCGCCATTTTCTCTGGCCCCTGCCGGGCGATGACATCATCCGGATCAAGCCCGCCAGGCAATAAGATGAATCGCAGTGAATGCCCCGGCTCCAGCAGCGGCAAGGCCCGCTCCACCACGCGCAGCATGGCCCGCTGGCCCGCGCCGTCGCCATCAAAACACAATATGGGTTCCGGGCACAGGCGCCATAGCATGGCCATCTGCGCCTCTGTTAAAGCCGTGCCCAACGGCGCGACGGCGTTGCCAAAACCGGCGCGTGTCAGGGCAATGACATCCATATAGCCTTCCACGACAATCAGCGTGTCGCGCCCCTGCCCCTTGCCGCGCGGCTGCATGGCGCGGCGCGCATTGGCGAGATTATAAAGTACATTACCTTTGTGGAATAACGGCGTTTCGGGTGAATTCAGATATTTTGCCTGGGCGTCTGCGGACATGGCCCTGCCGCCAAAGGCGATGACCCGGTCACTATTATCCGTGATGGGAAACATGATCCGGTCCCTGAAACGATCATAGAGCGCGCCGCCATTATCGGGTTTGATGGCCAGGCCGGCCTCCAGCAGTTGATCTGGCGTGACACCCGCCTTGGTCAGCGCATCGCATAACGAAGTGTGCGACCCGGGCGCATATCCCAGCCCCATCGCCTGGCGCAAAGCCGGGGGCAGATGACGTTTGTCGAGATAGGCGCGCGCATTTGCCCCAATGGGCAGCGCCAACTGGCCGGCAAAAAAAGCGGCGCCCTGTTGCAAAACCCCGTAGAGCGAATTGCGCTGATCCCGCCTGGCGCGATCCGCGCCCGGATCGGAATAGTCCGGTTTTGGTATTTCCATACCCAGATCGGCCGCCAGTTTTTCCACCGCTTCCTGAAAGCTGAGACTTTCGGTTTCCATCAGAAAAGTGATGGCGTCACCGCTTTTTCCGCTGGAAAAACAGTGATAAAATCCCTTGTCGTCATTGATGGTGAAGGATGGGGATTTTTCATTGCTAAATGGGCTGAGCGCGACATATTCCCTTCCGCGCCGTATCAGCCTTAGTTTTCGGCCAGCGACATCGGAAAGCTTGACCCGCGCCTTCAATTCATCGACGAAATTTCTATCGAACTGCATCAGGTCCGGTCTCGCGCTTAAGTGATCAATGATGCTAACAGGAAAAACGCCCTGGAGCTATTGTAGCAGGCTTTTTACAGCGGCGCTCGCCTTCTTGAAATCCATCTGACCGGCGTACCGGTCCTTTAGAATATTCATGATTTTCCCCATGTCTTTCAGGCCCGGCGCTTCAACTTCCGACACGATCCCGGCGCATGCGGCTTGAATATCTTCGTCGCACATCTGAGCGGGCAGGAAAGTTTCAATGATTTTGATTTCTTCGCGTTCCTGCGCCGAAAGGTCTAATCGTCCAGCGCTCTCATAGGTTTGGGCGGATTCCTGACGCTGCCGAATCATCTTTTGCATAATTTGCAAAATATCCTCATCGCTCAATGTTCTATCCTCAGTGCGCAGCGCGATTTCGCGATCCTTGGCGGCAGCCAGGATTAATCGCAAAGTGGAAACCTTAAGGGCCTCCCTTGCTTTGAGTGATTCCTTGAGTGATTCTTTGAGAGCTTCGTTAATTCTGTCGCGCATAAGGCGATCCTTCGGGACGTTTAACGCCGGACCTTAGTCCAAAGCAGCCCCCAAATGCAAATTCTTGAAAAATCCCTCCCTAAACCGCCAATAGCGGTGAAAATTAACGCCATAAAAATTGACTATTTACATGGTTTTGCGTATGGTCCGCCGACTTTCGCAAAATCGCATTTCCCGACGCGCCGAACCCCCTGGTTCACGCAGGAGCTTCTGAATGCCCGCTGCCCAAATTTTTTCACCTGAACCCTGGTCACGGGGTTCGGACACAAGAAGCACGGCTGTTCTGGCGCTGGCGGATGGAAGTGTCTTTTATGGATATGGCCTTGGCGCCAGCGGCGAAGCGGTTGGCGAAGTCTGCTTCAATACGGCCATTACGGGATATCAGGAAATTCTCACGGATCCGTCCTATGCGGGGCAGATCATCACCTTCACCTTTCCTCATATTGGCAATGTGGGCAGTAATGATGAGGATAATGAGTCCGGCGGTATCGCCGCACGCGGAGTTGTTCTGCGAGCCGATATTACCGACCCGTCAAACTATCGCACCCATGGTCATCTGGACGGCTGGCTGAAAAAACAGAATATTGCAGGCATTAGCGGAATTGACACCCGCGCATTGACCCGCTCAATCCGCGAAAAAGGTATGCCGCATGGCGTTATTTGCCATGACCCCAGCGGGAAGTTCGATATACCCGCGTTAATCGCCAGGGCCATAGCCTGGCCCGGGCTTGAGGGCATGGATCTGGCGATTACCGTAACGGGTCGCCAGACTAGGGCGTGGAATGAAACATGCTGGCGCTGGCGCAACGGATATGGCCAGCAATCAAATCCAGCCTATCATGTTGTAGCTGTAGATTTTGGCGTCAAACGCAATATCCTGCGCTGTCTTGCCGATGTTGGTTGCAAGGTGACGGTCGTTCCGGCCACGGCAACTGCGCAGGAAATTCTGGCGCATAAACCGGATGGCGTTTTCCTGTCCAACGGGCCGGGCGATCCGGCGGCAACCGGCGTATATGCTGCGCCAGTCATCCGTACACTGATCGATAGCGGCAAACCCATATTCGGCATTTGCCTTGGCCATCAGATGCTGGCATTGGCGCTGGGCGCGCGCACCGGCAAGATGCCACAGGGCCATCATGGCGCCAATCACCCGGTCAAGGACCTGACCACTGGCAAGGTGGAAATCACCAGCATGAACCACGGCTTCACCGTGCTGCGCGAAAGCCTGCCAAAGGGTGTGAGCGAGACGCATGTGTCGCTGTTCGATGGCACCAATTGCGGCATTGCCGTTGAAGGCAAACCCATATTCTCGGTGCAATACCACCCCGAAGCCAGCCCCGGCCCGCAGGACAGCCATTATCTGTTCGAACGGTTTACGAAGATGATGGGGGTGGGGAAGTGATGGCAACTAAGACTCTCACACTCATGGAACGTGCAGTGTTAATTGAAACATTTGCGCTAGAAAATAGGCAAGTATCTGGTCCAACTCACTCCGACATTATGTCATCCTTACTCACAGTCAATTCAGCCGTCACCGAACGTGCTATCAGTTTTGCTCTCGCGACATTGGAAGCGCGTAAACTGATCATTAGATACCTCGAAGACGGAGAGTTCGGTGGTCGGTCATTGCACTTTAGAGCATCTGGAATTGGTAGTGAATGGGTCCTTACTGAATTATCGAATGGTAATATTGACCTCGAAAATTTCGCGAGTGCCAGTCATACTGAACCGGAAATTCCAGCATCAGATCGCGTGGTAACTCTTGATCACAATAGTGCGGCATATAAAGAAGCCACTGAAAAATTGGATCAAGTCATTGATCTTGTCGAAAGGGATATGACCAATGATTTTGACGATAAAGAGCAGCGTGTCTCTGAACTAAAAGCTGGCCGTGAGTTGCTCAAAAGCCATTCGGTGAACTTAAAGACTATAATCACCGTCCTTGGAAGCTGCTTGACTTATTTAGCTATAAAATTTGCCGACGTGGCGAGCGGCGATATGGCTGGTCTGGCGTGGGCTAGTATTAAATCCCTATTCGGATATTAGAGCAATGTCAGATCAGCTTTATTCCTTTCCCCTCACCCTAGCCCTCTCCCGCAAGGGGAGAGGGGATACCAGCGTTCGTGTGGCAAAGGTTAGTGTACAAACAATTGGCAGTACCAACCCTCCCGTGGCTAAACGCACCCGCATCAGCCCGATTTCAGCGCCCCCTCTCCCCTTGTGGGAGAGGGCCGGGGTGAGGGGATTCTTG
>CAYGDL010000116.1:0-6968 GCA_964348545.1 uncultured Alphaproteobacteria bacterium | reverse complement strand
TTCGACCGCTGGGTTGGCCTGGCCGCCGCCGCCGCATTGGCGGTCTTTCCGCTGGATGTTGAATTTGCGGGACTGGCTTTTCCGGATGCCTTGCAAGGGACGTTAATGTCCGGCGCGGCGCTTTGCGCCTTGCTGGCGCGCAGCCGGGGCGATCTATGGGCCGTGGCGGCCGGTGCGCTATGGGCCTGGGCCTATTATGTAAAGCTTGACGCCTTCTTCCTGGGATTTGTTCTTCTGCTTGCCATGCTGCTCGGTTTTATATCATTGCGGCACTTGGTCATTACCGGCGCAGTCAGCCTTTTACTGGTCGGCATCGAGCTGGCAACATATGCAACTTTAATAGGCCGTCCGCTGCTGAACCTTGAATTAAATTCTGCGGCATCGAACGAGGTGCTGACGCCCGGGTACGATTACCGCTCATTCTTTATTTACCCCAAAGCGATGTTCCTGGCGCCTTATGAGACAGGCTTGCACTTTTTTGTGTTGCTGGGCGCGTTGTTTGTGGCGGCCTGGACGCGATCCAGACCTGCCCTTTTTCTCGCGGGCTGGATACTGATATGGATGGTTTGGCTGATGTTTGGCGTGAACCCGTTAGGTGGATTTACCGGCAAAGCGCAACTCACTCGCTATTTACTTTCCTTCGCGGCGCCGCTTTCAGTTCTGTGCGGCTGGGTTCTCGTGTTGCTATGGCGCCGCTCGCGCCTGCTGGGCGCAGGTTTGGCGGGCGCTTCGCTGGCGCTCATTGTGTTGTTCGGGGCGTTCAACCAGCTTAGCTATGAGTCCGCCAAGGCCACTCGTGTAGCTTTGGAAACCGCAGTACGCAATGAGTGGTTTCCGCTGTATCCGGATAGTCACAGCATGGGCATCGTGAGATTCTTGCTATATGGACGGCCGCACGCCACGGACGTATATCAGGTGCAAAAGCACGACTATTTGCGCGGTGAAACGACCTTTTATCCCATTCAAGGTCCTCAGGCTTATCTGCTCATCAATGAAGCGCGTTCACGCAATCAGCAGCGGTCGAAAATGGTGCGCCCCGTTGATCCGGTCAGCTTTGGCCTGAAGCCCACCGAGGTGCTGAGCGTGGATAATCCGATGAACGCCAACAACTACACCGCCTTGCGTTTGTTAGTTGGCGCCGCCTCTCTATTGCCGGATAGCTTGTCCAGAGGTATCAATGCCACAGCAATCGAAACCCGGCGCCCCGCCGATGCTCGAATCTGGCGGCTCGACACGCCCTAGCTGACAAGATATTCCCCGCACTCTAATTTCTTATTTTCTGGTAATCTGGACCAGGCATAAGCATCGTGGCCATCCTGGGTCTGTTCTCTACAGGGTTTCATAATAGGCCTGCAAGGCTTGCATGACCGCTAAACGTTACATTCTGGGCATCGATCAGGGCACCACCAGCAGCCGCGCCATGCTGTTTGATGCGGAGGCAAAGCCATGCGGCATGGCGAGCCGGGAACTGCCGCAGATTTTTCCGCAACCGGGCTGGGTGGAGCATGACGCGCAACGGATCTGGGCGGACGTGCTGGCGGTGTGCCACGAGGTTATAAAGACGACGGGTATTACTGCGGGGCAGGTGGCCGCAATCGGCATCACCAATCAGCGTGAAACCACGGTGCTGTGGGATCGCAACACAGGCGCGCCATTGTATAACGCCATTGTCTGGCAGGACCGGCGCACGGCGGAACTCTGCGCGCAGATGAAGGCCGCAGGCCATGAGGCGCTGGTGCAGGCGCAAAGCGGGTTGCTGCTGGATCCATATTTTTCCGCCAGCAAACTCAAATGGTTGCTTGACACTGTTCCCGGCGCGCGCGAACGGGCGAAGCGCGGCGAGCTGGCCTTTGGCACCATTGACGCCTGGCTGATCTGGAACCTGACGGGCGGCGCGGTGCATGCAACTGATGTCACTAATGCCAGCCGCACCCTGCTGTTCAATATCGATACCGGGCGCTGGGATGACCGCTTATTGTATCTGTTTGGCATTCCAAAGTCCGTGCTGCCCGAGGTGCGCGATTGCGATGGCGATTATGGTCTGTGCAAGGATGAAATTTTTGGCGCGCCTATTCTCATTTGCGGGGTGGCGGGGGACCAGCAGGCGGCGCTGATCGGGCAGGGCTGTTTATCCGAAGGCATGCTGAAAGCCACCTATGGCACGGGTTGTTTTGCGATGCTGAATACTGGGGCAAAGCGAGTGCCGTCCAGCAACCGGATGCTGACGACCCCTGCTTACCGGATCGGCGGCGAGACGAAATTTGCGCTGGAAGGCAGCATCTTCATGGCCGGGGCGACGATGCAATGGCTGCGCGATGGGGCGCGCATGCTTAAAAATACCAGCGATAGTCAGGCCATGGCGGAACAGGCCAATCGCGATGCGCGCGTCTATCTGGTGCCCGCCTTCACCGGCCTTGGCGCGCCCTGGTGGGATGCCGATGCGCGCGGCGCCATTATGGGCCTGACCCGCGACACCGGCGTCGCCGAAATTGTGCGCGCCGGGCTGGAGGCCGTGGGCTATCAAACCCGCGATCTGTTGCAGGCGATGGCGGCGGATATGCACAAGGCGGGCGCTACCATGCCGCAAATGCTGCGTGTAGATGGCGGCATGGCGGCCAATGACTGGGCAATGCAGTTTCTGGCCGATATGACAGGGTTGCCGGTGGAGCGTTCCGCAATTCTGGAAACGACGGCGCTTGGCGTGGCCATCCTGGCCGGGGTCCGCGCCGGACTATACCCATCCCATGCGGCGATGGCCGCCAACTGGCGCGCGGACCGGCGCTTTGATCCCGCAATGCCATCCAGCGAACGCGAAGAACGTTATGCGGGCTGGCGTGATGCGGTGCATAGAGTGCGTTCACAGAAATAACGGCAGCCGGGTATCAAGGCACAGCGCCAACCATGCCGGTTTGCGCCTCGATCAGCTTTTTCGCCGCATCCCGGGCAATTTCGATGGTCTACTGGATGGTGCGGCCCTGCGCGACCAAGCCTTGCAGTTCATCAGAGGAGACCAAATACACGCCTTCCGGCGGTTTCTCGATATGCAACTGAATGATGTGTTCCATGAGACCAATCCTGTTTAATTTGTTCAAAGCGGGTGCTGGCGCTAAGCGTATAATACTTTATAATGGCGTCCAACAGATAAGCACATGAAGGTGCAGGCGCCAATAAAAGCAGGGAGCAGGAATGAGCGGATTTCAATATGAGGCCCCCACCACCGTGGATGCGGCGGTGGGGTTGCTGGCAGCGGCCAAGGGCAATGCAAGGGTGCTGGCGGGTGGGACCGATCTGCTGGTGCAATTGCGCACCGGCGCGGCGCAGCCGGATCTGGTGGTCGATATCAAACGCATCAGCGAATTGCGCCAGATCAGCGGCACTGCGGCCAGTGGCTTTGTCATTGGCGCCGCCGTGCCGGGGGCCGAGATCGGCGAGCATGCAGAATTAGGCAAGGCCTGGCCGGGCATGGTTGAAGGGATGGAGCTGATCGGTTCCACCCAGATTCAGGGCCGCGCGACGCCGGGGGGCAATCTGTGTAATGCTTCGCCTGCGGGCGACTGCACCCCTGGCCTGGTGGCGGCGGGCGCGATTGCGGTTATTGCAGGTCCGAATGGACGGCGCGAAATTCCAGTGGAGCAGGTTCCCGTATCGCCCGGCAAGACTTCGCTGGCGAAAGGCGAATTTGTGGTGGCGATCAAACTTCCGCCGCGCGCCAAAAATTCCGGCGACGCTTACTTACGCATGATCCCGCGCACGGAAATGGATATCGCCATTGTGGGGGCGGCGGTCAATCTGACGCTGGACGCCTCGGGCATATGCACAGCGGCGCGGGTGTCGCTGGGGGCGGTTGCGCCAACAGTGTTGCTGGTCGATGCGGCGGCCAAGGCGCTGATCGGAACCAAAGTGGATGATGCGGCGCTGGCAGCACTGGCCGCGGCGGCATCGGCGGCGGCCAAGCCCATCGCAGACAAACGTGGAACCATTGAATATAGAACCAAGGTCGCAGGGGTTTTGGCCCGTCGCGCGGCCGTTATCGCACGCGATCGTGCACGGAGCAACGCATGAGCAAGTTTCATATTACTGCGACAGTAAACGGCGAGTCCGTAGAATATCTGTGTGATCCAAAGCAGACACTATTGGATGTACTGCGCGATGAATTGAACCTGACAGGCAGCAAGGAAGGTTGCTCAAGCGGCGATTGCGGCGCATGCAGCGTCACGCTGGACGGGCGTCTGGTCTGTTCGTGCCTGGTGCTGGGCGTTGAGATTCAGGGCCGCACCGTGGAAACCATCGAAAACATGGCGACGGATGAAAAACTGCATCCGTTGCAGCAAAAATTCCTGGAGGCGGCGGCCCTGCAATGCGGCTTCTGCACGCCGGGATTTCTGGTGGCGGCAAAAGCCTTGCTGGAAAAAAATCCTGACCCGACCGAATCAGAAGCGCGTTACTGGCTGGCGGGAAATCTGTGCCGCTGCACGGGCTATGACAAAATCATCCGCGCGGTGCTGGAAACCGCCGCCGACATGAGAGGATCAAAATAATGGCTGGGTATGAAGGCAAGACATTCAAATGGGTTGGCACACGGCCCGTACGCCCGGATGGCGTAGACAAGGTTACCGGACGCGCGAATTACGGCGCCGATATGAATTTAGCCGGCCAGTTGACGGGCCGCATTCTGCGCAGCCCGCATGCGCATGCGAAAATCCTCTCGATTGACACGTCAAAGGCGGAACGCCTGAAGGGCGTCAAGGCCGTCATTACCGGCAAGGATTTTCCGGAAATGCCACCGGGCGTTGGGCCTCTCGATGAAGGCGTCAATTTCCGCTATTTGTCCGCGAACATCATGGCCCGGGACAAGGCGCTGTATGATGGCCATGCGGTGGCGGCGGTGGCGGCAACAAGTGCGGCGATTGCCGAACAGGCGCTGGCGCTGATCGAGGTGAAATACGAAGTGCTACCGCATGTGATAGATGTGGACGAGGCGTTAAAGCCGGATGCGCCATTGCTGCATGACGATATTTTCACCACCGGCGTTACGCCAAAACCTGAAAAACCCTCCAACACGGTGCAGCGTGTTCAGATGCAGTTGGGCGACCCTGACGCCGCGTTCAAGGACGCCGATGTGGTTGTTGAGCGCAGCTTCAAGACCAAGACCGTGCATCAGGGCTATATCGAGCCGCATGCCGTGGTCGCGGAATGGAGCGAAGACGGGCAATGCCGCATCTGGTGCAGCAGCCAGGGCCATTTTATGGTCCGTACACTGACGGCGCGTCTGCTGAAAATGGAAGTGGCGCAGATTCGCGTGATGCCCGCCGAAATCGGCGGTGGCTTTGGCGGCAAGACCATCATCTTTATTGAGCCGACGGCGGTATTGCTGGCGCGCAAGGCTGAACGCCCGGTGCGCATCGTGATGTCACGCGATGAAGTGTTCCGCGGCACCGGCCCGGCGCCCGGCACATCCATCGATGTCAAGATCGGGGCCAGGAAAGACGGCACGCTTGTCGCCGCCACGGGCGAGTTCCGCTATCAGGCGGGCGCCTTCCCCGGCTCGCCGGTGGGCGCTGCCTGCATGGCGGCGTTCGGCCCCTATGCGCTGACCCATGTGCGGGCGGTTGGCTATGAAGCGGTGACCAATCGGCCGCTATGCTATTCCTATCGTGCGCCCGGCGCGCCGCTGTCGTCGTTCGCAGTGGAAAGCGTGATAGATGAAATCGCGCAGAAGCTGAACATGGATCCGATGGATATACGGATCAAAAATGGCAGCAAGGAAGGCACCCAGATGGTCTATGGGCCAAAGCTCAAGGCCGTGGGCAATCTGGAATGCCTGAAGGCGATCCAGAACCATCCGATCAACAAAATTCCGCTGGGCCCCAATCAGGGGCGCGGGCTTGCGGCTGGTTTCTGGTTCAACCTCGGTGGCCAGTCCAGCGCGGTGGTCAATATCGCCGAAGACGGCACCGCCACCATCATGACCGGCAGCCCGGACATTGGCGGCTCGCGCGCCTCCATGGCGCTGATGGCGGCGGAAGTGCTGGGTATTGATTACACCAAAGTGCGCCCCATCGTAGGCGACACGGCGGCGGTGGGATTTTGCGAAATCACCCATGGTTCGCGCGTGACCTTCGCCACCGGCATGGCGATCATTCAGGCGGCGGAAGATGTCGTTCTGCAATGCCGTCAGCGCGTGGCGAAAATGTGGGAAGTGGATGTTGACGCAGTGAAATGGGAAGACGGGCACGCCCTGCCTGCCGGCGCCAATGCGGGGGACCAGAAACCCCTGTCGCTGGCGCAGATCGCAGCCAAGGCCGCGCGCACCGGCGGCCCGCTGGTTGGCAGCGCCGCGATTAACGCGGGTGGCGCGGGACCGGCCTTTGGCGTGCATATCTGCGACGTCGAAGTCGATCCCGAAACCGGCCATGTCACCGTGTTGCGCTATGTCGCGGCGCAGGATGCGGGCAAGGCCATTCATCCCAGCTATGTCGAAGGCCAGATTCAGGGCGGCGTCGCACAGGGCGTCGGCTGGGCGCTGAACGAGGAATATATTTATGGCGCAGACGGACGATTGCAGAATTCAGGCTTTCTGGATTACCGCATTCCGGTGGCGAGTGACCTGCCAATGATCGACACAATCATTCTGGAAGTGCCCAATCCGGGGCACCCGTTCGGTGTGCGCGGCGTTGGCGAAGTGCCGATTGTGCCGCCGCTGGGCGCCATCGCCAATGCCGTCGCACGGGCCACCGGCGCGCGCATGACCGATCTGCCATTGTCGCCGCCGAAGATACTGGCGGCGATTGACGCGAAGAAATAAGGGGCGGGGGGGCATTTTACGATCAGGTTTTTTTGTCCGCCCCTCACCCCGGCCCTCTCCCACAAGGGGAGAGGGAGAAGATCAGAGTTCGGCGCTAAAGCCCTTCCCCTCTCCCCTTGTGGGCGCCTGAAGATGCAGGTGCCAATAAGGGTTGGGGTGAGGG
>CAYGDL010000115.1:0-7116 GCA_964348545.1 uncultured Alphaproteobacteria bacterium | reverse complement strand
GACCAGCGCGCTGGACATGACCGTGCAGGCGCAGATTGTTGACCTGCTGCGCGATTTGCAGGCGCGCCATGGGCTGGCCTATCTGTTCATCAGCCATGATCTGAAAGTGGTCCGCGCCATGGCCAATCAGGTAATTGTCATGCAGTCCGGCCGCGTTGTCGAACAGGGTGATGCGGACATGATATTTGATCATCCAAAGACAGATTACACCAAAGCGCTGATGGCCGCCGCTTTTGCGCTGGAAGCCGCGCATACAGGCGCGGTGCGGGTGTAAAATGCGTCAAAAAATGCGATCTGGACGCTAATAGTGCTTCTATTCACACGCCGTTCCCCTTTATAATTATGATCAGAGATATCAGAATTAACCAAAAGAAGGAGTGCGGCCATGATCCCACAGGGCACAATTTCCGCCGATAGTCATATTGTCGAACCGCCAAATTGTTATGTGGATTTCATCGATCCAAAATATCGCGACACTGCGCCGCGCGTAGTGAAACGCGAAGACGGTGCCGATGTCTATATTGTGGATGGCATGCGCAAGACCGCGCCCATCGGCTTTATCGACGGGGCCGGTCGCACCGTGGCCGAACGCGCCAATCGCGCCAAGGCGATGCAATGGGACGAAGTGCGCCATGGCGGTTATGATGGCAAGGCCCGCGCAGCCGATCAGGACCGTGACGGCATCGCCGCCGAAATCATCTATGCCTCGCTCGGCATGGCGCTGTGCACGCACCGCAACATGGATTACAAAGACGCCAGCATGCAGGCCTATAATCGCTGGCTGCAAAGCTTTTGCTCGGACTCACCCAACCGGCTGTTCGGCCTGGCCATGACGGCGGTGCGCGACGTGGACAGCGCCATTGAAGATTTCCGCCGCGCCAAGCAAATGGGCATGGTCGGCATGATGATGCCGGGCAATCCGGGTTATGAGGATTACGACCATCCCGATTATGACGCGCTGTGGCAATGCGCCACCGATCTCGGCCTGCCCGTGTGCTTTCATATTCTGACGGCGCGTGGCGGCGGCATCTACGAGGAACGCCGCGGCCATCCAATCAACACTTTCCTTGCCATCATCCGCGCAGTGCAGGATGTGGTTGGCACCATGGTGCTGGGCGGGGTGTTTGAGCGCAACCCAAAACTGAAACTGGTCTGCGCCGAGGGCGATGCCGGCTGGATGCCGCATTACCGCTATCGCATGGACCATGCCGCGTTTAATCATGCGCAGAACGGCATTATCCGGGGGCTGAGCAAGCTGCCCAGCGAATATCTGAAAAGCAATGTCTGGATGACCTTCCAGGATGACTGGGTGGCGTTTCAGTCGGTGGCCGCCGGCATGATGGACCATTCGCAATTGCTGTGGGCCAATGATTTTCCGCATACGGATTCAACCTGGCCACGTTCGCAATCCCTGCTGGAACAGCACACCGGAAAACTGACCGAAGCGCAGCGCCAGGCGATTATGCGCGACAATGTCGCGGGCGTATTCAACCTGCCCGCCGGCAAACTGTCCTGGCAGATGCAAAAGGTCGCGGCGGAATAAAATTCGCGTAACAACTGGCCTGCATCGGTAAATTTGCGATGCAGGCCAGGAACGTCAACGGCTCTATATCTATTAACGGAGTTACCGTGGCGCCATGCGAATTGCGCCGTCCAGGCGGATGCTTTCGCCGTTCAGCATTTCATTTTCACAGATATGACGAGCCAGACGGGCATATTCATTGGGGTTGCCAAGGCGTGACGGGAACGGCACCTGCGCGCCCAATGCCTTTTTCACATTTTCCGGCGCACCCGCCAGCAATGGCGTGTTGAAGATACCCGGCAGAATGGTGATGCAACGAATACCTTCCTGCGCCAGATCGCGCGCGATTGGCAGGGTCATGCCAACCACGCCGTTCTTGGATGCGGAATAGGCGGCCTGGCCAACCTGCCCGTCTTCAGCGGCAACCGAGGCGGTATTGATGATCACGCCGCGTTCGCCATCTTCCATGATCGGATCCAGGCTCATCATGCCGGCTGCCGATTTGGCGATGCAGCGAAAGGTGCCCACCAGATTGATCTGAATAATCGTGTCAAACCGGTCAATCGGATGCGACAGAATGGCGCCCGCATTTTTCTTGTCGCGCGATGCGGTCTTCATCGCAATGCCGGTACCCGCGCAATTGATTAAAATGCGTTCCTGGCCAATGGCGGCGCGCGACTTTACAAAGCCTGCAACGACGCTGGCTTCATCGGTCACATTGACGTTGCAGAATACACCGCCAATTTCCTTTGCGACCTTTTCGCCGCGTTCGGCGTTCATATCGAACAGCGCCACCCTGACGCCGAGTGACGCCAGCTCACGCGCCGTCGCCTCGCCCAGGCCGGAGGCGCCGCCGGTAATGACTGCTGAAATTTTATTGCTGAGTTCCATGGGACGCTCCCTGTTGATGTTAGTTTCTTCTGCCCGGTTTGTAACGCAAAGCAGGGGGAATTGGAACAATACTTGTCCAGCTTCCGCCCACCCCCTATATTGTTCGCATGGATATTAACGACCCGGGCCTACAGCTTCCCGCAGTCATTGCGCGCAACCAGCGCAGTGTGCGCGGGCGGTTCTGGCCAAAGCTGCGGCAAAATCTGGGGCGTATTCCTTTCGCCCCGGACGTGCTGGCTGCGTATTATTGCGCTTTTGACCCTCAAACGCCGACCCGGGTTAAGGCGGTATTGATGGCCGCGCTGGCTTATTTCATTCTACCCACGGACATGATTCCGGATTTTATTGCGGGCCTTGGCTTTACGGATGATCTGACCGTATTGCTCACCGCCATTACCCTGGTTCAAGGCCATATGACCCCAGCGCACCGGGAAAAGGCGGCGCATTTTCTGGACGTGCTGAGGCGCGATCCGGCCTGACATTTCCTGATGCAAATGTGACCGCTGCTATAGCGCGCGATGCCCGATCTCTGGCCAGTGCCGAGATTTCAGTGCGCAACCTCACATAAGGTTAATAATACAAAAACAATTAATGCGACCTGTGATCCCTATCACTAGTGGTTGCCATAAATAAATCTAATTTCAAAACGTGACGTTAAGAATTTCCGGGGCACAATCAGGGACAGAGCGAATAAGGGGTTTGATTATGACCACGCCGGTAGATATTTCGGTAACACGCGGAAAGTCACTCGCAACGCAGCGCGCCCCCAAGGGCACCGAGGAAGGCGTTATTGTTTATATGCTGCCTTCTGACTTGCCGGTAAGCCTTTCCCTGAATGATATTGCCATCTTGCACGAAGCCTTCGCACAGCAACACCAACAGGGCCTGTGGTGCGGTTTCACGCTGCTGGGTGAACAACGCGACGCCATTACCGGAGATCCGTTTCGCGCCACACGCGTCGTATTATTTACGTTCGGCACACGCCAGCCTTATTTCAATTTAACCCGCTGGCTGGATGGAAGTTATGTTTTGACAGATCGCACCGGGCATACACTGCGCCAGACAAATGATTTGCGGCAATTATTGACCATCTTCGAATTAAATCTGCCTACCCTGCATTAGCATCATCCAGCGTCTGCGAATCCAAACCAGTTCAACTGCGCATGCAAATGCGCAACCGGTCCCACCACCATCATCGTGGGGGGCTGCAATCCCAATTCCCGCGCCCGTTCCGCCGCCTGATTTAGATCGGTCAACACCACCTGTTGTCGATCCGTTGTCGCCTTTGAGATCAAGGCCACGGCTTCTTCTCCGGGACGGCCCGCCGACATCAGATGTTGTGAAATGGCGTCAAGCTGGCGTAGCGCCATATAGATCACAATAACCGGCGAACCGTCCGAGATCGCGCGCCAGTCAAGGCCAACCGGCGTCTGGCCATCCGAATCATGCCCGGTCACAAAGGTTACCGCTGAATTGACGCTGCGATATGTAACGGGAATGCCGGCATAGGCCAATCCACCGATCCCGGCGGAAATTCCCGGAACAATACGAAAGCGAATGCCCTGTTGCGCCAGGCTCAGGGCCTCTTCTCCGCCCCGGCCGAACACGAAGGGATCACCGCCCTTTAATCGCAAGACCCGCTGCCCGGATTTGGCCAGCGCGATCAGCTTGCTGGAAATATCCGGCTGGCTGGTGGAGGGCCGCCCGCCCCGCTTGCCCGCATAGATCAGACTTGCTTCAGGCCGCGCGAGTTTCAAAATTTCCTCATTCACCAATGCATCATACACAATCACATCCGCATGGCGCAGCGCATGATGCGCCAGCAGGGTCAACAGGCCGGGATCGCCCGGCCCCGCCCCCACCAGCCACACCGTGCCCGGAACAAATTCCGGCCTGTCGAATTCAGGTGCATCAGTCATTGATCAAAGTTCCTGCTGTACTGGTTTCACGGATGCGCGCGACAAAACTTTCAAGCACATAGGGGTGATTACCCAGATGGGATGCCTTGACAAATTGCGTCGCGGGATAGCGCGCCGCAATATAATCCGTCTCCGCATATATGCGCTTTAGCAGCATTCCGCCGAACAGAAAATAGGGCAGAACGACCACCCGGCGAAAAGGCTGCGCCGCGATCTGTTCAAGCGCGTCGGGAAAACGCGGCGCTGCGATGCCGACATAGGCCGTCTGATAATGCGAAAATTGCGTTTCATTCTGAATCAGACGGGTAAGCGTTTGCATGGTGGAGAGCACGGCGCCGTCGGACGCGCCGCGCCCGGCCACCAGCAATGCGGTTTGGGCGGGCGCAATAATGCCAGAGGCAACCTCAATGGCATCAAACATGCGCGCGCACGCAGCCTTTACAAGCGTGGCGTCAATGTCAAACGCCCGCCCATAGCGCAGCCGGATATCCGGAAAGCGCGCTGCAAAATCTCGCAGGATAGCGGGAATGTCGCGAAGTGAATGCCCACCACTGAACAGGGTTCCGGGGAGGACCACGATGTCCGTACAGCCTGCCCTGTGCAGTTTTTCAAGCCCGTCGTGAATTGTGGGCACACCGAACTCCAGAAAACCGGCTTCCACCCTAAACTGCGGCAATTGCAGCGCCACCTCAGCCACCAGCGCCAGGTATTCGCGTTCAGCCCCGGCCTCACGGCTGCCATGGCCACAAATCAATACGCCCGTATGGGTCAATTTATCGCCGCAACACGGTGCAGCGTTCTGTCCGCCGGTGCTCCCATCCCTTGCGCTCCAACTCCGGTGTCATATCCTGGAATGATGGATAACCGATACATAGATAAGCGACAAGTTTCCAGCTAATGGGAACATCCAGTATGCGACATATTCCCACGGGATCCAAAATCGACACCCAGCCCACGCCCAAACCATAGGTCCGCGCCGCCAGCCAAAGTGTATGTATCGCCGTCACCGTTGAATAGCTCAGCATTTCCGGCATTGTCTTGCGGCCCAGCCGATGGCCCTGTTCGGTATTTTCATCCGTGAATACCGCCAGATGCACCGGCGCCTGTTGCAATCCGGCGAGTTTCAGCAGCGCATAATGTGCGGCCTGTTCGCCTGAATAATCCCCCAAAGCGTCTGCATTGGCGTTTGTATAATTGCCCACCACTGCATTTCGGTAGGCGTCGCTATCGACGCGAACAAAGCGCCAGGGCTGGCTATTCCCCACGGATGGCGCGAAACTGCCCAGATCAATCAGATGCTGAAACACCCTTTCATCTACCGGATCAGTCAGAAAATGACGGGTATCGCGCCGCCAGAGCAGCAATTGCTCAAATTCAGCGCGAAACCCTGCATCAAAGTCAGGCGCTGCTTCGCGCGCAGAATGTGTAAGGGGCATGCGCATGCTTATCCTGTCTAATGCACCATCATCACGGCCAGCTTTGCGTTATAAATCACATGGCGCGTGGCCCCGCCCAGGATGAGTTCGCGGATGCGGCTATGCCCATAGGCGCCCATCACCAGTAAATCTGCGCCAAGATCGGCCGCTGTTGAAAGAATGACCTGCCCCACGGGCGCGCTGCCCAGCGGCACCTGCCTGGCGCGCACAGAAATGCCGTGGCAGCTTAAATAGGATTGCAGCGCATCCATGGCAAAGGTGTCCATCTCGCGGTTTTGCGCCGTCACCACGGTTACCTCGGCGGCTTCCTCCAGCAGCGGCAGCGCGCCAGACAAGGCGCGGGCGGCCTCCGGCCCGCTATCCCAGGCGATCATCACTTTTTTGCCGATCTGCATGCTGCTTTGCGCCGGGATCAACAGGCAGGGCCGTTGCGCCTCCATCAGGGTTGGTTCAATTTCATAGGCGAAATCAGCCACTGGAAATACCGTCATGTCAGCCAGCCGCGCCGCCACCGCTGTGCGCTCGGCCGGATCGCCCATGGTTTCCGAAAAACTCGCCGTTGCATTCTGCTTTCCGGCCTGCACCGTCGATTCGCTCACCCCCGCTTCCTGCAAGGCCTGGAGAAAGGCTTCTTTGGCGCGCCCGGATTGCCGTTTATTCGCCTCGCTGACGGCATTGACCAGTTCGGTCGCAATTTGCCCGGTCAGGGCTTCACCAGCGATCGGCAACGCATCGGTTGGATTACGGTTTACAAAAAGGCATTCCGCATGCGCCGCATAGCGTTTTGTAACGTTCAGCCCCACACGCAGAACACGCTGGTCAGAATCTGCACCCGTGAGCGGTATCAGAATTTTGCCGAGTTTCATGTGCTTTCTCCTTTAAGTGGCCAAGGTCAGAGATGGATATTACAGGATAATAGCGAGAATAGCTTGATAAGGGTCAATTTGTCATATGAATGATCCGCAGATCAGCGCGCTTGCCGCAGCCTGATTTATACGGTTACACTGACCGCCATCCGCCCATGGGGCGCGGTTGACAGCATTGGGAGCGTTTTTCACCGGATAATATACCACACATACGGGAGGAAATGAGATGGCGGATGCAGCGGTAAAAGCAGGGGCGCTGGCGGGGGTGCGGGTGCTGGATTTCACGTCCTATATTGCTGGCCCATACGCCACCCGTCTGATGGCCGATCTGGGGGCAGAGATCATCAAGCTGGAGCCGCCCGGGGGTGATCTGGTGCGCAACACGGTTCCGCGCCGCAAGGGCAAAAGCACAAATTTTGCGCAACTGAATGCGGGCAAAAAAAGCATTTCCATTGATATGACCACGCCAGAAGGCCTTGATC
>CAYGDL010000114.1:0-7260 GCA_964348545.1 uncultured Alphaproteobacteria bacterium | reverse complement strand
AGCGCGGCGAGGATATCCGCACACCCGCCGCCAGGCGTTCACGCAGCACCTCGCGGCGAAAGCGGAAAAAGGCGGCGGGGCGGTCCCCAGAAAAGCCCCAACGCAGCCTGTTACGCCTTTTTTCCCGTCTCCCTATAATCACCAAAATCGGCGTCGCGGTTGCTGAGCGCGGTGGTCAGGCCCTGTTCGCCGATGGATTTGATCCAGTCCTGCGAGGTCTGGGTGAAGCTGGCCAGCGCCTGGATTTCGGTGGTGGCGCGCAATGCCGCGCGGATGCCCATAATATCCATCTGGCGATGCACACTGCGCTTGTTGAACTGTTGCAGGTCGGGGGGCACCTGGGCGACGCGCGCCGCCATTTCCAGCACTTTGGCTTCCAGTTGCGCGGCGGGAACCGAGGCATTGGCGAAGCCGCATGCGGCGGCCTCGATGCCGGTCATGCTGTCGCCGGTCAGCATCATTTCCATGCCCTTGCGCATACCCATCACCCAGGGGAAAAACTGATTGTCGGGAGGGCTGATGGAGCGCACCGGCGGATAACCGATTTTGGCGTCATCCGCCACATAGATCAGATCACACGATTGCGCCAGTTCCATGCCGCCCGCCAGGCAATAGCCGGTTACCTGCGCGATTACAGGCTTCGACAGATCCCAGATATAGAAACAGCCATCCAGCACATGGCGCGGCCAGTTGGCCAGGCCTCCCGCCGTATAATAGGGCTGGCCCTTGGTGACGTTGGTTTTCAGGTCATAGCCCGCGCTGAAGGCTTTTTCATTGCCGCGAATGATCATGACGCGCACCGAACGGTCCTGATCGGCGCGGGTCAGCGCGTCGAACAGTTCACCGCGCAGGGCATTGCTGAGCGCATTGCGCGCCTCGGGCCGGTTCAGGGTGATGCGGCGGATATATTCCGTGCCGGGCGGGGTATCGACGATAATAAATTTATAGTCAGGGGCGTCGGTCATCTGGTTTCCTCCCAATTTTCTTTCAGGCTAGTATAGGATTTGGGTATAGATTAAAGCATTGGCCAGCGAAGGAAAGCAGAGATGCAAGGCGAAGTGAAACAGGTGCAACTGGTTGAGGTCGGCCCGCGCGACGGGTTGCAGAATGACCCGGCCATTCTGGATGTGGACACCAGAATTGAATTCATCACCCGGCTGGTGGATGCAGGGGTAAAACGCATCGAGGCGGTCAGTTTCGTTAATGACAAGCGGGTGCCCGCCATGGCCGGGGCCGAAGCCGTGATGGCGGGCGTGCCACGCGGACGGGGCGTCAGTTATATTGGTCTGGCGCTGAATCAGCGCGGGTTTGATCGCGCGGTGCTGGCCGGTGTGGATGAAGTGAATTATGTGGTTTGCGCGTCCGATACGTTTAACCAGCGCAATCAGGGCGCGCCGCGCGCCGCAACGCTTGCCGCCATGCACGACATTGCACGCGCGGCGCGGGACGCCAAATTGCCGTGCAGCCTGACCATCGCCACCGCCTTTGGCTGCCCGTTTGAGGGCGAGGTTGATCTGGCGATTGTGACCGAAATTGCGCGTCAGGCGGCGGATGCGGGAGTGGTGGAGCTTGCGCTGGCGGACACGATCGGCGTCGCTGATCCGCTAAGCGTCAAGAGGCGTGTGGCGGCGGCGCGCGCGGCGGCGCCGGGCATCGCACTGCGCTGTCATTTTCATAACACCCGCAACACCGGCATCGCCAGCGCCTATGCCGCCATTGAGGCAGGTGTTACGGTGCTGGACGCCAGCACCGCCGGCATTGGCGGCTGTCCGTTCGCGCCCAAGGCCACCGGCAATATTGGCAGCGAAGATCTGCTCTATATGCTGCACCGCATGGGAATTGAAACGGGTGTTGATTTGCCGAAACTGATTATGGTGGCCAAATGGCTGGAAGGCGCGTTGGGCCATGCGACCTTTGCGCAGGTCAGCCGCGCGGGGCTGTTCCCGGCGGCGGCATAAGGCATGAGCGAAATCACGATTTGTAGCTGGAACATCAATTCCGTCCGCCTGCGGATTGATATGGTCGAAAACTTTCTGCTGGAATATCAGCCAGATGTGCTGTGCCTGCAGGAAACCAAAGTGGTCAATGATCAGTTCCCGGATAAAATGTTCCGCAAGCTGGGCTATGATTCCATCGCGCTGAATGGTCAAAAAGCCTATCACGGCGTGGCGATTGTATCGCGCCTGCCCATCAAGGCGGTGCATATGCGGGAATTTTGCGCCAAGGGTGATGCGCGCCATGTGGCGGTGACCCTGCCGGGCGATATAGAACTGCATAATTTTTACGTGCCTGCGGGCGGTGATGAACCCGATCCCGAGGTGAACGATAAATTTGCGCATAAGCTGGCGTTTCTGTCCGAAATGGCGCAATGGTTCGAAGCTTGGCCGCGAAAATCAAAACACCGGATTCTGGTGGGCGATCTGAATGTTGCGCCGCTGGAGCATGATGTCTGGTCGCACAAACAAATGCTGAAAGTGGTCAGCCATACGCCCATCGAGGTGGACCATCTCAACCGTGTGCAGCAGGCCCATGGCTGGATTGATGTGGCGCGGCAGTTCATTCCACCCGAAGAAAAACATTACACCTGGTGGAGCTACCGCGCCGCCGACTGGCTGGCCAGTAACCGGGGCCGCCGCCTGGATCATATCTGGGTGTCACCGGGACTGGAAAGCGCCACAAGGGCGTTCAAAGTGGCCGAGGCCGTGCGCGGCTGGCCACAACCCTCCGACCATGCGCCGATACTCACAAGCCTGGAGATTTAGCAGCCTGCTTGCGTTTTTAACAATCGCTCTAGGCTGTAGTGACATTTTAGTTATACGCCGCGCTCCCGCAGCCTGGGCTTGTGCGCGGATGACCGTGGCGTCGAATCACCCATGCCCATGCCGACCGGCTGCGCTCCTATGAACTGATCGCAGAGGCGTTTGGGCTGAAGCCATAGCAAGCTATAGCCCGGAAATATTCGTTTCGAACAGAACGTCATACATGATGCGCCCCGGCAAAAAGGTGAACAGTCCGGCAATAACCAGCGCGCCAATGAACAGGCTGATCATGGCCATTGCGTGGCGCTGCACTTTGTGACGGCGCGCCGCAAGCACGGCAAGGGGAACCAGCACAAGCACCAGAACGCCCAGCAGATGAATGGGGCTGAACGCGCCCCACGTTCTTATCTCGTGTATCCAGAAAGAAGTGGCGGCGATAAATAGCATCAGGCCCACCCATATCCAGCCCATGATGCGGTGGGCGCGCGCGCCTTTTACCCCTGCAAACTGGACAATGCCCAGCACAAAAGCCCCCATCGCAGCAAAGGCATGGCCCTGAATGACAAGCGGCGCGCCCAGCAATGGATCCAGAAACATGGTCATCTCCCTCTATTGAATGCCATGTGGCAGGGCTATGTCAGGGTAATCGCAGGGTGATATTCTGGGCTGCGCCGTCGGAGCCAATATCAAATGCGGCGTCTTTGAATTCCGCCGGGCCAAATTTCGCTGGGGCGTTGTTGGAAAAGCCGAACGGCTCTGTGGGTAGCCCCATGATATTTTTACCAAGAACGCCGTCACCATCCACATCATGATATATTTTGATGGCATAGGATCCGGGTAATGGGGCAAGTAACACAGCGTTTATGCTATCCCCCTCAACCGGCATTTCGACGCCTACAAGACTTTGGTCTGTCGGCCAGCTTTTTTCATCATATAGTCCGATCATCACATTGCCCTGCCTCGCCTTGATTCCGGCAATGGTGATTTTTACGACCGGGTCGGCCTGCGCCGGATTGGCATACATCATGGCGGTAAAGGCCAGGCTCGTTGCGCTAACCAGGATAAAAGTCTCTATTGCACGCTGTTTCATAATCAGATCTCCCTGTGGGTTCAGTCGATCCAATGCAAATAACAGCAGAATTTGCGAAACAGTGCGCCGATGCGTGAATGGCGGTTTCTGCTTCGTAAGACGACAGCCCCCGCGTTGGCGCAGCGCAGGAAACCGGGAGGTTGCCGGTCACGCATCGTGAATGGCTGGTTATATCCAGCCCGAATCGCGTAATGCCCGCACATTGGGGCGGCTGACGGGCGCTTCGGCCCCATCCTTCAGCACCAGGGTGACGCGCCCATTCGCGGGTTTAACCTTGTCGATCCCGTCTTTTGCAACCCACCAGGAACGGTGCGTCTGCGCACCCTCTATGCCCTCAAGTTCGCCAATGGCGTCCGTCAGCCGCATCAGAATCAGGTCTGATCCTTTCGAAGTGCGGATGCGCAGATAATGGTCCTCGGCCTGCACCGCATAGATTACCCCACCCAGAAGCTTGCCGGGCAAACGGTCCAAAAAACGAACCGGGACCGCGCCGGACCCCACATCCGACATGGCGCCATGGGTGGCAAACCCCGGGCGGTTGATCAAAATCATGATGGCGGTAACAGCGCCGCTGACCAGCCCCACAGAACCCGTAAAATAATAAATCGAGATATTCGGAGCCACACCAATAAGGAAGCGAAGATAGCCCCATGAAATAACCGCCATAACCAGAGTCAACAGCGCGCTCAGGATTGCCCATAGCGCCAGCGTGCTTTCCCCTATTTGCGGGCGGCGTGCAATTCTTTGGCCAGTAAAACGCCCGATTGCCGTCCCAACAAGTAATGTCGGAACCCAATAGAGAATGCGCCACGCCAGCGACATGGACGCCATGTCAAACGCATTACTCAGGGCAAGGAAAGCACCCGCCGCGCCCGCCGCCGCAAAAGATCGCCAATGTGTGGACAAATAGGCAGCAACCGCACCAGACAGCCATGTTGAAAAATGTCGCTGTTCGGGCAAAATAATTCAGGCCTTGGCGCTGGGCCGGGCCGATACCTCACCGTGCCAGCGTTTGAGATTTTGCAATTCCTCCGGCATCTGCACCGCGCCAGTTGCGGCGCCAAAATCCACGGCACATAGCGCGGTAATATCAGCAATGGTAAAATCGGGTCCGCCGACAAAGGCATTATCACCCAGCACATTATCCAGATAGCGCATACCATTCAGTGCACGGGTGCGACTGGCCTGTGCCCATGCGGCGTTCTGATTGGGTTCCATCGCCCTGGCGGTTTCGGTTCCGTGGCGAAATGCATGCGTCACCGGAAACAGCAATTCAAATTCGGCAATGCGCTGCCACATGGCGGTGAATGCGCGTTCTTCCATATTGCGTCCAAACAGCGGCGGGCTTGGATGCAGCTCTTCAATATAGCGGCAGATGGCCATGGACTCGGTCAGGTATTTTCCGTCATCCAGCTCCAGCACGGGAACCCGTCCCACCGGATTTTTGGCGACAAATTCCGGCGCCCTTTGTTCACCCTTGGTCAGATGTATCTGAACCGTTGGAATAGTGACGCCCTTTTCCGCAAGGAATATGCGCACGCGACGCGGGTTGGGGGCGGGTTTGAAATCATAAAGCTTCATCCTGAATATTCCTCTGTGAACAATTATATTATCCCGGCAACCGCGCCGGTCATCAAGGTGGCAAGCGTGCCTGCCATGATAGAACGCAGTCCCAACTGTGCGATCTCGGCGCGCCGCTCGGGCGCCATGCTTGTCAGACCACCAATCATGATCCCCAGACTGCCAAAATTGGCAAAGCCGCACAAGGCGTACAGCATGATTAACCGGCTTCGTGCGCCCAGGTCATTGCCACCATCGCCGGCAAGATCAATATAGGCGATAAATTCATTCAGTACCGTCTTGGTTCCCATCAGCGCACCGGCGGATACCGCCTCTGACCAGGGAATGCCGATCAGCCACATCAGCGGTGCGAACACCCATCCCAACAGGCGCTGAGCGGTCAATGGCGCGTCCAAAAAATCAGGTAATGCCGCCAGCCCGAAATTCACCAGCGCCGTCAGCGCCACCAGGACAATCAGCATGGTAATGACATTGGCCAGTAAGCCGATGCCTTGCTGGGCGCCCGATGTGATGGCGTCCATGGCGCTTGCATAATGGGTACGAACAAAATCCCGTGTCTGGGTCGGCTGTCCGGTTTCAGGAATCATTAGCTGCGCAATCAGTATCGCTGCGGGCAGCGAAATCACCGACGCCGCCAGAATATGGCCCAGTGCACCGGGGATAACCGGTTCCAGAATACTGGCATAAAGTATCATCACGGTTCCAGCGACAGTTGACATGCCAACTGTCATCACCACAAACATTTCGCTGCGGGTGAGTGCCGCCATATAAGGACGGATCAGCAATGGCGCTTCTACCATGCCGGTAAAAATATTCGCCGCCGATGCAACCCCGACCGCGCCGCCAATCCCAAGCAGGCGTTGCAGCGCCCGGGAAAATCCGGTGACAATGACCGGTAATATGTTCCAGTGCCACAGCAATGCGGATAAGGCGGACATGACCAGAATCAGTGGCAGTGCCTGTAAGCCCAGAATGAAACTGGCATCGGAATTACTGATCTCGAACGGGGCCGGCCCGCCGCCCAGATAGCCAAACACAAATGCAGTACCCGTACGGGTCGCCGCCGCCAGTAAGTCAACCACCCCATTCAGCGCCATCAGACCCTGCCATATCAGCGGCACACGCAACAGCAGCACCGCCACAACAAATTGCAGCACCAGTGCCACCAGTACATTGCGCCAGTTAATGGCGCGGCGGTTCTCGCTGAACGCTGTAGCCAGCGCAATCAGAACAGCCAGTCCTAAAATTCCCTGATAAATGTCACGTCTCCCCCGCGCCCCGCACAATACTTGACCCATGGTTTCTGGTGGGGCAAACATTAGGCTGGCTATCAATTAAAATATACCATCTCAGCAGGAAAGGGTTATTCCATGTCTATCAGGTTTGACGGAAAAGTCGCAATTATCACTGGCGCAGGCAATGGCCTTGGCCGCTCGCATGCGCTGCAACTGGCCAAACTTGGGGCCAAGGTCGTGGTCAACGATCTGGGCGGCAATGTCGACGGCACCGGCGGCTCCAGCGCCGCCGCTGACAAGGTTGTTGCGGAAATCAAGGCGGCGGGAGGACAGGCCATCGCCAATGGCTCCAGCATTACCGATATCAAGGGCGTCGATCTGCTGGTCAAGCAGGCCATGGACGCCTATGGCCGCATCGATCTGCTGGTCAACAATGCCGGTATTCTGCGCGACAAAAGCTTCTCGAAAATGTCGCTGGAGGATTTCCAGTTGATCGTCGATGTGCATCTGATGGGCGCGGTCTATGTGACCAAGGCGGTCTGGCCGATCATGCTGGAACAGAATTATGGCCGCATCGTCATGGTCACGTCCGGCA
>CAYGDL010000113.1:0-7387 GCA_964348545.1 uncultured Alphaproteobacteria bacterium | reverse complement strand
TATGCTCACCAAGGCGGCGATCAAGGAAATGATCGTTCCCTCACTGCTTCCGGTGTTGTCGCCAATCGTGCTGTATTATGCGATCAACGCGATCGCAGGACAGGGTGCCGCACTTTCGGCGCTGGGCGCGATGCTGATGGGCGTCATTGTCACAGGCCTGTTCCTGGCCCTGTCCATGACCTCTGGCGGCGGCGCCTGGGATAACGCCAAGAAGTACATCGAAGACGGCCATCACGGCGGCAAGGGCTCTGAGGCCCACAAGGCCGCAGTGACCGGCGACACGGTCGGTGACCCCTACAAGGACACCGCAGGCCCCGCCGTCAACCCGATGATCAAGATCACCAATATCGTCGCCCTGCTGCTGCTGGCGGTACTGGCGCACGGCTGATCAATCCAAAACCAAAAGGGCCGCCCCGGAACGGGCGGCCTTTTTTATTGTTTCGCTGCGTGGTCCCTTACATATTCTCGCAGGGCGCGGTTGATATGCGTCTGATAGCCCAGTTTGTCAGAGGCGTTGGATTTGAACCAGGCCACCACATCAGCGTCAAGCCGAAGGGTTAATTGCTGCTTGACGGGGCGATAGAACTTTCCTTGTTCCGCCTTCTGCCAGAAGGCTTCCGGTAGTTCGGGGATGTCGGATGTATCTATAGCATCGCACGGCATAGCTGCCAGGGTGTCCAGTTGGGCGCGCTGCTTCGCCGTCAGCGGAAGCGCCGCATCAGAGACGACGATATTTTTCCTGCTCATATCATTTCCTTTCAATCCGGTTTGCGCGTCGCGCTTAAATGATACGAACGACTTCGTCTTCTGTCCCGTCCTCCAAATATGTGTGCGCCACAAGCACGACAATCAGATCATTAATCAGACCAATCGTTCGCCAGCGTAATTCACCCGCCTCAATTCGATCCTGCTCACTAAGTGTAAATGGATCGGCGAACACATGTACAACCATCTCAAAATCGAGACCATGCTTTCAGCGGTTGCTTTGGGCTTTGTTTGCGTCTCAGGTCCAGCGAATGGCGACCCCTTGCGTAGCTGCACATGACGTTACGAGTTTATATTCAAGACTTTCCTGGGGGGCATTACCTGCCCCCACCGCCGCCCCCGGGTCCTTGGTCTGTGCCGGTGCTGGAGAAGCGGCCGAAATTGCCGAACATCTGTTCGAGGAAGGTCAGCTCCTTGCCCTTGGTCGGGGTTTCACGCCCTACCAGTTCCACCACCCGGCCATCGATGGCGGTGTATCGCCGGATGGCGCCCATATTGCCCTTGGCGTCAAATTCGACGGCGAGAATGGAGCGTTCCAGAATTTTGGGATCGAAAAACGCGAATCTTTCCTGGCGTGTTGAGATGTAAAACCACACATCGGTATCAAATGTGGCAATGGCGGAAGGGGTTCCCAAAGTGTCCGACACGGACTCACGATTATCCACCCCGGCCTTTAACGCGGTGAGCGCCGCTTCGTCTGCAACATGCCCGCGCAATTCGATCGTTGGCGCACAGGCGCCAAGCGACGCAGCCAGCAGGACAGCATAGCCAAATTGTCTGAGCCTGGGGCGGCGGACAACCGTCCGGGAATTCTGGAATGGTGTTTTCATGGGCTTTGACGTACCTTGCGGGGCGAATAAGTGCAAGTAAGCAGATCAAATTCTGGTGGCAAAATAATGTTCCTATCACGTCTGTTTCGAAAAAACCCGGATGATGGCGTTGCCCATCGGCTTTATGTGCTTGTAGCGGGCCAGGCCAGGCAGCCGGTATTTTATAGCGAAGGCGGCGTTGCCGATAGTCTCGATGGCCGCTTCGATATGCTGGCGCTGCATCTGTTCCTGGTGCTGCGCCGGTTAGGGGGCGATCCGGCGAACCGCGCCGCCGCCCTGCTGGCGCAGCAATTGTTTGATGTGATGTTTGGCGATATGGACCGCAGCTTGCGGGAGATGGGCGTCGGCGATCTGACCGTTGGCAAACGGATCCGCGCCATGAGCGAGGCCTTTTATGGTCGTGTACAGGCCTATGAGGCTGGTCTGCAAGATACCGATGACGCAATTTTGATGGCGGCGCTGGAACGTAATTTGTACCGGGGAACACCGCCCACGGCTGGTCTGCTGGCGAGTATGGCGACCTATGTAAAAGAGGTCGCTGAACATTTGCAGGCGCGCCCGGTGGATGAACTTCTGGCGGGTGAACTGAATTTCGCCGTCCAGCCCGGATTTTCTTGATTCGGAGTTAGCCATGCAGACGCCAGCACCGCCGGATGCGCCACTGAAGGCCCCGTTCAACGTGGACAGGCTGGGTTCACTGCCCAGCAATGTTCCGATCAGGACCGATGCGGCGATGTGCGCGGCGCTGGCGGAATATTTTGAAATTCTTGCCGTGGAAGAATGTCACGCCCTGCTTGCCGTCCGGCGCTGGCGCAAGCATGGCGCCATCGTAGAGGGGGTTATTACCGCCCGAATCATCCAGCAATGTGTGGTGACGCTGGAACCCGTTCCGGTGCACGTGCACGAAGAAATCAGGGTCAGGTTTCTGCCTGCATCCATGCTGCGTGATGGTGAGCGCGGTGCGGATGAGATCATTATCGACCCCATGGCCGATGACCCGCCGGAGATTTTTGAGGGCCGGATCATTGATTTGGGCGCATTGGTTCTGGAACATCTGGCGCTGGGGATAGATCCCTATCCGCGCGCTGCGGGGGCTGTCGTGCCTGAGAAGTTTACTTCAGAAGACGCGGAGCCGGAGGTGAGGCCGAACCCGTTTCAAATTCTGGCGCGATTGCGCGATAAACCAGACGGTTAAGGTCGGCGATCAGTCTTCGCGCGCCGGAAGCACCTGCCGCCCGCGATATTTGCCGGATTTCAGATCAATATGATGCGGACGCACCAATTCTCCCGATTCCTTGCTTTCCTGATAGACCGAGCCGGGAATGGCGTCATGTGAACGGCGCATGCCGCGCTTTGACGGGGTGGTTTTTCTTTTGGGAACTGCCATGATCCTGGACCTTAATACAAGTAAACGAGTGACCGGGCGCCACCGCTCCGGAAGGGCCGCAACCTAGTCTGCATCGGTGAATCTGTCAAGCAGACGCAGCCTGTTTGCCAGATATTCTGCCTGATCCCGTACGGATACCGGACTTTGGATAGATTTGCTTGGATTATCCGGGTTATTTGGCTATTCAGGTGCAACGAAAATGACCTGGCGGGATTTGTTAACCCCGGACAGTTTTAGCGAAAGATCACCCTGTTGGCATCAAGCACCGATAATGTTCTGACTATTTCCCTGGACGCCATGGGGGGGGATACCGCACCCGGCATGGTTGTGGATGGCGCGGCCATCATCTGTGCGCAAGACGCCCAAATACGCTTCATCCTGTTTGGCAATGAACAGGCGCTGCTGCCTTTGATCGCCCGGCATCCAGCACTTGTCGGGCGCTATGAGTTGCGCCATACAGACGAGGTCGTCGCCGCCGATGACAAGCCTAGCCAGATTGTGCGGAGGGGGCGCAACACCAGCATGTGGAAAGCCATTGCTGCGGTCAAGGATGCCGAGGCCGCAGTCACGATTTCTGCGGGCAATACCGGGGCGTTGATGGCGATGTCGGTGCTGCAATTGCGCACAATGGAGGGGATATACCGTCCGGCCATCGCCTCCACATGGCCGGGGCCGCTGCACCAGAAGGTGTTTCTGGATCTGGGGGCCAATCTGGATTGCGATGCAGACAGCCTGGTCCAATATGCCGTGATGGGGGCGGCTTTCGCCCGGGAGATTTTGAATATTGCGCGTCCCCGGGTTGGCTTGCTGAATGTCGGGGAAGAAGAACAGAAAGGCCATGAATATGTGCGCATGGCGGCGCATAGACTGCGCCTGACGCCCCCGGATGGTATGAACTTTATCGGCTTTGTGGAGGGCACGGACCTAAGCGCCGACACAGCGGATGTCATCGTTACCGATGGCTTCACCGGAAATGTGGCGCTTAAGACAGGCGAGGGCACCGCCAGGATGCTTTTTGAAGAGCTAGGCAGGGCAATGCGGGGCTCGCTTCTATCAAAACTTGGATATCTCTTCGCCCGGCGGGCCTTTCGCGTCCTGCGCGACAAATTTGATCCCAGGCTACTGAACGGGGGGATGTTTCTGGGCCTGAACGGGCTGGTCATAAAAAGTCATGGCGGATCGGATGGCGTCGGTTTTGCCCACGCCATCAAGACGGGAATCGAAATGGCGCGCGGCAATCTGACTGGAAGAATCGCTCTTGATCTTCAGACTTTTGATAAGATACTCAAGGCAACCCCTAAGGAATTACTGGAAAATTCGAATTTGAATGGGGCCGGTGTGGAGGTCAATGTAAGGTGAGTGCAATCAGATCGATCATAGGTGGCGTCGGCGGATATTTGCCCGAACGGATTTTAAGCAATACCGAGCTTGCGGGTATGGTTGACACCAGTGACGAATGGATTGTCGAACGTTCCGGGATACGCGAACGCCATATCGCTGCAAAGGGGGAAATGACTTCCGACCTGGCGCTGGCTGCTGCCCGGCGCGCACTTGCGCATGCGGGAATGGATGCCTCGGAAATTGACCTGATTGTGCTGGCGACGGCGACGCCGGACCAGACCTTTCCCGCCACCGCTACAAAAGTACAAGCCGCCCTTGGGATAACCCGTGGCGCGGCTTTTGATATTCAGGCTGTCTGCACTGGCTTTGTGTATGCGCTGGCGATTGCGGATAATTTTCTGAAGCTGGGCCAGTTCCGGTGTGCGCTTGTGATCGGCGCGGAAACTTTTTCGCGCATTCTGGATTGGCAGGATCGCGGCACCTGTGTGCTGTTTGGCGACGGTGCAGGCGCCGTCGTGCTCAAGGCGGAGCCGGCAACCGGCACGCTGAGTGATCGCGGCGTTCTAACTACGCATTTATACGCCGATGGGCGTTACCATGATTTGTTGTATGTGGATGGCGGGCCGTCATCGACCGGCACGTCGGGGCATCTGCGTATGAACGGCAGGGAAGTGTTCAAACATGCGGTCACCAATTTGTCGGACGCCGTGAACGAAGCGCTGTCAGCGACCGGCCTGCACGCCAGCGACATAGACTGGATCGTGCCGCATCAGGCGAACAAGCGAATCATTGATGCAACGGCCAGGAAGCTGGGTATTTCGCCGAATAAGGTCGTGCAGACGGTTGGCCTGCATGGCAACACATCTGCGGCTTCCATTCCCCTGGCGCTGAGTTGCGCGGTGGCCGACGGCCGTATCAGGAGGGGCCAGCTTGTGTTAATGGAGGGGATGGGCGGCGGCTTTACCTGGGGATCTGCCCTGGTTCGCTGGTAGAGATTAATTTCAACATAAACATTCGCCCGCATCTATTTGACAACAAGCTATAAATTTGTGCAGTATAGATTTGGCATGATAAGCGTTTTCAGCTAGGCCAGCTATTCTTGCGGACAATTCCTGCGTACAATGGCTTTGGGAACAGATGAAAGGGGAAACCATGGGCACAGTAACGCGCGCACATCTTGGCGAAGCCGTGCATAAGGAAGTCGGACTTTCAAGAAGCGATTCCGCGCAGCTTGTGGAGTCGGTTCTGGATGAGGTATGCGCTGAACTGGTGCATGGCAAGGTTGTCAAAATTTCGTCCTTCGGTTCCTTTTCCGTGCGCGGCAAAGGCGGGCGCGTTGGGCGCAACCCCAAAACCGGTGAGGAAGTTCCTATCGCGCCGCGCCGGGTTCTGGTGTTTCGTCCGTCCCATGTCCTGAAAGAACATATTAACCGGGCCGCGCGTCAGTCGCGCGATGGCAGCCCAACCGCAGACTGAATCACACAGTGCAGAAATCAACCGACGCCTTTCGCACCATTAGCGAGGTAGCCGGGGAGCTTGACGTTCCCCAGCATGTCCTGCGTTTTTGGGAAGGCAAATTCACGCAGATCAAACCGCTGAAGCGGGCAGGGGGACGACGCTATTACCGGCCCGACGATATAGCTTTGTTACGCGGTATTCGTGCGCTGCTTTACAGCGATGGCTACACCATCAAGGGTGTGCAGAAGGTGCTGAAAGAACGTGGGGCGCGCTTCGTTAGCGGCGGGATCGCCGTAACATCTGAGCCAGCCACGCAAAATGTGGCGACGGCGGTGGAGGTTGCGCCCGTACAGAAAGCCGCGCCTAAACGGCGCGCGGCGGTGGCGGATCCGGATGAATTGCCGCTGCCATTTTTTATGCCGGATTTTCTCAAGGCGCCGGTTTCCTCCCTGACGCCCGCCGCCATGTCGGCAAAGGCGACGCCCGAAACGCCTGGCATTCCCCTTGCCAAGCGTAAAAAGCTGGAAAAAATCCTGACTGAGCTGACTGCGATTAAAGATTTACTGACAGAGAACTGAAAATCCCGTTTGCGCGGTTGCCGAACCGGGAGACGCAGAGTATAGTCCGCCGCCTTGGTTGACCTGCCAAGAAACCTAAAGAAATTGTCGGAGTGTGGCGCAGCCTGGTAGCGCACTTGTCTGGGGGACAAGGGGTCGTCGGTTCAAATCCGGCCACTCCGACCATCCGCCTTCGCTGATTTTGGCAAAGCCAAAATCTAGCTACGGCGTGACTACGCCGCAGCGTGCGAGGTGGATGCCACGACGAAGCCCGAAGGGCGAAGGCGGGCTTTATGAAAATGGGCGGATCAATTTAGCGATCAATGACTGACAGTCGCCCGAAATGTCACGGGAATTGGAATGAAGGGGCTGCGTAGCCCCCCCTCACATATTCGGATAATTTGGCCCGCCGGCGCCTTCGGGGACGGTCCAGTTGATGTTCTGGGCCGGGTCCTTGATGTCGCAGGTTTTGCAATGCACGCAGTTTTGCGCATTGATCTGAAAGCGCGGATTATTACCATCGGCGTCGCGCACCACTTCGTATACGCCTGCCGGGCAATAGCGTTGCGCGGGCTCATCATACATGGGCAGATTTTTGGCAATCGGCACGCTGGCGTCGCGCAGGGTCAGATGGCAGGGCTGATCTTCTTCATGGTTGGTGGCCGATAAATAAACCGAGCTGGGCTTGTCAAACGACAGCACGCCATCGGGTTTTGGATAGGCGATCTGTTTGCATTTGTTTGCCGGTTTCAGCGTCGCATAATCGGGTTTGCCATGTTTGAGCGTAAACGGCAGGCCGATGCGCAGCGCGTTCATCCATAGATCCACACCCAGCAAGGCCGTGCCGATGATAAGTCCGAGGCGGCTCCACAGCGGCTTGGCGTTACGCACCTTGTACAGATCCTGATAGACCCAGCTATCGCGGTACGCCTGTTGATAGGTCACAGGTTCATCATGGCTGCGCCCCGCCTGCACGGCGGCGAACACGGCTTCTGCGCCCAGCATGCCGGTCTTCATGGCGTTGTGGCTGCCCTTGATGCGCGGCACAT
>CAYGDL010000112.1:0-7585 GCA_964348545.1 uncultured Alphaproteobacteria bacterium | reverse complement strand
ATCCAGGTCAACCTGCAGTTCGTCCAGGGTGGTGTAGAGTTTTTTACGGAAGGCAATGTCGTATAATTCCTTGAAGCGGTAGAAGCTATCGCGCGAATAGCCCATCACTTTACACGCCTGCGATACGCTGCCCAACTGCTTCGCCGGTTCCAGCACGCCAAGCTTCGGTTCGATTATTTTCTATTCGATCCTCTTCTGACTTCTCCTGTAAGGTTGATCGTTCAGGCTGCGGATATGATGGATAAAGCTGCGCGTTACCCACATACCCACAGCCACAACAAAAGCAACCATTTTGTCAGATTAAGTCGGAAGGTTTACAGATAAGGGGTCGGGTTTTGACCTGACAGTTTTTCTTAAACTTTTTTGCATTCCCAAACCTCACCCCGCCCGCGCCACGCGGCGCATGGCGATGTCGCCCTTGTTGCGCAACCGGGCCAGATCGCAATCAATTCGAATGTTCGTATTCGAATCTTACCAATAAATATTATATATTGGTAGTCAGGCATAATGGAGGTGGTGATGGCCAAAAACACATCAATTTCTCTTGGCGAATATTTCGAGACATTTATCGACGCGCGGGTGGCGACGGGGCGGTATGGCTCGGCCAGCGAGATGGTGCGGGCCGGGGTGCGGCTGCTGGAAGAGCATGAGGCCAGGCTGGAAGCGTTGCGCGCCGCGCTGATCGAAGGCGAGCAAAGCGGGCCCGCCGTGCCCTTTGATTTTGATGCATTCCTGGCAAGGAAACGTTCTGAATATCAGATAAAATGAAACACCTGATTTTTTCACCACTGGCAACCAGCGACATAGACGCCGTCTGGGACTATACCGCCGGAAGATGGGGCGTAGATCAGGCGGAATAATATGTGGGCGCCATCCGCGCTGTGTGTAGCGCGCTGTTGCTGAATCCAGATATCGGACAAGATGCCGGAACTGTGCGCGCCGGATACCGAAAACACAGAAGCGGTTCACATTTCATATTTTACCGCCGCCTGTCCGATGGCAGGATTGAAATCATCCGTGTACTGCATCAACAGATGGATTTCGGATCGCATCTGTAAAAACCCGGATTTGCTCCCCTCACACCACGCCGTAAGCCAGCATGGCGTCGGCGACCTTGACGAAGCCGCCTATATTGGCGCCTTTGAGATAGTTGACATAGCCGTCTTTTTCCTCGCCATAGCGCACACAGCGTTCGTGAATATTTTCCATCACGTCGCGCAGCAGTTTTTGCAGCTCTTCTTCCTTCCATGAAAGGCGCGCGCTGTTCTGGCTCATTTCCAGTCCGGAAACCGCCACGCCGCCCGCATTCGCCGCCTTGGAGGGCGCAAACAGGATTCTGGCGTGAAGGAAGGCGTCGATGCCTTCCTGAACGGTTGGCATATTGGCGCCCTCGGCCACCCCCATGCAGCCATTTTTCAGCAGCAGTTTTGCCTCATCGGCGCTGATTTCATTTTGCGTGGCGCACGGAAACGCGATGTCGCAGGGCACGCCCCAGGGGCGCTGGCCCGCATGATATTCGCAGCCGATTTTCTTTGCCGCTTCTTCAATGCGCCCGCGTTTGACATTCTTGATTTCCATCACCTGGGCCAGCTTTTCAGCGGTAAGCCCGTTCTTGTCGTAGATGAAGCCATCGGAATCCGACAGGGTAAGTACGGTCGCGCCTAGCTGGATCAGTTTTTCCGCCGCATATTGCGCCACATTGCCGGAGCCGGACACCAGGCATTTTTTGCCGCCAAAGCCGTTCTTGTTGCGGCTCAGCATGTCTTCCATGAAATAGACGGCGCCATAGCCGGTGGCCTCGGTGCGGATCAGGCTGCCGCCATATTCCAGGCCCTTGCCGGTCAGTACGCCGGTATAGGTGTTTTCCAGGCGCTTATACTGGCCAAACATGAAACCGATTTCGCGCGCGCCCACGCCAATATCGCCGGCGGGCACGTCCACGTCCGCGCCGATATGGCGGTGCAGTTCGGTCATGAAAGACTGGCAAAAGCGCATGACTTCATTTTCCGATTTGCCCTTGGGGTTGAAGTCGGAACCGCCCTTGCCGCCGCCCATCGGCAGGCCGGTCAGGCTGTTCTTGAAGGTCTGCTCAAAGGCCAGAAATTTTAACACGCTCAGCGTCACCGTCGGGTGAAAGCGCAGGCCGCCTTTATAGGGGCCGATGGCGTTGCTGTTCTGCACCCGATAGCCGCGATTAACCCGTATATTGCCCTGATCATCCTCCCAGCAGACCCGGAAAATCACCACCCGGTCGGGTTCGGCCAGGCGCTCCAGAATGTGCATTTTCAGGTATCTGGGCTTATCCTTGATGAAGGGGATAATGCTGCCTGCAACTTCCTTTACCGCCTGGTGAAATTCGGTTTCCCCGGGATTTCTGCGGATCAGCCCCGCCATGAAGGTGTCAAGGTCATCTGCCGCAGCGATAATTTCCATTGCGCCTGTCTCCTCTTTATTGGCAAAAATTGATACTCATTCGTTAACACAGCAAATACAATCACAAAAATGAAGTAATTTGGAAAGATATTCAGGCCTAGTCTGGCAAAGCTTGGGGAGATCACAATAGAGGTTGACTAAAATGATCGTGCGCGCCAACGAAAGAAAAACCGCCCTCATCAGCGACGCCATGGCGCTCATTGGGGAACGCCCCACCAGCGGTTCAAAGGCCGATCTGGAAGGCTTTATCTCCCAATATTTCTGTAATGTGATTGCCGAAGACCTGCTGCAACTTACGCCGCAGAATATTTATGACGCCGGACTGGCGCATTACCGGCTGGCCGCAACGCGCCAACCGGGCGAGGCGCTGATCCGCGTCTATACGCCGCGCATCGAAACGCATGGCTGGCAGGTTCCGCGCACCGTCATAGAGCTTGTCAATGACGATATGCCGTTCCTGCTTGATTCCATCAGTGCACTGATCGCGCGCCTAGGCCTGGGTGTGCATCTGGTGGCGCATCCGGTGTTGCGCGTGCGGCGCGGGCCGGATGGCGCCTGGGCAGGCCTTGCGCAGAAAGACGATCCGGATGGCAGGCCGGAATCACTCATTCATATCATGATTGATGAACAGCATGATGTTGCAAAGCTGAACGCCATCAGTGATCATATCGGCGAAGTGCTGGCGGATGTGCGCGCCGCCGTGGAGGACTGGCGTGAAATGCTGGCGCGCATCAATGCCGCTATTGCCGAAATCCGCCAGTCCAAATTGCCGATAGCGGCGGAAGAAGTGGACGAGTCCATCGCCTTTCTGGAATGGATGCGCGACAATCATTTCACGCTGCTGGGCTATGCGGAACTGGCCATCACCACAGCGGCGGATGGCGTGTCCGCCACACAGGTTGCGCAAAGCGGGCTTGGCGTACTGCGCAAGCCTGACGCAAAACTGTTTCGTTCGCGCAGCAACGCGCTTGTCGCAATCTCGCCGGAAATTCTGCAAAGCCTGAGGCGTCCCGGGCCACTGATCATCACCAAGGCCGATGTGCGATCCAGCGTGCACCGCGATACGCATATGGATTATATCGGCGTTAAACGCTATGACGCCAATGGGGTGATCATCGGCGAGCGGCGTTTTGTCGGCCTGTTTACCTCTGGCGCCTATAGCCGCGCGCCAGCCGATATTCCGCTGCTGCGCCGCAAGGTTGCGCTGACCGTCGCGCGCGCCAATTTTGCCCGTGACAGTCATGACGGCAAGGCGTTGCAGAATATTCTGGACACCTATCCGCGCGACGAGCTGTTTCAGACCCCGCGCGACCTGCTGTTTCACAACGCCATGGCGATTTTGCGTTTGCAGGAACGCCCGCGTACGCGGCTGATCGTGCGCATGGATCCGTTCGGGCGCTATGTGTCGTGTCTGGTATATATTCCGCGCGAACGCTATGACGCGGAATTGCAGCGCCGCGTGGGCGAGATATTATCGGATAATTTCAGCGGCGCCATCGCCGCCATCTATCCCGAATATGGCGATGCGCCGCTGGCGCGGGTGCACTTCATCATTAAGTCCAGGCCAGGCGCTGCGCCCGAAATCCTGATTGAGCAGGTCGAGGCGCAAATCGAGCGCGCGGCGCGCACATGGCGCGATGATCTGCGCACAGCACTGCTCGCGCATAGCGGCGAAGTGCTTGGATTGCAGTTATGGGAGCGTTACGCCAACGGCTTTGCACCGGATTATGAGGCGCATTTCCGGCCCGAACTGGCGGCGTTGGATATTGAGCGCATGGAGGCGCTGCGGAGCGGAGGCGGTATTCATGTCTGCTTTTACCGCACTATCGAGGATCAGGATTGCTGTGTGCGCTTCAAGCTGTTTTGCGAAGGCGCGCCAGTTCTGCTCAGTGACTGCATGCCAATGCTGGAGCGCATGGGTTTCAAGGTCATGTCTGAACATCCCTATGAAATTGAAATTGCAGGTGGCGTCAAAATCTGGTTACAGGATTTTGAAATGCGCGAGTCAAACGCACAGCCGGTTGATCTTTTTGCGGCGGGCGAAAAGCTGGAGCAATTGTTCATCGCAGTATGGCAGGGTGCAGCGGAAAATGACGGCTTCAATCGTCTAGTCCTGAAGGCTGATCTGCACTGGCGCGAGGCCGCGCTGATGCGCGCCTATGGCAAATATCTGCGCCAGGCGGGCATTCCCTACAGCAATGATTATATGGAGCGTGCGCTAGGCGCCCATCCCGCAATCGTGCGCCAGATGGTTGATCTTTTTCATGCGCGTTTTGATGTTGATATGACGCAAAATCGCGAGTCAATGGCCGTCCCCCTGCAACAGTCGATAATGGAGGCGCTGGGTGGCGTGGAAAGCCTGGACGAAGACCGCATCTTGCGCCGCTTTCTTAATCTGATTGAATGCACTCTGCGCACCAATTTCTATCAGCAGGATCAGGCGGGCGCGCATAAAAATTATATTTCCTTCAAGCTGGACAGCGGTTTGGTCGATGAATTGCCGTTGCCGCGTCCGATGGTGGAAATCTTTGTCTATTCGCCGCGTGTGGAAGGCGTGCATCTGCGCTTTGGCAAGGTGGCGCGCGGCGGCCTGCGCTGGTCGGACCGGCGCGAGGATTTCCGCACCGAGGTGCTGGGCCTGGTTAAGGCGCAGCAGGTCAAGAACGCGGTCATTATTCCGGTTGGATCGAAGGGTGGTTTCTTTCCCAAGCAGTTGCCCGAAGGCGCACCGCGCGAAGCGATCCAGGAGGAAGGCATTGGCGCCTATCGCATGTTCATTTCCGGCCTGCTGGACCTCACAGACAATATTGTGGATGGCAGGGTTGTGCCGCCGCCGCGCGTGCTGCGCCATGATGGCGATGATCCCTATCTGGTGGTGGCGGCCGACAAGGGCACGGCGACATTTTCAGATATCGCCAATGGCGTGGCGCAAGCTTACGGCTTCTGGCTGGATGATGCGTTCGCCTCTGGCGGATCGGTTGGTTATGACCACAAGAAAATGGCGATCACGGCGCGCGGCGCCTGGGAAGCGGTCAAGCGGCATTTTCGCGAACGCGGCACGGACATTCAGGCCACGCCGTTCAGCGTCATTGGCTGTGGCGACATGTCAGGCGATGTGTTTGGCAATGGCATGTTGCAATCGCGCCAGATCAGGCTGCTGGCGGCGTTTGATCACCGTGATATTTTCATCGATCCAGATCCGGACCCGGCGGCAAGTTTCGACGAACGCGCGCGGCTGTTTGATCTGCCACGTTCCTCCTGGGCGGATTATGATGCAAAACTTATCAGCCCGGGCGGGGGCGTCTTCAGCCGCTCGCGCAAATCCATCACGCTGACGCCGCAGATGAAACAGATGACAGGCCTGACACAAGGCACTGTCACGCCAGCCGAGCTTATTCGCGCATTGCTGGGGGCGGAGGTTGATCTGCTATTTTTTGGCGGCATTGGCACCTATCTCAAATCGTCCCGCGAAACCAATCAGGACGCGGGCGACAAGGCCAATGACGGTGTGCGCATTGACGGCTGCAATGTGCGCGCGAAGGTCATTGGCGAAGGCGCTAATCTGGGCTGCACGCAGCTTGGCCGCATAGAATATGCGATGTCGGGCGGGGCGATAAATACCGATGCGGTGGATAATTCGGCGGGTGTTGATTGTTCCGATCACGAAGTAAATATCAAGATCGCCCTGGGCCCGGAAGTGCGGGCAGGGGATTTGCCGCGCAAGCAGCGTGATAAGCTGCTGGCTTCCATGACCGATGAGGTCGCCGGACTGGTGCTGCGCGATAATTATCAGCAGACACTGGCCATAAGCCTTGAGACCTCCCTTGCGCACAGATTGCTGGATGCGCATGCGGGCTTTATCCGGGATCTGGAAGGCAAAGGACAGCTTAACCGCAAGGTGGAGTTTCTGCCCGGTGACGTAGCTATTGCGGAACGCGCAGCGGCCGGGCTTGGGCTTACCCGGCCGGAAATTTCCGTGCTGGTGGCCTATGCGAAAAACGCCATGCGGCAGGAGCTGCTGACAAGTGATGTGCCTGATGCAGAGTATTTGCGCGAGGATTTGCTGAGCTATTTCCCGAAACCGCTGCGCGAGAAATATAGCCAGGCGCTTTTAGGGCATCAGTTACGCCGCGAAATCGTGGCGTCCATGCTGGCCAATTCAATCGTTAACCGGGCGGGCGTCACCTTTGTCAGCGCGATTGCCGAAGAGACGGGGTTTTCTACTGCTGAAGTGGTGCGGGCCTTTGTAGTGGCGCGCGCGGCGTTTGATCTGCGCGCGTTCTGGCAATCGCTGGAAGCGCTGGATAATAAGGCGCCTGCCGAAGTGCAGACGCGCATTCAGCTTGACGGGCGTGACCTGATCCGGCGCGCCACGATCTGGTTCCTGCGCAATGTGCCGCAACCGATGGATATTGGCGCAGTCATCGAGGCCTACCGGCCAGGAATTGCGCTGTTGCGGAACGAAATTCATCTGCACCTTTCCCCATTCGAAGCGCAAGCGCATGGCGGGCGCCTGCAGGCGTTGCTGGACCAGGGAGTCCCCGGGGACATTGCCCGTGCCGCTGCGGGACTGCGCCCCATGGCGGCGGCGGCGGACATGGTCATGGTGGCGGGTTCGACCGGGCAAGGCATCGGCGATGTGGCGGCGGCGTTTTTCCGTATTGGCGCGGAATTGAGCCTCGATTGGTTGTGTAGCGCCGCGGAAAAAAATACCGCCGAGGGGCATTGGGAAAGGCTGGCGATGAACGCCATGATTGACGATTTTTATGGCCAGCAACGGGTTATGACGGCGCAGGCGCTTACCACCGGTAAGGCGGCCGACGCCGGAATGGCGGTCGCGCAGTGGTGCGACGCGCACGGTCCCGCGGTGCGGCGAACCGTCAAGCTGATCGATGAGATGCGCGCGGGGACAATCAGTGTCGCCAAACTCGCCTTTGTGAATCGCCAGATGCGGGATCTTCTGAACAAGTAAAAATGGCGCATATCTGATTCGATGCGCTAGCGCGTTTCATTATCTGTTTGAAGCAACGCCTCTTGCATCCCGCCTGATCCCCCATCCTTGTCCCCCATAGCCGAAGGCGACGGGGGATGCCGAACGCGACGGGGGATGCGCTACAGCCGGGCGTCCGGATCGGTTGTGCTGCGTGGGTTT
>CAYGDL010000111.1:0-7728 GCA_964348545.1 uncultured Alphaproteobacteria bacterium | reverse complement strand
TCCTGGCGCCGGAGGTGGTGTGCGACCTGCCCGCAAATGGCAAGCGCCTGATGCAGCGCGCCGATGGCTATGTCGCCACATTCGTGTCCGGTCAGGCCATTCAGCGCAACGGCGTGGACACTGGCGCGCGGCCGGGCGGCGTTGTGCGCTCACACTGACGGCTGGATTATACTATTGTTCAAGCTTGGGTCAGACTCCACCCCCTCACCCCAACCCTCTGCACGAGGGGAGAGGGGGGCTACATACGGCAAACAAAGTTTCATACGCGATAGCACTACTTTCCTGGAAAAGGAGTAGCACGGTCCGTTTTGTGGGCCGTTGCGATTATTTGATCGCGATGGGGTTGACCGGAGAGCCGACACCGCCACTGACGCGCAGCGGTTGCGCCACCAGCAGAAACGTATAGACGCCATCCGCCGCGCAGTCCGCGCCCAGGGCTTCGAGATCCCAGATTTCGCCGAGCATCATGCCCATGTCGCGCAGCGTCAGCATGTGAAACACCAGAAAGGCGTCGGTAAATTCCGAGGCGACGCATTCCACCGCAATATTGTCGCTGGCCACCGCCGCAGCCCGCTTGTTATGCAGCCATTCGGCGCAGCGCCAGCTTAGCCCTGGCGAGCCCTGCAGCCACGCCTCGCCATTGCGGGTCTCCAGAAAATTCAGCCGCCAGCCGGTGCGCAGAACAACAATATCGCCTTCCTCAATGGTGACCTTTTGGGCTTTGGCGACATCGTCCAGTTCTTCGGGCGAGATAACCGTTCCGGCCGCGAGATATTGCACCTTGCGATGGCGCGCTACATCCAGCAGCACGGCGCGCGAGACGATATGGCCCTTGCCCGCCACCTGATCGATGCTGTCTTTTGACGCGCCGAAGCTGGTGATCGAGGATGCCGGATAGCCATTGTAAAGCTGCCCGTCATAATAGACATGCGACAGCGCATCCCATTGGGTGCCGGATTGCAGCGGCATGATGATATAATCATCGGTGAAGCGCATCGGCCCCTTCCACCATTCAACCATCATCGCTTCGGTGGGGCCGCCCCAGCCTTCCAGATGGCGCGCCGCCTGCTCATCGCCGCCATCCAGCGACATGATGTGAATGGGATTGCGACGGAAGCCATGCGCGCCCTGCGGGCCATAGGCGTCCACCGGAATGCTGAGCGGGAATATTTTCCCCTGCCTCGCCGAAGCCGCAGCCCCGGCGATTTTCGCCGGGGTGATGTAATTCAGGGTGCCCAATTGATCATCCGGGCCCCATTTTCCCCAATTGCTTATTTTTTTCGCAACATCGCGCCACTCTGAAGCCATTGCCTGTTCCTCCCTGCTTTTTCTGGTTTAATGAAGAAGACCGCTGTTACCTCAATATGTCAATGCGGTTGCGAACAAATGGCTATAAACCGACGAATTTTTGATCGACCGGAAAAACCCGCGTCATCACCTGTCCTTCGGCTTTGGCATTCACCGCTGCGTTGGCAACCGTCTGGCGGAATTGCAGTTGCGCATCATCTGGGAAGAAATTGTCACGCGCTTCCGTAAAGTTGAGGTCGTGGGCGAGCTGGTAAGAAGTCTGTCGAACCTTATCCACGGCTTTACCAAGATACCGGTAATATTGCACGCCTTCTAGCCCATGATGCGTTTAGGTCGAACCGTTTGTGTGTCCCATTATTGTCATTACCCGGACCCAGCCTTCGCTAAAGCTTCCCCCGTCGCCTTCGGCTATGGGGGACAGACGATGACGGGCAGGCAAGCCGGGTAATGACACTGAGAGGGAGAAGTGTGAACGAACCTAAAATCATCCCGTGCTGGGAGGGATGGTGGCGCGTTCAAGCGCTTAAACAGGCCCCCTCACCCCGGCCTTCTCCCACAGGGGGAGAGGGAGACATCGGCCCCAGAAACCCGCCCCTACGAATCCGCCATTGTGCCCGGCGCCATTGTGTCTGGCGGGATAGGCGGCTGAATTGTGTTTGGGAGCAGGATTCTGTGAGGGGGCGGGATATGAACAGGGTGGTCTTACCGGGGAAAAGTGGAGAGCCTCTCTTCGATGGAGGGGTATAAAAAACAGCTGTCACACTCGATAAGCTATAGCCTCGCATTCAAACAGGAAGCCCTGAGTGAATGGCGCAAACTGGATGCAGGCACGAGAGAGCAATTCAAGAAAAAACTCGCCGAGCGATTGACGATCCCGCATGTGCCATCTGCCAGGCTCCGCGGCAGGTCGAACAGATACAAGATCAAACTGCGCAATATCGGTTACCGTCTTGTCTATGAAGTCCGCGACGCCGAATTAATTGTTCCCGTAATCGCCGTTGGCAAACGCGAACGCAGCGCGGTTTATAAGGCGGCGGCAAAGCGGTAAACCAGTAATGATCAGTCCAAAGACCTCTTCATACCAGAATTTCCGCGCCAACCATTACCAGACCGGTTGTGGCGATGTTCCAGGAGAAGCTTCGCAGCCATGGAATTCCCGCCGCATAGAGAGGCAGATACAGGATGCGGCCGCCAAGATAAATCCGGCTCCCCAGCATGCTCCAATACCCAGCTTCGCCCGACACATGCGCAATCAGCACCAGCGCGGCAAAGACCGGAAAGGTTTCGAGGAAGTTCCACTGCGCGCGGTGCAGGCGACCCGCTAATCCGGTGGGGCGGAGACCCTCATCCCGCGCGCCAACCATATAAGCGTTACCGGCTTGCGCCCTGAACGCGAAGCTCGCGGCGGTTAGATGCACCAACCCCAGAATACACGCCCCGAACAATATCCAAAGATCGTGGGTCATCAATACCTGTGTGTCAGGCAGAAATATTCATAGCCAGACGCAAAGTGACGCGGCAACCAAATGCCGCGCACCTGGTCCAGTGCGTTGCCGCCTTACGAGTCCGCCCAGTTGGGTTTGCGCTTTTCAGCAAAGGCGCGCGGGCCTTCGGTGGAATCGGCGCTTTTGAACAGCGCGGTCATGGCCGGATATTTTCCGTTGGCTGCGGCTTCGACGCCGCCCTCGGCAAGACCCTGCATCGACATTTCCTTTGAGGCGCGCACCGACATGGGCGAGCATTCCATAATTTCCGCCGCCCAGCGCTTGGCAACTTTCATCACATCGGCATGCGGCACGACTTCATTGATGAAGCCCAGGCGATAACCTTCTTCGGCCGATACATGGCGCGCGGTCAGGATCATGCCCATGGCGTGCTTCAGGCCGATCTGACGGGGCAGACGGTGTACGCCGCCCGCGCCCGCCGCCAATCCAACCTTGGGTTCCGGCAGCGCAAAACGCGCCTTGTCCGAGGCAATGATAATGTCGCAGGCCAGCGCGATTTCCATGCCGCCGCCCATCGCCACGCCGTTGACCGCCGCGATCAGCGGCTTGTTCATGTGATAGCGCGCGGTCAGCCCGGCAAAACCGGTGGCCGGAATTTCCATCTTGCCGCCGGAAGCCGTGAATTTCAGATCATTGCCAGCGCTGAAGGCGCGGTCCCCGGCGCCGGTCAGGATCGCCACCCATTGCGAGGGGTCATTGGAAAAATCATTAAAGACCTTTTCCAGTTCGAAATTCGCCGGCGGATGCAGCGAATTCATCACATCCGGACGGTTCATGGTGACGATGGTCAGCTTGCCTTCGCGTTCGACCTTGCAGAATTCGTAAGTTGTCATTGGGTTCTCCCTGTGAGGTTTATTTTTGTGAATCCAGTTTAGCGATGACGTTCGTCGGGCGCCAGCCCCACCTTGAAGCGCCGCCAGTTTTCGACATAGCCCACGGCGGAGCGATCAAATGCTTCCATATCTGCGGGCGTTACCTGGCGCACCACCTTGCCTGGCGCGCCCAGCACAACGGAATTATCCGGAATTTCCTTACCCGGACCAATAAGCGCCCTGGAACCAATCAGGCAGTTATTTCCGATCTTCGCCCCATCAAGTATGATGCTGCCCATTCCAATCAGACAATTATCGCCAATGACGCAGCCATGCAGCATCGCCATATGCCCCACGGTGACATTGCGCCCGACAATACAGGGGTCGCCCATGCCCGTATGCAGCACCGCATTGTCCTGTACATTGGAGTTTTCACCGATGGTGATGGGTTCATTATCGCCGCGCAATACCGCGCCAAACCACACGCTGGCATTGTTTTTCAATACAACCCTGCCCACCAGTGTCGCACTGGGCGCAACCCAGAAATCCTCGCTCTGCGTCTCCAGGGCATAATTGCCCAACCGGTAAATCGCCATATTTTGCCTGATCCCTATCTGCTGCTTCAACAGATCACTGTTGCATATACGCCCTTGTCTGGTCAAAGATAGGAGAAGAAAAAAATACCAACAGGGAGGGAATAACCGATGGCGATGCCAATCGAGAAACTGGTCAGCATTATGCGCAGAAATGCCGAGGCCTCTGGCGGGGGCCTGGTCGGCGGCAAGGTCACCATGGCGCAGCGCCGCGCAGGAATGGAGAAAACCTCATTCCCCGTTGCAGACGATGTGAAAGTGGAAAAACTGACCGTCGCCGGACGTGATGCTGAATGGATCAGGGCGCCGGGCGTGAAAGACGGTTATGCAATCCTTTACCTGCATGGCGGCGGCTATGTGATGGGTTCGCTCAACACCCACCGTTCGCTGGCGGGGGAAATTTCCCGCGCCTCAAAGGCTGCGGTGCTTCTGCTTGATTACCGGCTGGCGCCTGAAAATAAATTTCCCGCCGCGGTCGAAGACGGCGTGGCCGGGTTCAAATATCTGCTGGCCCAGGGTTATGCGCCCGCAAAGACCGCCATTGGCGGTGACAGCGCAGGCGGCGGCCTGACGGCGGCGACATTGGTGGCGTTGCGCGATGAAAAATCACCGCTGCCGGGTGCTGGCGTTCTGATCAGCCCCTGGTCGGACCTGACCTGCACCAATCCCAGCTATAAGACCCGCGCCGAAGCCGATCCGATGATCGGCGGCGACGATGGGCTGAGCGGTATGTCGAACCTCTATCTGCAGGGCGCCAATGTGGTGCATCCGCACGCCTCGCCCAATTTCGCCGATCTGACCGGCCTGCCGCCGCTGCTCATTCATGTAGGCGACGCAGAGGTGCTGCTGGATGATTCCATCCGTCTGCACGATAAGGCCAAGGCCTGTGGCGTCGACAGTACGCTGGAGGTTTGGCCCAAAATGATTCATGTCTGGCATGCCTTTCATCCGATGCTGGATGAAGGCAAACAGGGCATTGAACGCATCGGCGAATATCTGCGCGGCAAATGGGGCATGTGATTTAATGTCCGTGTACAAACTTATCACAGAAGGAAAATTACATGGCCGGAAATGAACTGAAGATGGTCGTGGACATGATCCGCGGTATCGTCGCCAATCCCAACGCCACGATCCAGGAACAGCGCGCCTCATTCGAAGCCTCAATGGGCATGATGCCAACGCCGCCAAATACCAAAGTCACGCCGGTAAAGGTGGATGGCATCCCGGCGGAGTGGGTGGATGCCCCAAGCGCGCGCGCCGATCACGCCATCCTGTATCTGCATGGCGGCGGCTATGTGATCGGATCACCCGTCACGCACCGTTCGCTCGCGGGAAAATTGTCGGAAACCAGCAAGGCGCGGGTGCTGGTGATCGATTACCGCATGGCGCCGGAAAACCCGTTTCCCGCCGCCGTCGATGACGCGGTCAAGGCCTGGCGCTGGCTGCTGGCGCAGGGCCTATCCCCTGCCAAGCTCGCCATTTCCGGTGACAGTGCGGGCGGCGGGTTGACGCTGGCGGCATTGGTTGCGTTACGTGACGCGGACGTGGCGTTGCCAAAAGCGGTGGCGATGCTTAGTCCGTGGACGGATTTAACCGGCAATTCCGAAACCATGACGACGCGCGCCGAAAAAGACCCGATGGTGCAGAAAGCCGGCCTGATGGCCATGGGGGCGCTGTATCTGAATGGCAAGGACGCGAAAACCCCGCTGGCGTCCCCGCTGTTTGCGGATTTGCGCGGGCTGCCGCCCATGCTGATCCAGGTCGGCGATCATGAAACCCTGCTGGACGACAGCCGCACCCTGGACAAAAACGCCAAGGCGGCGGGCGTCGATGTGACGCTGGAAGTCTGGGACGAAATGATCCATGTCTGGCAACTATTCCATCCGATGCTGCCCGAAGGCGTCAAGGCGCTGGAGCGCATCGGTGAATATCTGAACGGCAAGTGGGGGGATCGTTAGCGCCGTATGAGGATTTGTTAATTGTTTATAGGGCACAATGACCACATGCTGATTGTGCCACAATATGTTGAGAAATCTGATGCGTGTTGTCATGGATGGCAGTTTTACCCCCCGCCACGGGTAAAACCCTGCACCAAAACCCGCTCCGGAAAACTGGAGCGGGTTTTTCCAGGGCCATCCTAATTCTTGCGGATGAAGCTGAAATATTTGTCCATCTTTTCCCGCGCTTCAGCCATTTTGGCGATATATTTGGCGAAGCCGCCATTATAGGTGCCGTCCTGGCGGCGATTGAATTCGCCTTCGAAATTGTAATAGCCCGGCGTGCAATCCTGGTTGCGGGTGGTTTTGCCGCGATGCGAGATAACCTCCTGCACCCACCATTCTTCGGCGTCCCCTGTCACGTCCATGGCGTGATAGCCGTTCTTGCGGCAATAGTCGATGCAGGCCGCAATATGTTCGCCCTGGGTGTTCAATATGTCGGTCAGGTTGAACTGGAACGAAGCCTGATAGCCGCCCATGATGAACATGTTGGGATAGCCATGCGAGTGAATGCCTACCAGGGTGCGGATGCCGTCTGCGTAATAATCATTCAGATCGACGCCGCCTTCGCCGATGATCTTGTTATAGATGCCGGTCTTCTGCACCTCAAAGCCGGTGGCGTAGATCAGCAGATCGAGCTCATACTGCTTGCCCTCGAACACCGGGCCTTTTGCAGTGATCTCGGTAATGCCCTTGCCATGCGTGTCGATCAGATGCACGTTTTTGCGGTTATAGGTGGGCAGATATTCGTCATGGAAGCAGGGGCGCTTGCACATGAACATGTACCAGGGCTTTAGCGCGTCCGCGGTTTTCTTGTCGCGCACCACTTCATCGATGCGGGCGTGAATGCGCATCATGTGATCGATATTGGCGTTTTCCTGCCTGCGGATTTTTTCCTCGCGCGAAACCGCGGCATAGGCGGCGCGCTGTTCCTCGGTCATGGATGGCTCTTTCATATAGGCGGCGCGGCGCCTGTCCTGCCAGCCGGGTTTCAGCGCGCGCGCCCAGTTGGGATCGGTCGCCCAGTCATCGCGCACATCAATGGAGGACGGCGTGCGTTGAAACACATAGAGTTCCTTGGCGTTGGCGCCCAGGCCCGGAATGGCCTGCACGGAGGTCGCGCCGGTGCCGATAATGCCGACCACCTTGTCCTGAAGTTTGGACAGATCATTGCCGGTGTAATCATAATCCCAGCGCGAGGTGTGGAAGGAATGCCCCTTGAAAGTTTCCATGCCCTTGATGCGGGCCAGCTTTGGCTTGGACAGGGTGCCGTTGGCGCAGATCACAAAGCGCGCCTTCATATGGTCGCCGCGATCAGTTTTCAGGTTCCACATTCTTTCTTCCGCGTCCCAGCGGGTCTCGGTGATGGTGGTCTGGAAGACGGCCAGTTCGTACAGATTGTATTTTTTGGCGATGGCCTGGCAGTGCTCATAGATTTCGTCGCCCCTGGCGTAACGATGCTTGGGCACATAGTCCATTTCATCCAGCAGCGGCAGATAATCATAGGACGGCA
>CAYGDL010000110.1:0-7771 GCA_964348545.1 uncultured Alphaproteobacteria bacterium | reverse complement strand
TGCAGCAGCCGGAAATCATCGGCGGAAAATCCCTTGCGCTCCATCAGCGCCACCGCCAGCGCATCGCCCAGCGCCAGCGATGCGGTCGTCGAAGTGGTCGGCGCCAGTCCCATGGGACAGGCTTCCGGCGCGGGGGGAAGCACCAGCGCCACGTCCGCCGCGCGCAGCAAGGTGCTGTCCGGATTGCGCGCAATGCCAATCAGCGGAATGTGAAAGCGCCGCGTATGCGCAATAATATCGCCAAGCTCCGGCGTTTCGCCGGAATTGGACAGCATCAGACAGGCATCGGCGCGGGTGATCATGCCCAGATCGCCATGACTGGCTTCGGCCGGATGAATGAATTGCGCAGGGGTGCCGGTAGACGCGAATGTGGCGGCGATCTTGCGGGCAATATGGCCGCTTTTGCCCATGCCGCTGACAATGACCCGGCCTTTTACGGCGCCCAATATATCCAGCGCCGCGATAAACGCCCCATCCAGACTTTGGGCCATGGCGGTTAACGCCCGCGCGCCCGTTTCCAGCACCCGGCGCGCGGCCGCCAGTTCCGGGGAATCGGCAGGCGCGGGGATCGGTTCAGGCACTGTCTTTTCTACACTCAAGATCGGTTTCCCATATTGGGTAAAACTGCATTGGCAGTCTGATCAAACCGAATCATACACTAATGTGAAAAAATATCCATTTCCGGCCAGCCGAGCAGGTCAAGTTCCGCGCGTACGGGCAGGAAATCGAAGCAGGCTTTGGCCATATTGGTGCGGCCTTCTCGGGCCAGCATATTGTCCAGTTTCGCCTTTAGCGCATGCAGGTGCAGCACATCGGATGCGGCGTATTTCAGTTGCGCCTCGTTCAGATTGGGGTCGCCCCAGTCAGAGCTTTGCTGCTGTTTGGAAACTTCATGGCCCAGCAAATCCTTGACCACATCACGCAGGCCGTGCCGGTCAGTATAGGTGCGCACCAGCCTTGAGGCGATCTTGGTGCAATAGATGGGCGCGGTGTCCACACCCAGATAGCGTTTCAGCATGGCCACATCAAAGCGCGCGAAGTGAAACAGCTTGATCACATTTTTGTCGGCCAGCAGGCGGGTCAGATTGGGGGCGTTATAGGCGCCCAAATCAAAGCGCACCAGATGCGCCGTGCCATCGCCCGCCGAGAGTTGCACCAGACACAGCCGGTCGCGATGCGGGTTCAACCCCATGGTCTCGGTGTCAATGGCAACGCAATCCCCGAAAGGGATGTTTTCCGGCAGATCGCCAATATGCAGATCAACATTCATGTGCAGCGCCTTCACGTAGCATTGCGGCCAGGCCACCTTCCTTCGCCTAAAGGCGCCTTCTGGTGGCTTCGCCACCCGAAGCCGAAGGCGTAGGGTGGTGCCCAGGAGAAGACTCGAACTTCCACGCCCTTGCGAGCGCTAGCACCTGAAGCTAGTGCGTCTACCAATTCCGCCACCTGGGCACATTCAGGGCAGTAGAGGCGTTGAGGTAGCCATGCGGGACCAGAATGTCAAAGATTATTTGTGAGCGTTGCGAAAACTACCACATTATACAAGGCTATACGCGCCCCCGTGGATTAGGTTAAAAAGGGCTGATTCAACCGCATGCAACAGGCGAGACAAGCGATGGCGAACGAACTGATCACGGTTTTTGGCGGCTCCGGCTTTATTGGTCGGCATGTGATCCGCGCGCTGGCCAAGCGGGGTGCGCGGGTGCGCGCGGCGGTGCGCCAGCCCAATCTGGCGGGATATCTCAAAGTGATGGGCGATGTCGGCCAGATTGAGCCGGTACAGGCCAATATCCGCTATGAAAGCTCCATTGTGCAGGCCATGCGCGGGGCCGACAGGGTGATCAATCTGGTCGGCATTCTGCATGAAAGCGGGCCGCAGAAATTCACCCGGGTGCAGGCCGAAGGCGCAGCCGCCATCGCGCGCGCGGCTGCGGCTGCGGGTGTGCGTAAACTGGTGCATGTATCGGCCATCGGCGCGAATGCGGCGTCGCCATCGCTTTATGCGCGCAGCAAGGCGGCGGGCGAAGCGGCGGTGCGTGAACATTTTTCTACCGCCACGATCATCCGCCCCTCGGTGGTGTTTGGACCGGAAGATGATTTTTTCAACCGCTTTGCGGGCTTGGCGCGCCTGCTTCCGGCCCTGCCGCTGATCGGGGGCGGCCATACAAAGTTTCAACCGGTCTATGTCACAGATGTCGCCGACGCCATTGTGCGCGCGCTGGATGATCCATCGGCGGATGGCAAGACCTATGAACTGGGCGGGCCGCACATATACACGATGAAACAGATCATGGAACTGGTGCTGGAACAGACCGGGCGGCGGCGTTTTCTGTTGCCGCTGCCATTTTTTGCGGCGCGCCTCCAGGCGGCGCTGTTGCAATTACTGCCCAGGCCGTTGCTGACAGTGGATCAGGTGCGCCTGCTGGAGGTGGATAATATCGTCGCCGAGGGTGCGCTGACGCTAAAGGATTTGGGCATTAGCCAGCCCACATCCGCAGAAGTGGTGCTGCCCAGCTATCTATACCGCTACCGCCGCACCGGCCAGTTTGAGGCCAGCAAACCCGCCTAGAGTCTGTTTCGTATTGATTGAATCACAATCCAATATTTGTCACCCCGGGCTTGTCCCGGGGTCCAAGGTTATAAACCCAGGCATTTCCTGCTGATCCCTGGATCCCGGAACAAGTCCGGGATGACAGTTTGACGGCTGATCATGCTTCAATCCAAATCGGACAGACACTAAAAATATGTCCAGATCAGCAGGCCGGTGCCTAGAAACATCCGGTAGACAACAAACGGCGTGAAACTGGAGCTGGCCAGCCAGCGGATCAGGACCGTGATGGCGAACAGCGCCGTGAAAAACGCCACTGTGCCGGAAATCAGTGCATTGGTTTGAAGCGCCAGTTCACCGCTCTGGATGATTTCCAGCGCCCCCATGCCTCCCGCCGCCATGGTGACCGGGATCGACATCAGAAACGAAAAGCGCGCGGCCTCGGCGCGTTCCATGCCCAGGAAGCGCGCCGCCGTCATGGTGCTGCCGGAACGGCTGACGCCCGGCACCAGCGCCAGCGCTTGCGCCAGGCCGATCAGCGTCGCATTCAAATAATTGACATGTTCGAGCCGGTGCAAATGCTTGCCATGCTGATCGGCAATATAGAGCAGCGCGCCAAAGATCAGCGTTGTCCAGCCGATCAGTTCGACATTGCGCATCAATTCATTTCCGCCCAGCCTGACAATCAGCGCACCGGCCACGAAGGCCGGAATGCTGGCCAGGCTGAGCAGCAGGAACAGTTTGGCGTCATCGGTATAGCGCCCGCGCAACAAAGCCAGGCCGCCCAGCGTCATGCGCCACATTTCAGCGCGAAAATACAGCACCACGGCCAGCAGGGTGCCCACATGCATGGCCAGATCAATCAGCGGGCCCTGATCCACCCAGCCCATTATTTTAGGCGTTAAAATCAGATGCGCCGAAGATGAAATTGGAAAAAACTCGGTAATGCCCTGCACAATGGCCAGCACAACAAGATGCAAAATCGGCACGCCCGCAACCCCGCTTCTATTTACAGTAACTGGCACATAACACTGCGGCCGGGCTGGCAACAGTAAAATTGTGGCCTTGTTGTTTTGATCCTGGCGAAAATTAATCTACAATCCGTCAATGCGTCGTTTATATCATATCCCGCTTTCGCCGTTTTGCCGAAAAGTGCGTATCGCCCTGGCCGAGAAAGGCCTGGGCTTTGAATTGCGCACGGAATTGCCGTGGGAGCGGCGGCCGGAATTTCTGGCCCTGAACCCCGCCGCCGAAGTGCCGGTGCTGGTCGAGGAGGGCGAGCGGCTGGTGATCGCGGACAGCCAGGTAATCTGCGAATATCTGGACGAGGCCTATCCGGACCGCCGCCTGATGGGCTTTGACCCCGCACTGCGCGCCGAGACACGGCGATTGATCGCCTGGTTTGACCATAAATTTCAGCGCGAAGTCACCGTATATATTCTGTATGAAAAAGTGAACAAGCGGCTGACCAGCCAGTCATCCAACCCGTCTGGCGATACGATCCGCGCCGGTCAGGCCAATCTGCGGGTGCATATGAATTATATTGCCTGGCTGGTGGAACGCCGCCGCTGGCTGGCGGGCGAGGAATTTGGACTGGCCGACATTACGGCGGCGGCGCAATTATCGTGCCTGGATTATCTGGGCGCGGTGCCGTGGGATGATTTTCCCGCCGTCAAGGAATGGTATGCGCCGGTAAAATCGCGGCCAAGTTTTCGCCCCATTCTGGCGGATCGTGTCGCAGGGCTTACACCGCCTGCGCATTATCTGGATCTGGATTTTTGAACGGCGCGGACAGCGCTGCGCTGAAATCCGCCCTGCTGGCGCAGGCGGCTGCTGCGGGCTTTGACGCCGTCGGCATAACAAGCCCCGATGCCGCGACAGCAAGCGCCACACATTTTCAGGAATTTCTAAATCTGGGCCGCCATGGTGACATGGACTGGCTGGCGGCCAAAGCTGACCGGCGCGCCGATCCATCTGTGCTGTGGCCGCAAGTGCAGAGTGTCATCATGCTGGGCATGAATTATGGCCCGGATGAAAACCCGATTGAGAAACTCCGTTTACGGAGTAATGCCAATATTTCCTGTTACGCGCATGGCCGCGATTATCATGATCTGATCAAGAAGCGGCTGAAACAGGTTGCGCGCCGGCTGCATGGTGAGACCGGCGCGGGCGTCAAAGTATTTGTCGATACGGCCCCCGTGATGGAAAAACCGCTGGCGGCAAGTGCGGGACTGGGCTGGCAGGGCAAGCACACCAATCTGGTGTCGCGCGAATTTGGTTCCTGGCTGTTTCTGGGGGCGATCTTTACCGATCTGGCCTTGCCGTTTGATGCGCCTGAGACGGATCATTGCGGTTCGTGCCGCGCATGCCTGGATATCTGCCCGACCAATGCCTTTCCCGGCCCGAACATGCTGGATGCGCGGCGCTGTATTTCCTATCTGACCATTGAACATAAGGGCCATATTGATCGCGAATTTCGCGCCCCCATGGGCAACCGGGTCTATGGCTGCGATGATTGCCTGTCGGTGTGTCCATGGAACAAATGGGCGCAGCAGGCGCATGAAACGGCATTTCATCCGTCTACGGATTTATCTAGAAATGCGCTGACCGATCTGTTGCGTCTGGATGATGCGGCGTTCCGGTTGCGCTTTTCCGGATCGCCCGTCAAGCGCACGGGACGCGACCGGTTTATACGCAATTGCCTGATTGCGGCTGGCAATAGCGGTGATGGCGCGCTGCTATCGGTCATTATGCCGTTACTGAAAGATGCCTCACCGCTGGTGCGCGCAATGGCAATATGGGCGATCCGGCAACTGGCATCAGCGGAAGTTATTGCGCCAATACGCGCGCAAACTCTGGCGCATGAAACCGATCCCGCTGTGCGCGCGGAATGGGATTAACTCACTCCACCTTCATATCCAGCTTTTCCAGATTACTTCGCGCAGCGTCCGCAGCCTTGCCTTCCGGTTCAAGCGCCAGCACCGCCAGCCAGTCCTTGCGCGCCAGATCGGGCTGTTGTTTCAGCCGATACACAATGCCGCGCTCCAGCAGCCCCGCCGGGTCTTTGGGGGCAAGCGTGCGGGCAAGTTGCAAATCCTCCAGCGCCAGATCAAGTTTATTTTCCATGCGCCGCGCGGTGGCGCGAAACAGATAGGCGTCCGCGCGTTCGGGATCAAGCGACAGCGCCTTGTCCAAATCGGTCTGGGCCTCGCTCCAGCGTTCCAGCGCCGCCAGCGCGCGCGCGCGGTCAATACGCAAATCCGCTTCTTCGGATGCGGCAAGCTTTTGCGACCCGACACTTAACGCCGCACTTAACACACTAATGGCGTTAGAGGGAAAATCCCCCAGCAGCCAGGCATTGCCCGCCTGCCCCAGCAATGCAGGCGCCATGGCCCGCGCGCCGGGTGTTTCCGCCAGCGCCGCCAGACGGGTAGCGGCTTCGGCATATTTTCCCAGCGCCACCAGCGCCACCGCCGCGCAATGCTGCGCCGGAACGCCGCCGCCCCGGTCCCGCCAGATCAGGGCGTCATCATAGGCGGCATCTGCATTGGTTTCGGTCTTTGCCAGACAGGCGCGATATTGCGCGGCCTCTGTCGCATTGGTCTGCGCGGCGGCGGGGCGCACGGATGCCGCCGTCAAGAGTGATAGCGCCGCCAGAATAAGTGCTGCTTGTGATATAGGCTGCATGGGCCTAAATAGTCCTCCTATGACGGTCCCCGCAAGTGCACTTTTTTGTTTTGGTCTTGGCTATAGCGCCAAAGTTCTGGCCGCGCGGCTGCGCCATGAAGGCATTTGCGTGACAGGCACCAGCCGCAGCCCCGACAATGATCCGCAGATCAGGGCTTTTGGTCCGCAACATCCCTTTGCGGAAGAATGGCTGGACAGCATAACGCATCTGCTGATCAGCATTCCCCCCGATGCGCAAGGCGACCCGGTATTGCGCGCAGCGGGCGAAAGCCTGGCGCGCCGCGCGGGGCAATTTGCCTGGGTTGGTTATCTGTCCACCACGGGTGTCTATGGCGATCATGGCGGCGGCACGGTGGATGAGAACACGCCCGTGCAACCTGGCTCCGGGCGCAGTAGCTGGCGCGCTCAGGCGGAAGCGCAATGGCTGGCGCTGCATCGCACACACGGCCTGCCGGTGCATCTATTCCGGTTGGCGGGGATTTACGGGACGGGGCGCAATGCGCTGGTGAATGCGCTGGCGGGAACGGCACGCCGGATTGACGCGCCGGAGCTGCTTTTTTCGCGCATCCATGTGGCCGATATCGCCACCGTGTTACAGGCCTCCATGGCAAAGCCCAATCCGGGCGCAATCTATAATGTCTGCGACGATGAACCGGCGGCGGGGGCGGATGTCACCGCCTATGCCTGCGCACTGGCGGGCGCACCATTGCCGCCGCTGATTGCGCTGGCGGACGCGGAGATGAACCCCTTGGCGCGCAGCTTTTACCGGGACAACCGGCGGGTGCGCAATGACCGCATCAAGCGCGATCTGGGGGTGCGACTGGCTTTTCCCACTTACCGCGACGGGCTGGCGGCGCTATGGACGGAAATGCGAACATGACTGATCGCCACTAAAATAATACCCTTGGCCGCCGTCACGATCCAGGCCGGAGACAGCAGCAATGGCAGCAGCACATAGCTCCATAATTGCGGCCATATATAGCGTTCCACAATCGCCTGTAGCAGATTGAGGCTGGGCGCATGCCAATTGTGCCACACCTGCCCCAGCGCAGCCGGGCGATAGTCCAGCCCACCCCCGGTAATGTGCAGATCAGACAGCAACGCCAGCGCCGCCAGCGTCAGCAACAGCGCCCCAACCATGCGCAATGCCATCCGCCAATGCCTGAAAATGCCGCTCACGATTGCTCCTTTACCTGTGCGATCAACCCTGTTCGGCCAGAATAGGCCAATTGTTACGGCTGATTGTGGAAAAAAACATTCTGGCGCAATGCCGGGTTGCTTCCGAGCGCATCCCCGCTATAGTGCCGCCGCGCATATGCGTCGGGGCACAATAGTGCTTCAGGGAGAGGTGGCCGAGTGGTCGATGGCGCACGCTTGGAAAGCGTGTAGGCGGGAAACTGTCTCGTGGGTTCGAATCCCACCCTCTCCGCCATATATTTACGGAAACTGTTTTTCGGACAGCTTTTGGCGGCCATAAAAACCTTAGATTTTCTTCGCATCACGCGATTAATTCATGACTTGAGAATTCAGAAAAAT
>CAYGDL010000109.1:0-7782 GCA_964348545.1 uncultured Alphaproteobacteria bacterium | reverse complement strand
ATCCGCTGCCGCATCTGGATGTGGTCAAGGATCTGGTGCCGGACCTGAACAATTTTTATGCGCAATACGCCTCTATCAAACCCTATCTGCAAACGGTGTCACCGGAGCCGCAAAAGGAATGGCGTCAAAGCTATGAGGACCGCCAGAAACTGGATGGCCTCTATGAATGCATTCTATGCGCGTGTTGCTCAAGTAGCTGCCCCAGCTATTGGTGGAATGGCGATCGCTATCTTGGCCCGGCTGCGCTGTTACAGGCCTATCGCTGGCTGATCGATAGCCGCGACGAAGCCACCGGCGACCGCCTGGATGATCTGGAAGATCCGTTCCGCCTATATCGCTGCATCACCATCCTGAACTGCGCCCAGGCCTGCCCCAAGGGCCTCAACCCCGCCAAGGCGATTGCGGAGATTAAAAAGATGATGGTCGAGCGGCGGGTTTAGGAATAGGCGATATGACGGGGCGATGGTGACGTACTATTTCTTCTCGCCGTTTAACAATTTTATCACGGCATCACGCACACGGTTCAATGTAGCTGGCGTTATGGCCCCTACGCTATCCGCAAACAGGGCCTCGTTGGCGGTGAACAGCTCACCAGGACGTGCGTAACTGAGACGCTGGAGGCCACCAGCAACGAAATCCATTTCTGTCAGTCCTATTGCCCGTGTATCTGCATACGGATTACTGGTAATCTGGCAGGCGATCCAGTCACTTCGCTCCGCATCCGCCAACAGCAAGGCTGGGCGGAATTTGCTCTGGCTTAAATCCGAAAATGGAAACGGCAGTACTACAATCTGCCCGGCTGCAAATGCGCCCATGCTTCGTCTTCCTCAGGCCGCAGCCAATCTTCGGCAAGTGCATCTTCAGCGAGAATCGCAGCATCTCCCGCAACCGATTCAACCATGGTCAATAGACCCCGGCCCTGCGGTAGCCGCAGGTTCGGCTCCAATGGACGAACTTGGCCTTGCGCGTCAATTTCGACAGCGATGGTTTTCATCATGACCGGCCTCCCTGCCGATTTCATGGAAACTGCACAGTACCATAGTAACTATTGGTATATTGCAACCATATTCAACCAATGAAGAGCGTAATATCAGATGCAGTGTGCCAAATATATGAACTAAACTGCCGAAAAGAAGCCTTCTTCAATTTCAACATGCTCTACCTGAAGAACTTTTACGCCCATCCCGAGATCCTTGAGTAAAGCACAGAGGTCGTCTCCTTCCACCAAGTCAATTGCCGGAGCGCCATCTCGCGTTGCTTCGCGTCGTGCTTCGGCAGTAAATCTGCCCGTTGTAATAATCAAACCCTTATCGGCGCGTCCCACCATCGCCCCACGAAAGTCCCGTACTACTGAGGGGCCTACGGCGTCTTTCCAGCGTTTGCATTGAAATAACACCTGAAACGAGACAAGTTTCACGCGCAATACGCCGTTGCCGTCAATGCCCCCATCCCCGCTTCGTCCGGTTACTTCGACCTTAGTAAAACCCGATTCCCGCAAGATACGTTGGCATAGGCGCTCAAAACCGTCTGCCGGCATCTTCTTCAAAATGTCGAGCAACGCCATTGTCCAATCGACTTCGTCATCACCGTCAATATCCCCGGTGTCAAGCTCTAACCGGGACGCGCCGTTGCGCGGCCTTCTGTTCAATACCCGAACACGGCGCGGAATGCCTTCAATATCACTTTCGCTCATTCCCCGGCCATACGGGGTGAGTGTCCATACGCCGCGTTGCGCATTCTCAACGGCATCGACTTTTTTAAGATAGGTGCGCGCCCAATGTAGCCGGTATCGTAGCCGCGTATTGGAACTGCCATCCGTGTGGGGAAACTCGACAACATCCTCTGGTATTTCCATCAGCGTCACAATTTTATCATGGATTTCGTCATTGGTTGCCGACCCGCCAAGTTCCTTTAGGGCGCGCACGGTCGGACCAAGTAACTTTGGATACTGGGGCACATCTTTCAGGCTCGCCATTCTCTTCTCCTTCTTTGTACGTAGTCTGAACTCGGCGAAATCGATTGGCGAGATGAAAATGATGATGGTGGAGCGGCGGGTTTAATTTTCCACCCGTATTCCGGGATCGTTATCCGTACTGCCTTCATGCAGGAATGTAACGCTTGACCGCGATCTTGTGGGAGGCTTTGCGGGTTTGCGCTATGTCATAGGCAAGCTGCATCCGTAGTAAATGGTCCATGCCGGGACCAAACGCTTTTTCGATGCGCAGCGCCATTTGCGCAGAAAGCGTTGCCTTGCCCGCTAGCAGGTCCGATAGTGTGGCCCGGCGCACATCCAGAATGGCGGCAGCCTTTGTCACGCTCAAACCCAGCGCCTCAATGATCTCGGTTCTGATGAAATCGCCCGGATGGGGCGGGTTATGCATGGGCATGCACATCTCCTAATGATAATCGATTAAATCCACATCACTTGCTGTGTTAACGGCTGCATCATAACGAAAAATAATGCGCCAATTTCCAGTAACCGTCAGACTCCAATACCCCTTCAAGTCACCTTTCAGGGAATGCAGCCTCCAGCCCGGAAAACGGCCTGCTTCTTCAATGTCCTGCGCAGTTTCGAGTGCAAACAGAAGCTTGCGCAGTTTGTCAACATGAACGGCGGACAACCCTTTTGGATCATCATCTTCGTAGAGACGCCGCAATCCCTTATGGCGAAACTGAACCAGACGCATCCAAATATTTACCCGCCCCACATATGTACGGTTATACCGTTCATGTCAAGAATTTACTCATCCCAGGCCCGGCTTCAGCATCACCTTGCATTGGTGGCTGGGTGTGCGCAGCGCCTCGAACGCCGCCGGGAAATCGGCGAAGCCAACCGTGTCGGTAACCATCGCCTGGGCGTCGATGCGGTCGGCGGCGATCCAGCCCGCGATCAGATCGAAATCGCGCTTGCGGTAGGCCAGCACGAATTGCAGGGTGATTTCCTTCATGATGCCCATCAGCGGCAGGATGGTGTCGGGTTTGCTGCATACACCGGCGACCACGATTTTGCCGCCGCGCGGGGCCATTTTCATGCAGTCCGATATCATGCCGGGGACGCCGACACATTCAAATATGATGTCCGGCACGGCGCCGGTCTTTTTGCGGAATTGCGCCATCACGTCTTCGTTCGCATTCACATGATCCGTTGCGCCCATGCGCGCAGCCATGCCCAGGCGGCCTTCACTTCGTTCACTGACAATAATATGACGCGCACCCACAAAACGTGAAAACAGCGTTACCGCCAGCCCCACCGGCCCTGCACCGATGATCAGCACATTACCGCCGGGGCGCAAGCCGGACATTTCGACCGCATGATAGCCCACCGCCAGCGGCTCGATCAGCGCGCCTTCCAGCAGACTTACACTGTCCGGCAGCAACACGCTGTCGCGCGCGCCAACCCTGACAAAATCCGCATAGGCGCCGGAGCTTTGCCCCAGGCCTATGGTCGTCACATTATCACAGGCATAGGCCTCACCCCGCACACAGGGCGGACAGACGCCGCAGGTGATGACCGGCATCGCCGCAACCTTCTGGCCCACCTTCCAGCCATCTGTGTTGCGCCCCACGGCAACGATTTCTCCGGAAAATTCATGCCCCATGATGCTGCCGCCAGGAAGCGTCATCAGCCCCGCCTCGGTGGAATGCAAATCCGATCCGCAAATTCCGCAATGCGATACTTTCAATATCAGATCGCCTTCGCCCGGTTCGGGATCCGGCGCATTACCAATGGTCAGGGGCTTACCGATTTCGTGAAATATCGCTGCACGCATCTGCGTCTCCTTATTTGCTGACTGGCTTTACCGCCTGAAACACATAACGATTGATGGAAAAGAAAAATTCGCCGCGCAGGCCAAGTTCGCGCAGGCTTTGCGCCCAATCGTCGGCCTCCTGTTTGCTGATGCCGGAACGCCCGGCGACAAAACCGCGAATGCCGTCCAGAATGCCCGCCGCAAAACAGTTGGCATGATATTCCGGATTCAGCAGCGGAATAATTTCGCGGCGGGTAATCTGAAATCCCGCCGCGCGCAGTTTGGGCGACAGCGTGGCCGGCAGATGCGCATCGGCCAGATGTTCATCCCAGACTTTCAGAATGCGATCCTGGCGCGCCCGGTCATTTGTGTGCAGCACCAGACTATCCCAATCCGTATCGAGAATAAGAATGCGCCCGCCCGGCTTCATCACCCGGTACAACTCGCGCAGCGCCAGCGCCATATCCGGCACATATTCATAGACCTGGGTCGACACGGCGGCATCAAAGCTGGCGTCCGCAAAGGGAAGCTTTTCCGCCGCCCCCTGCTCCAACGAAACCTGCGCCAGCCCTTCACAGCGGCGTTTGGCGATCTCGATCATCGGCGCGCTCATATCCAGGCCCACGGCCCTGCCGCCCGCCCCCACCGATAGCGCCATGTCGCGCAGCAACAGGCCCGGTCCCATACCCACATCCAGCACCGCCTCGCCCGGCCGCAATTCCAGCCGCTGCAACACTTGCGCGCGCTGCCCGGTTACATCCGGGTTCTGGTACATCGCCTCAACGGCACGCGCCTGACGCTCGTCAAATTCCAGCATGCCGCTCATTGCTTTTTCTTCCCTGATGTTGGCCATTGCCGCCTAGTATTATCCATCCAGTTATGCTGAGATAGAAAAAACATGGTCAGGAGGATGATCGATGAGCGAAGAAACGCCAATTCTCGATGGCATCAAGGTTCTGGATTTCGGCAGTTTTGTTGCGGGGCCGGCCGCCGCCACGATCATGTCGGATTTCGGCGCCGATGTCATCAAGATCGAACAACCGGGGATTGGCGATCTGTACCGCTATCTGCCGCTGGTGCCGCAGCTGCCCAATTGCGATCTGAACTATTCCTGGCTGGTGGTGGGCCGCAACAAGCGCAGCCTGGCGCTGGATGTCAAAAAGCCCGGCGCGCGTGAGCCGTTTGAGCGGATGGTCAAGGAGTGTGACGTGTTCCTGACCAATCTGCCGCCCGCGGTATTGGAGCGGCTGCAAATCCGCTACGAGGATCTGGCGCCTCTGAACCCGCGGCTGGTCTATGCCTCGTTCACCGGCTATGGCGAACTTGGCCCGGAAGCCAGCAATCCCGGCTATGACGCCACCGCATGGTGGGCGCGCTCAGGTCTGATGGAACATTCCCGCGCCAATGGCGCGGCGCGCGCCGTCATGCCCCCCGCTGCCGGCGACAATTCCACCGCGATGGGTGTGCTTTCGGCCATCATGATGGCGCTTTACCGGCGTGAACGCACCGGCAAGGGCGGCAAGGTGCACACCTCTCTGCTGGCGCATGGGGTGTGGGCCAATTCCGTTGCCGTGCAATCCGCCCTGTGCGGCGTCAAAATGTTCAATGATCCCGAAAATCCCAAAGTGGATATTCAGGATCTGGTCAATCATTTCGAATGCCGCGACGGGCGCGCCTTTATCATCGCCGTGATGGCGAGCGACCGGGGCTGGCCCACTTTCACTAATTGCATCGGATTGCCGGAACTTGCCGCCGATCCGCGTTTCGCCACCGCCCCCGCGCGCGGCGAAAACATGATCGAATTGCTGGAGATATTGAGCAAAAATTTCGCCCGCAAGGATTGGGCGGAATGGCGCGAAATTCTGCTGTCCAACCGCATCACCGTCAGCCCCATCAACCGCATCGAGGATGTAGCGAAGGATCCGCAGGTGCTGGCCAATCATATGCTGGTCGATCTCGATCTGCCCGGCGGGCGCACCGTTAAAACCGTCAACAGCCCGATCTGGGTTGAGGGCGCCGCCAAAGTCAAACCGCGCCGTGCCCCCGAAGTCGGCGAACATACCGAAGAAATCCTGCGCAGCGCGGGCTGTACAGACACAGACATTGCCGCCCTGCGAGAGGCCGGCGCGATATAGGGCGTGACCCGGAATTAACCCACACCATCATCTTCCCGGTACCAAAGACAGCAGGCGGAAAATCTCCCGCCTGCCTAAAGCCGCCTTTCAGGCCACGCGCCTCGTTGTATAGCGCGGGGGGACAATGAGTCTAATTACATTTTCTAATAGTAAATAAAATTAATGTTTTATTATGTATCATAATTCTAATGCCTAATCAGTAATATTAAAAACGTTTTAAGTCGTTGAATTGGCTTTCCCAACTTACTAACCTCGCAGACAGATAAGAAAATCTGAGGCGTTTTACTGCCTACATTGCTGATAAGGGCCCTGTTTTATTTATGGTCCTTAAGTTGTGATGCAGTTAATGGCCGAGTTAATCGCTTGGACCGGGGGGGTGTTGGCGCAACAGGAATTCAGCCATTAAGCTTAATGGCAATGATGTTGCGGACAGGCCAGCAAACATCCCCGTCATTGTCTGAGCTAGCAAGGGCGGTAGATCTGTCCAGGAGGAAATTTGACGGTGAAAGTCAAACCGGTGTTTGCAAGCAAAAATGATCTTCCTTTGATCGCGTGCCTTGCAGACTCAGTGCGGGTATCCCGCACTGTTAGTGTAGCGCCGTCTTGGCGGCGTCGTGCCTCAATAGCTCTGGACGGTTCGTGGCCATGCCCCGAACCGTCCACTTTTTTATTGTGGCAAGCCGGACAACCTGCACCGCGCATGAGGACGTCAACAAGACTCTGACATCAACCTTAAACACAACGAAAACAACAAAACTGGTCACCAAGGAGGCATGAATGTTTAATACTAGGAATCCACACAGCCCGGATAAAGTGCGGCGGAACGCGACGAGAAATCTGGCGCTATCCACCACCGCGCTTGCCGTGGTGTTTTTTGCATCCCCCTCAGCGGCCATTGACTATAGTTATGGCGAGGTTTCCGGGTCCATCGATACGTTTATATCGGCTGGCGCCTCGATGCGCACCAGCGCACGGGATTGCCGCAATCTTGGTGCGAACATTGGCGGGTGCAAGATTCTGGACATTTCCGGCGTTGAAAAAGGCGGCGGCGTCAACAGCGACGACGGCAATCTCAACTATGGCCAGTGGGACATATTCTCCGGCGCCCTGAAGGCGACCTCGGAAGTGGGCGCCACCTGGCGCAATTTCAACGCCTTTGTGCGCGGCACGGCCTTTGTCGATCCGATCGTGGATAATACCGACTTCCGCGATCTGGACAGCGCGGCGCGCAGCGAAGTGTCGCAGAACGCCAAGCTGCTCGACTATTTCGTCGGCGGCAGCTTTGACGTGGGCGGCCTGCCGCTGGAGCTGCGCGGCGGCAACCAGGTGATCAGCTGGGGTGAAAGCACCTTCATCCAGAACGGCATCAATGTGATCAATCCGATTGACGTGTCGGCGACCCGCAAGCCCGGTTCCGAGGTGAAGGAATTCTTCACCCCGATTCTGGCGGCCAAGGCGGCGCTGGGCCTGCCCAACAATTTCAGTGTTGAAGGCTTCTATCAGTTCAAGGCCGACAATATCGTGCCCGATCCCTCCGGCACGTTCTTTAGCGGCGCCGACATTGTCGGGCGCGGCTCGCAGCCGATTCGCTCCGGCGTTGCCGACTTTGGCGACGATGACCGTTTCAATCCGTTTGAGATCAGAGACGGCCTCTCGGCAGACATAACCTGGGAGAGCCGGCTGGGCGTCAACGTGCCTTCAGTATCGATCGAACGGGCCAATGACGTGAACGCCGATGATGGCGGCGAGTTCGGCTTTGCGCTGCGCTATTTCAATGAGGAATGGAATAACGGCATGGAGTTCGGGCTGTACTTCATCAATTATCATTCGCGGCTGCCGATAGTGACCACCAGCATGTTCAATCTGAACAACGCCTATTCCGTCGCCACGGGCACCAA
>CAYGDL010000108.1:0-7809 GCA_964348545.1 uncultured Alphaproteobacteria bacterium | reverse complement strand
ATTTCGAACTGAATGTGTTCAAGCCGGTGATGATTTACAATCTGCTGCAATCCATTCGCCTGCTGGGCGACAGCGCCATCAGCTTTGCCGATAATTGTGTCAAGGGCATTGTTGCCAATGAAGACAATATCAAGGCGCTGATGGGACGCTCCCTGATGCTGGTTACTGCGCTGGCGCCCAAGATCGGCTATGACAATGCCGCCAAGGTCGCCAAAACCGCACACAAAAACGGCACCACCCTGAAACAGGAAGCGGTGCGCATGGGCCTGGTGACGGAAAAGGAATTCGACCGGCTGGTGCGGCCCGAGGACATGATCGGGCCAAAGTAATCCGGGATGACCGGCGCCCCCATCAAACGTTCGGTGACACTTGCCGGTCACCGGACCAGCATTTCACTGGAAGCGGAATTCTGGGATGCCTTGCAGGATATTGCAAAAAATCAGAACCTTTCCGTAAGCGGATTAATTTCCGATATTGATGCGGCGCGGACAACTTCCTCTAAGACCGCCAGCGGCCTGTCCAGCGCCGTGCGGCTCTATGTGCTGGCCTGGTACCGGGACAAAGCATAGTCACCCCTTCGCCTTGCGCGGGATGACGATGCGTCCAGACATGGGGCTGTTGGCATAAACTGCCAGACCATGCGCTGCGTCACTTGTCCGCATCGGCGCCTGATATCACCCATGGGTGATATAGTTCCTCAGAGCCTCGGCTTCGGCGACTTGTTCGGCGAGGCGGTTTTTGACCACGTCGCCGATGGATACGATGCCTAACAGCTTGCTATTTTCCACTACTGGCAGATGCCGGAAACGCCCATGCGTCATGCGCTCCATCACCGAATGCAGGGTGTCGTGGGGCGTACAGGTTGCAACGTCTACGGTCATCAGGTCGCGCACCCGGCAGTGCAACACGGCGCCTGCTTCGCGCGCCAGGCCATGCAGCAGATCGCGTTCTGAAAAGATGCCGAGAATATCGCCGTTCCCGGCCCGCACCAGCACCGATCCGATACCGCGCTTTGAGAGCGTCCGTGCCGCCGACAGCGCCGAATCCTCCGGCCCGACGGAAATGACCTCTCCCCCCTTGTCCCTCAAGATGTCGGCTACAAACATGTACGCCTCCCGTCATGGTGGTCAGGTATCCAGCCGCATTACCAGCCAGAGGTCACAGCATGCGTCAGATTATGCAAACTGACAAGAGGCATGGATTGGGCACAAACAGACTAATTTACAGCAGGTTCAGCCGCGAATGTTCACGCGCCAGAAAGGCGCCGGACCAGGTGTTGCGCACCTCGGCTTCCAGTTCATCCAGAAAACGGTCTTCATGTTCCGGATCATGGTGAAAGATCGCCAGGCTTTTGACATTGGCCGCCTTGCACAGTCGCACACCCTCCTGCCAGGTGGAATGGCCCCAGCCAATTTTGCCGGGAAATTCCTTGTCCGTATAGGTACTGTCATAAATCACCAGATCCGCGCCCTCGATCAGCGCCAGGATATTCTGGTCGGGCTTGCCGATCACATGTTCGGTGTCGGTCACATAACAGACCGACTTGCCGCGATGCTCAATGCGGTAGCCAGTGGCGCCATCGGGGTGATTCAACAAAGCGGTTTTTATATTGATACGCGGGCTCAGTGCGAAACTTTCACCCGCCTTGAAGTCGGTATAGTTGACCTTGGCTTTCATGACCTCAAGCGGCACTGGAAAGAAGGGATGCGTCATCTGGCCGGAAAATACATTGCGTATCGTGAGATCACTGCGCAAATGCCCCGCCATGACTTCAAATTCATAATCCGGGAGAAAGGCGGGTGAAAAAAACGGAAATCCGCTAATATGGTCCCAATGCGTGTGCGACATCAAAATGGTCGCCCGCTTGATGTTTTTCTTGATCAACCAATGGCCCAGATTGCGCATTCCGGTTCCCGCGTCAAAAATAATGCGTTCGCCGCCACAGGAAATTTCAAGACAACTTGTATTGCCGCCATATTGAATATGATTGGCGCCAGGACATGCAATGCTGCCGCGAACACCCCAGAACTTTACCTTGAACGCCATTATGCCATCTCTGCCTGTTGTCCCTCAATGGCCCCAATCAACTGGCGATACCGTTAGCCAGGCCCATTGCATCCTAACTGGACGTATTGGTGATGTGGGACTAAACAGATACTATAGTCAAATACTTAACTAATATTGCAAGATCAGGGAGTGTGATTCTGTCGTTGGATATTGGTAATTAGTATCCATTTAACAAACTCTTGACAAACTATTATGCTTTGTTCCCTTAGCGCCAGATTAATATGAAAACAATTTGTCAAACTGTGACAGTCATCACACTTGCCACCGTAACAGGCGTAGAAAGAGAAAAAGTAGAGAAAACAGAAGATGGCGCGTGACAGGGCTTGCCGTGGGGCGACTGTTAAACTAATGGCGTTATATAGCGTGTAAAAATGGTCTATCAGGCGTACGGGAAAGATTGGCAATGACAGGAAATCAGGAAGTTTGCGGGCGTGTCTATCCGGTCATTCTATCCGGCGGATCGGGAAGCCGTCTGTGGCCGCTGTCGCGAAGTCAGCACCCAAAACAATTACAGCCATTGATATCGCGCTTCAGTATGATCCAGGAAACGGCCCTGCGATTTGCCGACGCCAGCCGCTTTCCGGGACCGGTTATTATCTGCAATCAGGAGCACCGGTTTATTATCGCCGAGCAATTGCGCGAGGCCGATATTCCGGCCAGCCTGCAAATCCTCGAACCGGTGGGCCGCAATACCGCGCCCGCCGCCGCCGTAGCGGCCTTGTGCCTGCAAGCGAAAGATCCCGACGCGATTTTGCTATTAATGCCTGCTGATCATGCGATTGCCGATCTGAAAGCGTTTAGCGTGGCCATCGAAACCGGCATTCTTGCCGCACAGGCGGGCTATCTGGTTACATTCGGGATTAAACCGGACAAGGCTGAAACCGGCTTTGGCTACCTAAAACAGGGTGCGAAAATTTCCGGCATTGCGGGCGGCGCCTCGCATCAGGTTGAACGCTTTGTCGAAAAACCGGATCAGGCCACCGCTGAACACTATCTGCAATCGGGAGATTATTTCTGGAACAGCGGCATCTTCATGTTTAGGGCCAGCCAGTTTCTGGAAATATTGGGTCGGCTTCGCCCGGCGATGCGGGACGCCTGTAACAGGGCCGTTGCGCTGGGCAAACATGATTTGGATTTCTTCCGCCTGGATGCGGGCGCGTTTGGCGCCTGTGAATCCGATTCAATCGACTATGCGGTGATGGAGCATGCCGAAAATGTGGCCATGGTGCCCGTCGATATGGGCTGGAGCGATGTCGGCTCCTGGTCCTCATTATGGGACATTGGCGAAAAGGACGCTCAGAATAATCTGCTACAGGGCGATGTCATCGCCAATGGATCGCGCGACAGTTATATCCGCGCCGAAAGTCGTCTGGTGAGCGTCATCGGTGTGGATAATCTGGTCATTGTGGAGACGGCGGACGCTGTGCTTGTCGCCCATCGCGATCAGACCCAACAGGTTAAGGAAATGGTCGATGAATTGAAGACGCGCAACCGCGATGAACACGCGCTGCATCGACGCGTCTATCGCCCCTGGGGTTTTTATGAAGGCATTGGCGAAGGCGAGCGCCATCAGGTCAAACATCTGATGGTGAAGCCGGGGGGGAAACTTTCTTTGCAGATGCATCATCACAGGGCGGAACATTGGGTGGTGGTCAGCGGCACGGCGCGCGTTACGCGCAATGACGAAATTCATCTGCTGGGTGAAAATGAATCCATCTATCTGCCGCTCGGCTGCCGCCACCGCCTCGAAAACCCCGGCAAACTGCCGCTCAGCGTCATCGAGGTGCAATCCGGCGGCTATCTGGGCGAGGATGATATTGTGCGCTTCGAAGATGTCTACCAGCGCGAGGACAAGGCCGCCGAATAATGCGGCTTTTCCTATTTGAGAACTGATCCAGATCACTTCTGGACAATACAGCTCAGGGCCCTAAGACAGATGGCTTTTGCTGGATGGCCACTGGCGGGGCGTCATTACGAACCGCTGTATTTTTATAGATTAGCAGAACTCTTTTGGGCCCATGGGCGATAACAGGAATGGTGTCGGTTAAAATATAAGGCGGTTGCAGCAGAAGATGCGCGAAAATCCTCATCGGTTCCGCTGACATATAGTCGGTCGGATCAACAATGATGTAGCTGAAATTGTGACTGCTTAGTAATTTGCTGATTTCGTTTTCGTTTAGGGGGTTTGGGTTAAGACCCCATGTCGGCATTATTATAATGTTGAGAAGCAATTTATCAATACGGGTAATGTGGTAACGGCGATCTGGATCTTGCTCACGCAGGCGAAATATAAACGGCCCATCGAACTGCGCAGATATGGCTACATTGCCACCTTCGGGCAGGTATTCAAGGATTCTGTCAGCGGCTATTTTGGGCCCTTCAATTGTATCAACCTGAACCGTAATCAGGCCATAGCCTAACAGCATGAGTGATGCCGCGAAGGCGGCCGCCTGCCAATGTATGGACGGCTGCATCAGCGCCAGCGGCGCGGCGGCGATAATTGCCAATGCGGGCAGAAGTAATGTCGCGTGCCGGGGTTCTTTGAGAGTAATTGCGGTCAACAGGCAAAGCCCGATGATGAAGCTGGCGATCAACAGCGCCCAGAAATAGCGGCTGGAAATGCGGCGCCAATAGAAAGCAAGGCTTGCCGCGCCGAAAATGGCAGCCAGCATGAATGGTACGCTGGTCATGCCGGCAAATTGGGCCGGGTACCAAAGTATGCTTTCCATCGAAAACCGGTCTGAATCGATGTCAGGCCGGCTTACAACGTTCATGACATTCACGTCAGCAAATTTCACTTGCAAAATCAGGAGTGGAATTAAAGCTATCACAGCAGGCGCAGCAATAATCCATATATGCACGCGCTTCAGTCCGGCGAATTGCTTCTGCCAGACAAATATGCAGGCCATGGGGAAAATAAAAAAACCGGCAGTCTGTTTTGTGTAAAGCGCCGCCACCATGACGCCGGCCGCCCAAAAAAAATCCTGCCATCGGTCTGTGTGCAGATAGCGAATGAAAAAATAAATCGACCAGATGGAAAAAGCCATCATGGGGATTTCCAGCATCATCTGGCGGCCCCAAATAAGGGTTCCGGCAGTGCCCGCCAGCAACACCATTGCGGTGAACGCCCCCAGAACTGGCAGAGCGTGACGGGCGACCACGTAGACACCAGCAAACAAAAGGCTGGAAAAGAAGGCCATGAAGATGACGCTGGCCGGTATCGCAACACCAAACAACGCATAAAACAATGCCAGCAGAACGGACGGTAACGGCGGATAAAAGCCAAACGTGATTGCCGGATATTGATTATAATAGCTGTTGGCCCAGTCCATGGGGTTTTCCCAAGGCATTGCGCGCAGCGCATCCAGAAGGAATGCCCCGTTCATGGCGTGGCGCGCTGAATCCGTGTTGCGAATAATCGCTTCAAGCGGCGCCGTCAGATAATAAGCAATCCCTATCGCGACGGCTGTCAGCACCGCCGTAAGGGTCCAGATACGCTCAGCCTTGCTAAAGAATATGAGCATTGATATCTCCGGTAAAGGTTCTGGGCCGCGCAAATCATGCATCAGCGGCGGTAAAATACAAAGGTGCTAAAGATAATATAACTCAGCGCCAACTGCTAAGAACTGCGTGTGCGGATTAATTCATGGCATGTCTTCAATATAAAGCCAGTCTCCACCCGCGTTCTCGCAACTCATTTTGCCGCGCCCAGGTCCGAAAGCATAAAGGGGCGAATAGTGATATGGAAAAAAATGCACATGCAGGCTGAATGTGTAACGGTATGGCCGCTCTCGCGGCACTACGATAATCAGGCGCTGTTTGGTGACACGCCTCAGTTCGCTAATGGCAGCGGCAAGATTAATGACGTGCTCCAGGGTATGGGTGCACACAACCGTATCAAACGACGCGTCTGCGTAAGGCAGCGCTTCAATGCGTGATTCCTCGAATCGTATCTGCGGATTACGCGCGCGCAACGCCTCATCTATGACCACATCACAAGCTGTAACCGCGCCGTGCCCGGCCAGTTTTTCTGATAAATATCCTCCGCCACAGCCTGCTTCCAGTATCGTATTGCCAATGATAGAGGGCAGAATTTTCCGGACACATTCCTCATTCAAATCCGTTGTCCGCTCCACCACATTTCGGGTTTCAGTGTAGGCGCGGCGAAATGTTTCCTCATCCATAAAGAAGGCGCGATCCTTCATCTCAAGGTACCAATGCGCTTTATCCCCCGCGAACCAGCGCATCGCCAAGCGCATAAGCAAGGAGGAGTCACGCAGCACTGGGGGCATCCACTGATCCATCAGACGATTGATAATAACAGTTACATTGCGCGTCAGTTTCACTTGCCGTTTCCCCCGCTTCCCTTTAGGCCATATTCCCCAGCCGTTGATTTTGAGCGGGGGAAAAAGACAAATGCGCTAAAGATAATGAAATTCCATATAATGACGGCGCCAACGGCAAAGACCTGTACAAGCAGGTAGTGCATTTGCGAAAGCCCGGCCCCCTGATACATCACGAGCGCGTTAAGCCCAAAACCTGACAGCACCGTAAACAAAAAACGCGGGACGCCCTGCGCATGTGCCTGACATCACTCCTGAACGACCAATTGCGATGCAGGAAATAGTTCACCGGCAGTGGTAAACAAAAAGCAATGGCTGCACCCCATGCCGGCGGCAGCCCGGCAAATTCAACCGCCGTGACAAGCACTAAAAAATACAATATGGCGGCCAGAACGCCAGTAATCACAAACCGGAGCAGGCGTTGTGCGCTGAATGTATCAAAACGTGACCGAATCATAATTTTATCCATCGTTGCACCGGCTAAATTTCAGGCTTCTTTCTGGGCAACCACCACAACGCCCGAGCCGAATGGAAAAGCAAGGCGGGGAACGATACGCGATTCCATGCGCAGGAGACCTGTAAGCAGCCGGTCAATTAGCCGAGGCAAATTAAAAGCTCCCTCCCCGGTTTTATTAGACATCCGGACAATTAACGCCAATGGAAAAAGCAGGAAATTCCAATAAGTACTGTATCGCACTTTAAATCCGGCGCTAACCAGTAAGCCCGTTATGCTTTCCCTCGTGTAACGCCTGAAGTGATGGTTAATTTCGTCATGCTGGCTCCAGAGGAAATTGTATGCCGGTACGCTCACCACAAGGATGCCGCCGGGGGCAAGGAGATCCAGAAGTTTCGATGCAGCGACGGCATCATCCTCGATATGCTCCAATACGTCAAACGCGCCTATCAGTTTAAAATCGCGCTGCCGGGCAAGTTCTGCTTCTTGCGTGAACACCGCTTCGTATCCGCGAGTTGCGGCCTTGGCGGCCGCGTTTGAATTTTTTTCATAAGCGAACACGCGGCCGTAATTTATCAAAAAATGCTGCATGGCGCCTGGACCAGCCCCAAAATCCAGAACTTTCCCATCCTTAGTGGTTACAAATTGATTAAGGGCACGCGCGAGTACAGCCTCTCGGCCCGCATACCACCATGAGGTTTCACCCTCCTCAAGAATTTTAAAAGCCCGCTCTTCCATTTCTAAATTCCTCAGTAACGTAACGCTGTATAATGCAACAGAAAGGGCGACAAATATGCGATGACGGCGTCCCCGACTGGCTTCAAACGCACAAACTCAACAGCAACTATAAGCCCCAAGAGATATATGAGCCCATTGAGCGCGCCAGCTAATCCATATCGGAACACCTGCTTCATGTTGATTTTTTCAAGTAACGCCTGGCGCACA
>CAYGDL010000107.1:0-7898 GCA_964348545.1 uncultured Alphaproteobacteria bacterium | reverse complement strand
GTGCAATTCATCGGCTCCATCGTCGCATGGGCCAGATTGGGGACGCTGTAGACAGCCTCTACCACTTTGGCGGCGGATTTTGTTGCCGCTTCGGCATCGCCAAATGCATGATCCGTTTCGAAATCACCTTTTTCCAGCGCGGCCTGCATGCCGGTCAGAATGGTGGCGGAACTGTGTGCCGCATTCGCGCCTTCGTCCCATTCTATGGGCAACGCCAGCAGCGCCTGCTGCGCGCGCCAGAAATTATCGGCAATGACGGCGACGGAATTTTCACCAACGCCATGTACGGATTTTACGCCGCGCATCATGGATACAGATTTCGCGTCAAAGCTTTTCAGTCTGCCACCAAACACCGGACAGGCCTTGATCGCGGCAAACATCATGCCAGGCAGGCGCATATCAATGCCATAGATAGCCGATCCATCGACCTTGGCGGGAATGTCAAACCGCTGTTTGGGCGTGCCGGAAATTGTATAATTTTTGGGATCTTTCAGCGGCAGATCGGCGGGTGGATCGAAATCCACCGCATATGACGCCATCTCGCCATAGCTTGCGCTGCGCCCACCGGCGGCATGCAGCAACCGGCTTTCTTTTGTGGTGATTTCGTCCACCGCAACCTTCCATTCCTTCGCCGCCGCCTGGATCAGCATCCAGCGCGCGGCGGCGCCTGCCCGGCGCATGCCGACCACCCCGGTGAAACGCACCGCCGTGCTGCCGCCGGTCATCTGCATATTCATGAACTCGGCAATTTTGCGGCCGCCAAAATCCGTCAGGCCGGAAAGGAATGCCGGGATTGAGGCGTCACCGCTGAGATAGCCTTTAGCCAGCGCGCCATTGGCGAACGCCATATCGGCGGGGGCCTGTTCCATGGCGACCAGCGCCCAATCCGCATCCAGTTCTTCGGCCAGCATCATCGGCATAGAGGTATGCACGCCCTGGCCCATTTCAGAATGCGGTACAATGACCGTCACACGATTATCCGCTGTGATTCTAACCCAGGTCACCAGCAGCGCGCCATCGCCCGCCGCCAGTTTGCGCGCCCGCTCAATCGTTGAAAACGGGGCCATCGCATAGCCCAGCAGGATACCGCCGCCAGCCAGCGCCGCACTGACCATTAATTTACGCCGTGTGATCATCACCATGACGGCTCTCCTATGCGGTTGCCAGTGAATGAATGGCGGCGCGAATGCGCCCATAAGTTCCGCAGCGGCAGATATTGCTCATGGCCGCATCAATATCGGCATCCGTCGGCGCCGGATTATTCGACAGCAGCGCCACCGCCGCCATGATCTGCCCGGATTGACAATAGCCGCATTGCGGAACCTGATGCGCGATCCAGGCCTGTTGCACTTTTCCCAACAGCGCCTCAGGCAGGGATTGGGCTTCAATTGTCGTGATGCTGGCGTGCGCAACATCGCCCACCGGTGTTGAACAGGACCGCGTCGCCACCCCGTTCACCAGCACCGTGCAGGCCCCGCAGGCCGAAACCCCGCAACCAAACTTCGTGCCGGTCAGGTTCAGCGCATCACGTAAAACCCATAACAGCGGCATCTCCGCTTCCACATCCACTTCATGGCTTTGTCCGTTAATGCTCAGTTGCATTGGGTTCTCCCATTACACTTCCAGTTTCCAGCGGTCGCGCTTGCGCCGCACCCGGCCCGCCGTAGGCGCAGCGAAATGCGCCCCCAGCATATAGGTGTCTGTATCACACAGCCGCTCGACAGTCTTTCGCCGTGTCGCCGCCGATTGTTGCTTGTCGGTGCAGGCAAAGCTGGACCATTCCGGATAGGCGACCTGGATCGGATGGTGGAAACTGTCGCCGGTGAACAGCGCGCTTTTGCCGCCGCCCTTCAGATTGATAAAAATATGACCCGGTGTGTGACCGGGGCTGGGCTCGATCCAGATTGAATCATCAATGGCGAAATCGCTTTTCACCAGATCGGCCAGACCCGCATCGACAACGGGTAGAATACTGTCGTCATAACAGCCATCCATGCCAACCGCATCCTGATCGGTCAGCCAATGATCATATTCGGTTTTATGAAATATATAGCGCGCTTTGGGGAAAGTGGGCACCCAGCGGCCGCCTTCAAGCCGCGTGTTCCAGCCGACATGATCCACATGCAGATGGGTGCACATGACGTGTGTGACGGATTCGGGCGCCACCCCCATGGACGCCAGATCGGTCAGCCAGTTGGTTTTTTTCATATTCCAGGCCGGCGAAAAGGCGCGGGGCTTGTCATTGCCGACACAGGTATCGACCAGTATCGTATGCCGCCCGGTGCGGATGACATAGGCGAACAGCCCGGCCTGCATGCGGCCCCCATCGGATTTGGGTTTAATAAAATGCGGCTCCATCCAGTCGCGCTCGGCATCGACCGCCTCTGGTGTTGAAAGCGGAAACATTCTGGCGGGCGGGAAAAAATCGCCTTCATGCTCGACGCAGCGATTGACGCTGATTTCACCAAATTGCAGCGCTTTGAAGGGTTTGGCTTGCATGTTTACGCTCTCCGTTATCTTCTGTAGCCATTGCGGGGCAGTTTGCCGCAAATACATTGATAATGCAATTTAGCCGGGGGGGCAGAAAATGACGCCGCTGATATTCGGGACACAGGTCGCGCTTCCCGTCATTTTGATGATCATGATGCTGGGGCTGGGCTTATCGCTGCGTGGCGAGGATTTCACCCGGGTGTTGCGCACGCCGCGCCCGGCCATCGTGGGCATATTGGGCCATGCGATATTATTGCCCTTGTCGGCATTTGCCATATTGTCGGTTTTTGATTTTCCGCCGATGGTGGCGGGCGGGCTGGTGATTCTGTCAGCCTGTCCCGGCGGCGTCACCTCGAACGCTGTGGTCTATGCGGGGCGCGGCGATGTGGCGTTGGCCGTGTCGCTAACCGCGATCAGCAGCGTGGTGACCGTGTTCACCATTCCCCTTGTCGTCAATTTTGGCCTGGCGCAGTTTGCCGGCATGAATGCGTCGGTGCAACTTGGTTTTATCGATACTGTGTCGCGGCTGGGAATTTTTATTCTGCTGCCATTGTTCACCGGTATGGCGGTTAATTATTTTTTTCCGGCATTCGCGCAAAAAATTGAAAGTTATTTTCGCATCGTGGCGATGATATTGTTCGCCTGCATTTTACTGGCCAGCGTGATGATCGCCAACGGGCTTGAAGCGGCGGATCTGCATTACGCCTTTATCGCGGTTGTGGCATTGTTGATCACCGCAAGTTCAGCGGGATATGCGGCTTGCCGCGTGGCGCAACTGGACAGGATGCGCACCATGACGGTGGTGATCGAGACCGGCGTGCAGAATGTCACCACCGCCTATATGATCGGCGGCACATTGCTGAAAGAGCCGGGGCTGATCCTGACGCCCGCCGTATATGGCGGCATGATGTTCGCGACTTCCGCCGTGATCATCTGGCTGTCGCGTCGGCGCGCTTTTACCGGATAGCGGCGCCCATCAGGGATTGTCCCAGTTTCACCTGTTTGGCGCGCTCTACGCCCGACGCCAAGCCGCCAGATTTGATTAAATCCCGAAACAGCCGCGAAAGTTCGGTATTTTCCGGCAAAGGCAGGCTTTTCAGACAATTCTCGAAATCCGCCAGGAACAGCCGCGACAGGGTGCGCGCCGCCAGAAGCGGGCCGGTGGGATCATATCCTGGCTCGTGATCGAGGCTTTCGGACAGAACGGTGGTCAGGATATGCAGGGCCGATTGTACGGCATCCAGGCCCCCCAGCAGGCCAAACTGTTCTTCGGAGGGGGTAATGCCCGCATCCCGGATTGCCGCGCTCAGCAGGTCCAGCAGCGCCGCCCGTCCGCCCTGGCCCATGCCAAGGCCCAGCACATCTTCGACCTCACGCAGGGGTTTGGAGATGGTCTCAAACGCCTGCCCCAGTTCACCCAGCAGGCTTGCGGCCGGAACCCGTACTTCGTTCAGGCGCAGCCCGCCATGGCGGGTGGGGCGCAGAAAATCAATGGCGCCCGCATCGGTCTGGCTCAGGCCGGGCGCATCGCGCGGCACCAGCCAGGCGCTGAACTGTTTGCGGTCACCGGTCATTTCGCTGATCGCCAGCACGATATAGAGGCCCGCAATCGGCCCATTGGTCAGCCAGGCCTTCTCGCCATTCAGCACCCAGAAATCACCCTCGCGCCGCGCCGTGGACGCCAGCCGTTTGGGGTGCGCGCCCGCATTGGGTTCGGAAATCGCCACCGCCGCGGTCAGCTCGCCCGACGCCAGCCGTGGCAGATATTCAAGCTTTTGCGCCATGCTGCCACTTTGCCCCAGGATCAGCCGCCCGATCAGCGTATGGCTGAGCCAGGCCGACGCCAGCCCCGGATTACGCCCCGCCCGCACAAACGCCGCACACGCCGCCACCAGCCCGGCATAGCCCATGCCGCCGCCGCCATATTCGCGGGGAAGCCCAAGCCCCAGCATGCCCGCTTTGCCCATTTCCGCCCAGATATCGAACGGAAAGGGCTGCGTGGGGTCATACAGTTCCGCCCGCCCCGAAATATGGGTGTGCGCAAGGGCTGTGATTTTTTGTAAAATTCTATCTATGTTGTCCGGCTCCATGAAGCGCCTGCCCTTCCCTTGATTTGCATCCCGCACTGTAACCCGCCGCACAGTTTCGGCGAACAGGTTTGGTGGAGCGTATTGCAAGAACATGTCTATCCAAACAAGGCATTCCCATTGCGTGGACGCTATTCTATATTCCGGCTGCTGTGGTTTATCAGCCGGGGGATGGATGCCGGACGAAGGCAAGCTGACGCAGGATATGGAGCGGGACCGGCAATGGTCGGACTGGATGGCGCGCGCGCAGTTGGGCGATAGCCAGGCCTATGACCATCTGCTGCGCAGCTGTTTGCCGTTCATCGCCCAGGTGGCGCGGGGCCAGCGGGTGCCCGCAGACAGGCTTGATGATGTGGTTCAGGATGTGTTGATGACCGTGCATCGGGCACGCCATACCTATGACCCTGACCGCCCCTTCACGGCGTGGCTGCGGGTGATCGCGCAACGCCGCGCCATAGATGTGTTGCGCCGGTCCGGCCGGCAAAACAGCCGCGAGGTGCATGCGCCGCTGGCCTTTGAAATGTATGCCGATCCGGGGGCGCAGACATCCGATGGCTGGGAAAAAACCGGCCGTTCAGCGCAGATTGGCAAAGCCGTCGCAGCGCTTTCGCCAGGTCAAAAGGAAGCGGTGGAGCGGCTTGTCCTGCGGGAGCAGTCGCTTGATGAAGCCGCCATTGCAACCGGACGCAGCAAGGGCGCACTGAAAGTAAACCTGCATCGCGCGATGAACAATTTGCGCGCGCAGTTTGGCGGCGGGGAGTTTTAACAATGCCCGACGCCATCACGCATGAAAAACTGATCGGGGCGCTTGCCGCTGATTTGAAGCCGGTGCGGCCATTGCGGAGGGTCGCGCCGCAGGCGGCGGTCTGGCTTGGCGTGGTTGTGGTGATGGCTGGCCTTCTGGCGCAGTTTGCGGATTTGCCGGATCTGGCGGCGCGCCTGACGGTGGCCCCGGATATGTGGCTGGCCGTGACAGGGGCCGCGCTTACCGCAATGCTCGGCGCTATTGCGGCGTTTCAGCTTGCACTGCCAGATCGCAAACCCTGGTGGGCGCTGTTGCCGCTGCCGGGATTGGCGCTATGGCTCGGCGCCAGCGGGCTGGGCTGTTTGCGCACAGTAGTTGAGATGGGAATGTATGAGGAAATATTCGCAGAGGCGCGCGCCTGTCTGGTGATTATCCTGGCATTATCCGTTCCATTATCGATTGCGCTTATTGTGATGCTGCGGCGTGGATTTTCACTGCGGCCCAACTTGACCGCGCTGACGGCGGGTATTGCGGCGGCGGGGGCGGCGGTTGCGCTGCTTAATTTCATTCATCCCCATGATCCCAGCGTAATCGGCATTGCTGTTCATGGCGTGGGGGTGGCGATAGTGGCGGCGGTTAACCGGATTATGGGCGGAAGAGTTTTTAACGCGGGTTTGTAACCTGCGCGAACACCGCATCGAATGAGCGCTGGATGTGGCGCTCAGCGCCCCTCCTTGAACCAGGAACCAACATAACCCAGATGAGGATACCGCCATGACATTGCGTAACACATTCACCGCCGCCATTTGCGCCGCCATTTTGTCCCTAGGCCTGTTGTCAATCACCGCCGCGCAGGCGGATGAAGCCATGAAGATGAAAATAATGTCGAACTGCGAAATGATGAAAAAGGGCGATATGGCGATGAATGACGCCACGATGAACGATGATATGATGAAGAAATGCGACATGATGATGAAGAGCGAGGCCATGTCTGACGATGAAATGATGAAGATGGATGACATGATGATGAAAAACGGGGTGACAAAGGATCACATGACCCCCAAGAATTAGCTTTTCCCGGAACACCGTTCGCTCAATTGGGATGGTGTGCGTAGTTCCAATTGAGCGGATGCCTGCATTTCATCAGGAACCGGTGGGTTTTGCGTTTACACGCGCCCGGTATGACGCGGCTGCGTCGGCCAGGACAGGAAAATTGTTTCGGATGTTTTCATATATTCTCTGGGCCGTGGCTTCATTATAGGTATGTGATGTATCGTTTCGATCACTCAGCATTTGCAGCCATGCAGGCTCATTGTCTATCCACTGCGCCATATAGGCTTCGCGAATGACTGCGCGCGGGGTGGCGGCGGCAACGCCTTCGGCCTCCAGCATGTGCTTGAGGGTTTTCCAGTTCAGTTCAAATACGAACTCAAAACGCTGGATAGCGCCATCCACCGCCAGAGCATTGGATCGTGGCTCATCCAGGGCTTCCCGCAGCCGCTGCACCGCCTTTTCCAGATTGCGCAGCGATTGTTCGAGCTTACTTGCGCTCATACAGTAATTGTCCTTCCGCCATGATGCGGTGTAAGAAATCGGGTGCGGCATGCTCCAGCCGGATGACATCAATTTTCAGCAGGGTATCGGCTTCCTCGATGGCTTTGCAAATATCGTCCCAGACACGCGCATCGGCCTTCGGGCAGGCGATCGCCAGATCAATGTCAGAGCGCGCGCGCGCATCACCGCGCGCGCGTGAGCCGAACAGATAAATCCGCTCGATCTGCGGAAATCCGCATAATCGCCGGATCACTTTATGCGCAGGCGCGATCTGTTCCTGGATGTTCATCCGGTGATTTTATGGCAAACTTGCGTTGATTAACAGACGCAAGCGAGGTGGTTCAATAAATATGGATCAGACCCGGATTGGCCGGGTATTTCCAGTCAATCCAACATGATGGAGAGATAAAGGGCATGTTGACCAATCAGTCAGGATGCCATATACAGCCCTAACTCCATCAAAAAGCGACAGGAAAATGCCGAAAATTACCTATATTGAGTTTAACGGGACCGAGCATGTTGTGGATGTGGCCGACGGTCTGTCGGTCATGGAGGGCGCGGTGCAAAATCTGGTTCCTGGTATTGATGGCGATTGTGGTGGGGCCTGCGCCTGCGCCACCTGTCATATTTATGTGGACGCCGCCTGGGTGTCTAAAACCGGGACCAGGGAGCAGATGGAGCAAAGCATGCTCGATTTTGCCTCTGAGGTTAAAGACAACAGCCGCCTGAGCTGCCAGATCAAGGTCTCCAGGGAACTGGACGGCCTGGTGGTGCGGATGCCGGAGCATCAATATTAGGCTCAGACCGCCACCGCGTTCATCGGTACTTCCGGGTTCGCCAGCCTTTCCAGATCAACCGGGGTTTTATTGGCGACCAATGCCTTGGACGCCATGAATTCCTGTGTTAAAGGGGATGCTACCCTTTAATTAAAGGGTAATTAAAGGGGACGCTACCCTTTTAGAAAGGTAATTAAAGGGGACGCTACCCTTTAAATTAAAGGGGACGTTACCCTTTAATTATTC
>CAYGDL010000106.1:0-7980 GCA_964348545.1 uncultured Alphaproteobacteria bacterium | reverse complement strand
CCCCCACGATTGCGCCCCCAAAGACCGCCAGTTCACCGGCCCCCGGAACGGCTATGATTTGCAGATAGTTGGAATAGGCCGCATGGCCGACAAGATAAGAGATAAACGCGAAACTGGCCGCCGCGATCATGACCGGCATAATGGCCAGCCCGTCAAGTCCATCTGTCAGATTTACCGCATTCGAAGCCCCGACAATGACAAAAACCGCCATCGGCAAAAACAGCCAGCCAAGATCAAACATAACATTCTTCAAAAACGGGATCGCAAGAATATCCGCCTGCTCCGGCGCCGCAATGACGCCTATCCACCATACCGCGATTACAGCGATGGCAATTTCGCACGCCAGTTTTATTTTCCCGGACACCCCACGGCTGTTGCGTTTGGTTACCTTCAGATAATCGTCGGCGAAACCAACCAGCCCGAAGCCAAGGGTTATCAGCAGCACCGCCCAGACATAGCGGTTGGATAAATCCGCCCACAGCAATGTGCCCGCCACAATGCCAGACAAAATCATAAAACCGCCCATGGTCGGCGTGCCCGCTTTCGAAATAATGTGGCTTTGCGGGCCATCTTCGCGAATGGGTTGGCCACCTGGCTGAAGCCGCTTTAACAGACGAATGATCGCTGGCCCGAACAGAAAACTTAAAAACAGCGCCGTCATCAGCGCCCCGCCGGTGCGAAAAGTCAGATAGCGGAATAAATTGAATATGCCGATCTGGTCAGCCAATGGATAAAGTAAATCATATAACATCGCCGTGCCCCAGTTCTGTTGACTCTGACATTCTGCCCCCCTGTTGCTGTCGATTGGGACGCACGAGGGCCAGTAAGGCCTTCACAATTGTCCCCATGCCGCTACTGTGAGATCCCTTCACAACAACCACATCACCCGGCCGCAACGCCGCCTTGAGCGGCGCTATCAACGCCTCCGCCGTTTCGGCATGTTCCCCTCTCAGATTGAGAGGCAATGCTTCATGCAGAATTTTCATTTGCGGGCCTGTCGTGAAGGTCTGTTGAATACGACCATCCACGATGATATTCGCCAGTTCGTGATGGTAGCGCGCCGAATCCTCGCCAAGTTCCCCCATATCGCCAAGCACGGCAATTTTGCGCCCGCGATCCTGTGTCAACTGTCCAGACAGATTAAGCAGCGCAGCCTCCATCGAGGCTGGATTGGCGTTATAACTTTCATCAATCAGCGTAAATTCGCCGTTCGCCAGCGTAATTTTATGCTGTCTGCCGCGCCCCGGCAGCGCGGCCATCTCAGCAAGCGCAATGGCCGCAAGCGCCAGATCCCCGCCAAGCGCCTGCACCGCTGTCAACACGGCAAGGCTGTTCATTACCCAATGGGCGCCTGACAGCCCAATTTTATAGGTCAAAGGCTGCCCACAGATTTCTGCATACACACACGAACAATCCGCATGATGCACCGCCTTGATCAGTCTGGCCGCTGCATCCGGCGCGGTTCCAAAGCCAAGAATCTGCGCCGCCCCCGCATCCCGGGCGCGGCGTGACAACAAATCAAAAAACGCATTGTCGTGATTGATGATGGCGACCCCATCTGGTGCCAGCCCCAGAAAGATTTCCGCCTTCGCCTCGGCTATTTCCGTCAGTGACGCAAAATGCCCGATATGGGCGGGTGCGACCGTGGTGACGATAGCCGCATGCGGCCGCACCAGTTTGGTCAATGGGGTAATTTCCCCGGAATGATTCATGCCAATTTCGAAAATGCCATATTCCGACGCTGGCGCCATCCGGGAAAGGCTAAGTGGCACGCCCCACAAATTATTATAGGACGCCTCAGAGGCGTGCGTGCGGGCCTGCCGACCCAGCGCCGCGCGCAACATTTCTTTTGTCCCGGTTTTTCCTGCACTGCCCGTTACGGCGATAATCTTTGCCGCCGTGCGTTTGCGCGCGGCAGCACCCAACGCTTCATGCCCGGCTTGTGTATCGCCAACCCACAATAATGGCGCATTATCCGGCACACCGGCGGGCGCATGATCCACCATCGCCGCGCCAGCCCCCCTGGCAAGAGCGGCCGCTACATGATCATGCCCGTCATGGGTCGGCCCGCGCAACGCGACAAACAGTTCGCCCGGCAGCACGGCGCGGCTGTCAATGGATATTCCAACCGCATTCCAGTCACCCGTGCACTTCCCATGGACGGCAGCGGCAGCCGTGACAGATGTCCAAAGCGGTTCAGGTCCACGATTAGCTGTCGCCATTTGCGGTCCCCATCTGCGCCAGTTCGTCCAGCGCGTGGATAATTTCCTGCCGGTCATTGAAAGGCGTAATGACGCCGGACGCTTCCTGTCCCGTCTCATGTCCCTTGCCGGCAACAATCAACATATCGCCGGGTAAAAGCTTCGCCACCGCAACGCGAATGGCCGCGCCGCGATCTGCAATTTCAGTCGCATTTGAACATGCTGACAAAATCGCCGCGCGAATGGCCGAAGCTTCTTCCGAGCGCGGATTATCATCCGTTACCGTCACCTGATCGGCCAGTTCGCGCGCCACTGCGCCCATCAACGGGCGCTTGCCGCGATCCCTGTCGCCGCCGCAGCCAAACAGCAGATGCAGCCTGCCTTTGCAAAATGGACGCACGGCTTCGAGAACCGTCCGCAGGGCTTCTGGTGTGTGGGCGTAATCAACCAGAACACTGGCGCCGCCCGCCGTTTCACCGGCAAATTCAAGCCGACCCGGCGCGCCCAACAAGTTCGGAAGTGCGCCAAACACATCATCGGGATCCTCGCCGCAACCAATCACAAGCGCGGCGGCGGTCAAGGCATTCATGGCCTGAAAACGGCCAATCAGGGCAAGCTCGACTTCCCACTCACGCGCTTCATAGGCTATGCGCAAACGCTGCCCCCGGGAATGCGGATCGCTTTTCACGATGCGAATATCGCCATAGCGTCCACCGACCGAAATAATGCGGTGTCCGCGCGCCCAGCTCAGCGCCTCCGCCTCGCTGTAACTCGCATCCTCGCGATTCAACACCGCAACGCCGCCCGGTGGCAACACCTCGCCGAACAGGCGCAGCTTGGCATAGTTATAGCTGGCCAGGCTGTCGTGATAATCCATATGATCACGGGTAATATTCGTCAATGCCGCCGCAGACAGCCTTACGCCATCCAGCCGATATTGCGCCAGTCCATGACTCGACGCCTCTAACGCCACATGGGAAAAGCCATTATGGCGAAGCTGCGCCAATACCGGATATAAAATCTCTGGTGGCGGCGTCGTATGTACATGCCCTTCGCCAATCGCGATATTGACGTTTTTTCCTATCACCCCGAGGGTTCCGATGCTGGCGGCGCGTCGGGCAAGTCGAAGCCAGATTTGCCGACAAAAGTCTGCAACGGAGGTTTTTCCGTTCGTACCCGTGACGGCCACAAGGGTTTCGGACTGTTCGCCATAATAGTGGGCGACAAGCTGTGCATAGAGCCGACGCGGATTGATATCTGTCAGCAACGGCACCTGAGCGTCTTTTGGATTTCTGGCGCATTTTGCCGCAATTTGCGGCGTTACCAATAGCGCCACGGCGCCACGGGCGATGGCGTCGGATATATATCGCGCACCATCATCCTGTGCGCCCGGTAATGCGGCAAACAAATATCCCGGCCGCACATCGCGGCTGTCGGCGGTCAATCCTGTAATCTCCAGCATGGGATCAGAAATTACCGGCATAACCAGGCCTGTGAGATCGGCAAGCCGCATGTCCTAATTCACACCTCCAAACGCTGCCAGGCGGGCGCCATCCGCCTCTACCGGAATGGGCGCAACACCCAGCATGGGGGCAATCCGGCGTATCACAGCGCCAGCCGTTGGCGCCGCCGTCCAGCCCGCCGTCGCATAATTGAACGTCTCTTTGATGCCCTTCGGTTCATCCAGCATCACAAACACCAGATAGCGCGGCCGCGATGCCGGAAACATGCCGACGAACGAGGAGATGCGTGCATCCTTGCGATAGCGTCCCGATTGCTGTTTGTCTGCGGTGCCGGTTTTGCCGGCCACTTCATAGCCAGGCACATCCGCCTGTTTACCGGTGCCTTCGGGTGAAGCGACGACCAGACGCATGAGATAACGCATATGTTCGCTGGTCTGCCTGGACACCACCATTGGTCCCATGGGTTGCGCTGCGTCCGGATCAAGGCGAACCAGTGTCGGGCGCACCAGCCTGCCCCCATTGACCAGCGAGGCAACGCCGATGCTGAGTTGCAACGGACTGACGGCCATGCCATGTCCAAATGCAACTGTCATCGTGCTGACCTCAGGCCAGGGACGCGGCCAAGTGGGGTATCCTGTTTCGCGCAATTCGAATTCGGGCCGTCGCATCATTCCCAGCTTTCCCAAAAAAGCCTTCTGCCCTTCAGCGCCAACATGCAGCGCCATTTTGGCTGCGCCAATATTGGAAGAATAGAGGAATATTTCGGTCACGGACAAAGGACGGCGCTTGGCGTGAAAATCACTGATCCTAAAACGTGAAATGTGAATCGGATTGGTCGCATCATACACATCGTCGAGATCGGCAAGCCCCGAATCCAGAGTCATCGCGGTCGTGAACACCTTGAAGGTTGAACCCATTTCATAGGTGCCGAGCGTCACCCGGTTGAATTGGGCCTCACTCTTGCTCTGCTGTTTGCCGTTCGGATCGAAATCAGGCAGCGACGCCAGCGCCAGCACTTCACCATTATTGACATCCATGATCAGGCCCGCGCCCCCGATCGCATGAAATTTATCAATTGCGCGCCGCATCTCGTCGCGAAGCGCGTGCTGCACCCTCAGATCCAGTGACAATTGCAACGCCTCCCCGCCCAGAACCAGTCGCTCATCCATCGCGCGTTCGACACCGGACAGACCGTGATTGTCCACATCCACATAGCCCACCGCGTGGGCGACCAGATTATCCTGCGGATACAGACGCCGTTCATCACTGGTAAAGCGTAGCCCCGGTATGCCAAGTTCATTAATGGCGTATTGCTGGCGCGGGCTGAGATCATTGTGCAGCACCACATAACGCTTGCCGCTTGCCATCTGCTTCGCCGCGCGCCCGACATCAAGAGCAGGCAGAAGGGCTGACAGGCTTTTCACCGCAACGGCGTGATCCGGCACTTCCAGCGTGTCCGCTTCCAGCGAAGCAGTCTTCAGATTGGTCGCCATAACAATACCATTACGATCAACAATATCGGCCCGCGCGACCGTGACATGCGCCCCCCCTGCAAGCTGCATCATTCCCGTATTTTGTCCAATGGGAAGCGCAAGCTCAACCAGCCGCCCGCCGATGGCGAGAAAACCAAACAGGAAAATCGCGCCGACCATCAATAACCGGTTCCGGCCCAGATCAATCGCGCTATTATTGCGGCCCGAAAGCCAGGGCTGACTGTCGATGCCAACCATATCGCCGGGCACATGCACACGCTGTTTACGGTGCAGGGGCGTGTCCATCAGCGAATTTCCACAGTCGATACGACCGGCGTCGCCGCAGGGGTTTTGGACGCCGACCTGGTCGGCCCCGTAGCGGGCGCATTGGCCGCCAGCCCCTCAACTGGCTCGGTGGGGCGTTCCGGAATTTGGGAAAAACTCACGACCTGGGGAGCTTCCACCGGCGCAAGCTGTAGATAGCGGCTGCTAAGCTTTTGTAATCTGTCAGGACGGTTAAGGCTGCTCCATTCCGCATCGAGAATTCGGATCGCCTCTTGTTCCCCGGCGATTTTCTCCTTGAGGAGCAGCCCCTGGCGCTCCATCCGGTCAACCGAATATTTGACATGGTACAGGCCGGCCGAAACGCCAAACAGCAAAATCATCACGAACAGGGTCACAAAGCGCAACATCTAGTTTCCCCCTCCCAGGGCAACGGCAATGGAGGCGGGAAATCCCGCCAACATTGACGCATCGCTGACCGGCCAGGCGCTGGCGGTAGTGCGTTCAACCGCTCGCAGATGCGCGGAGCGCGCGCGTGGATTGACGCCTGTCTCCGTTGCGCCCGGTTTGCGCGCGCCATTCCAGATTAATTTGAAACTGGGGGCGCGCTGTTCTGAATCATCGCGTGGCTGATGACGTGACGTACCCGGACGAACGCCAGAACGTGTAGCAAAAAATTGTTTTACCAGGCGATCTTCCAGGCTGTGGAACGATACGACCGCCAAACGGCCCATGGGTTTCAGAATTTTCTCGGCCGCGTACAGGCCGCGCATCAATTCCCGAAGCTCGTCATTCACATAAATGCGCAGCGCCTGAAAGGTGCGCGTGGCCGGATTTTTTCCACCCGCCGCCGCGCGCCCCCCCAACGCGCCCGCCACAATGCGCGCCAGTTGCAGGGTGCGGGTAATGGGTTGCTCGGCTCTTGCCGCAAGGATCGCCTTTGCAATCGCGCGCGAGCGGCGCTCCTCACCGTAATAATAAAAAATTGCCGCCAGTTCTTCCGCAGGCAGACTGTTCACAACATCCGCAGCGGACGGACCCTCGTCCCCCATGCGCATATCCAGCGGCCCATCTTTCTGAAACGAAAAGCCCCGTTCGGCCTGATCGATCTGCATGGACGAAACCCCCAAATCGAAGGTCACCCCATCCACCGCCGTAAAACCCGCTTGCGGAAGCAATTCAGACATATCGCCGAAACTCGCATTTATCAGATGCAGCCGGTCCGGAAATTCCTGCGCCAGCGCCAATGCCAACGGCGCGACAGATGGATCACGGTCTATCGCAACAACGACACAATCCCCGGCAAGCAAAAGTGCGCGGCTATATCCACCCGCACCAAAAGTCCCATCGACATAAATGCCGCCATTTTGTATTGCCAGCGCCTCCACAACTTCCTGCGCCATCACGGCAATATGTGGTCCATCTTCATTTTGGGCGGGGCGCTCCCGGCGGGTTCTAACCATGGCCACCATCCACTCTATTTGTGGCGGCAACATGGCCGGAAACTATCGGCGCGGTCCAATTGGCGCGCTCCGCCATGGCGCGTTCGCGCAATTTTATTTTTTCCGCCTCGAAAAGGGGCGGCGACCACAGGCTGAAATAGGCGCCCTGCCCGACAAAGGCGATATCCTCGTCAATATTGGCATGCGCAAGAAATTCCGGCGGCAGAACGATGCGCCCGTCTGTATCGGGAATCATCTCGGCAGCCATGGAGCAGATCAGCGTGGGATAGGCCTCAACCGCGCCGCCAAAAGCGCCCAGCGGATTTTGCTGGCCCATAAACACCTGCATCTGACTGGGCGTCACCGCCTGTAGCCAAGGCCCCAGCAGGGATGGAAAACAGATGAAGCTTTTCTCTTGCGACAGTAATATGGCGCGATATTGCGAGGGAACAGAAACCCGTCCCTTTTTGTCTACCCGATGTAACGAATATGACAGAAACCCATTCATGACCACCCCAGACATCTCCCGGTATGGGAATGTATGGGTATAAATGGAATTTATACGGAGTTCAATGGATAATTGATGGGAAAAATCTCTTTTTATCAGATTTTTCACAATGTAATCAATATGTTCCTTCTATGTTCTCATCTCCGTGCGCCCCCGTCAGGCCACCTGTTATGCCGACGGCCCTATGCCAAGACCTGTCATTCTGAGCGAAGCGAAGAATCTCGCCCTGTATCGTGGGGATTCTTCGCTTCGCTCAGAATGACAATGCGTCCGTTCACCAGACCACCTGCCGCCTCACTCACTGTCTTGCAGTAATTTCGCCAGTTAAACCTTGTTCTTAATATCAAGCTTGCTGTAAATCGTCGATAGATAGTTACGTATGGTTGCGGGAGATAGCTCCATCCGCCGCGCAATTTCCTTGAAGCTTACCCCCCCCTCGGCCGAAAGATGCGCAATTTTTTGTAGCCGCACACCTAACTGATCAAACGGCAAACACAAGGGCGCTTGCGCATGATCCATCTTGTTAAACTACACTATATTTAGACTAGACGAATGCGTCTTATGTAAATATGTTAGTTATTAACAAAAATTTCACTTACTAATAATAGTATT
>CAYGDL010000105.1:0-8035 GCA_964348545.1 uncultured Alphaproteobacteria bacterium | reverse complement strand
AATCGCCAATCCATCGGGCAGCACGGTGGGCATGTCCTTCATGGAATGCACGGCAATGTCGATTTGTTTCGCCAGCAGGGCTTCTTCAATTTCTTTGGTGAACAGGCCCTTGCCGCCAATTTCCGACAAAGGCCGGTCCTGCACATTGTCGCCGGTGGTGCGGATGACCTGAATTTCCACATTCGCTGTACTCAGCCCCGGATGGGCGCCAAGCAGGCGCGCACGGGTTTCCTCCGCTTGCGCCAGCGCCAGCGGGCTGCCCCGTGTGCCAATCCTGACCGGTAATTGCAGCGCATCGGGCATAAATGTTATGGCTCCTCAACAGACGGATGAAAGCTGTGTTATAAGCCGATTGTTGCGGCAAATACAGACCGCTGGTTCACGCACAAAAGTTGTCCCTTATATGCATGCTGCACCGTTTACGATATTGGGTATCGAGACCAGTTGCGATGAAACCGCTGCTGCGGTCATTCGCGGGCATCCTGATGGGCCGCGCGAAATTCTGTCCGATCTGGTGTTGAGCCAGCTTGAAGAGCATCGCCCTTATGGCGGTGTGGTGCCGGAAATTGCATCGCGCGCGCATATTTTAACGCTGGACCGGCTGATTGCGTCTGCCATTGAAAAGGCCGGGTGCGGCTGGGATGGGCTGGACGGGGTGGCGGCGACAGCCGGGCCGGGCCTGATCGGCGGGGTCATGGTGGGGCTGGTGACGGGCAAAGCCATTGCGGCGGCGCGTAATATCCCCCTGCTGGCGGTAAACCATCTGGAAGGGCATGCGCTGTCGGTGCGGCTGGTGCAGCCGGTGGCGTTTCCTTATCTGCTGCTGCTGGTGTCCGGTGGGCATTGCCAATTACTGGATGTGCGGGGCGTTGGCGGATATGTCCGGCTGGGTGGCAGTCTGGATGATGCGGCGGGCGAGGCGTTTGACAAGATCGCCAAACTGCTGGGGTTGGGCTATCCCGGCGGGCCAGCGGTGGAACAGGCGGCATTGCACGGCAATCCCAAACGCTTTGCGCTACCCCGGCCCATGCTGGGGCGGGCAGGGTGTGATTTTTCATTTTCCGGACTGAAAACCGCCGTGCGCCATATGTGTGCGGCGGCAGGAATTTTGAATGATCAGGACAAAGCCGATATGGCCGCCAGCTTTCAGGCCGCAACAGCCGATGTAATGACCGACCGATGCCGCAACGCCATGGCGTTGTTTCGGGCAAGTCACGGGACGGACAGCGCGCACAGACTGGTGGTGGCGGGCGGTGTCGCCGCCAATCAGGCCTTGCGCACCGCCCTGCATGAATTATGTGCGCAACAGAATTTCCAGCTTGCGACGCCACCGCTGCATCTGTGCACCGACAACGCCGCCATGATCGCCTGGGCGGGGATCGAAAGACTGGCCCTTGGATTAAGCGACCCGCTGGATGTCTCGGCGCGCGCCCGCTGGCCGCTTGATGGCTGATTTGCCGCCACAGCGGATTGTCTTGCGTAAGTGTTCGTGAGACAGCTCGCCTCTATAACAATATTTTGCGGCTTTTGACATTTTAGACTATTTCCTGATCTGGTTGAAGCGGCTTTCCTCCCCACGGCCCATATTTCGGCATCATAAAGTACATAGATCATACCCATGACCAGTCATTCTGACGCCATCGCCGCGCGGCGGACTTTTGCGATCATCGCCCATCCTGACGCGGGTAAAACCACGCTGACCGAAAAGCTGTTGCTGTTTGGCGGCGCGATTCAACAGGCGGGCGCCGTGAAGGCCAAGGGCGATCGCCGTCGCGCGCGCTCCGACTGGATGAAGGTGGAACAGGAACGCGGCATTTCCGTCGCCTCCTCGGTCATGACGTTTGACTATGAAGGGCGGACCTTCAATCTGCTGGATACGCCCGGCCATGAGGATTTTTCCGAAGACACCTATCGCACGCTTTCCGCCGTTGACAGCGCGGTCATGGTGCTGGATGCGGCCAAGGGCATAGAAACCCAGACCCGCAAACTGTTTGAAGTGTGCCGGTTGCGCGATGTGCCTATCATTACCTTCATCAACAAGCTGGACCGTGAAGGGCGCGAACCCTTTGATCTGCTGGATGAGGTCGAGCAGGGCCTGGCATTGACGGTCACTCCCGCCAGTTGGCCCATCGGCATGGGCCGCAACTTTCTGGGCTGTTATGATCTGCTGAATGACAGGCTGCTATTGATGAGCCGTGGCGCCACCGATAGCGGCGAGGCGTGCAATGGCATTGATGATCCACGGCTGGATGAACTGCTGCCAGCCGATGCTGTCGCCAAACTGCGCGAGGATATCGCCATGGTGCGCGGCCTGTGTCCGCCATTTAACGCTCAGGCGTTTCTGGAGGGGCATCTGACGCCCGTATTTTTCGGCAGCGCCGTGAACAATTTCGGCGTGCGCGAATTGCTGCATGGGCTGGCCGCCTATGCGCCCGCGCCCTGTCCGCGCCCGGCGCTGGAGCGCACCGTGCAGCCATCAGAAGAACCCGTTACCGGCTTTGTATTCAAGATACAGGCGAATATGGACCCCAAACATCGCGACCGCATCGCTTTTGTACGGTTATGTTCGGGGCATTTCAAACGCGGCGCCAAGCTGAAACATACGCGCTCCGGCAAGATCATCAATGTGCATAATCCGGTGTTGTTTTTGGCCCAGGAACGTGAACTGGCGGAAGAAGCGGTGGCGGGCGATATTATTGGCATTCCCAATCACGGCCAGTTGCGCATCGGCGATACGCTGAGCGAGGGGGAGGTGCTGCATTTCACCGGCATTCCCAGCTTTGCGCCGGAAATTCTGCGCCGGGTGCGATCCGATGACCCCATGAAGGCCAAGCATCTGGGCCGCGCGCTGGTGCAACTGGCCGAGGAGGGTGCGGGCAGTGTATTCAAGCCATTATCGGGCGCAGACTGGATCGTGGGCGTTGTCGGCGTGCTGCAATTTGATGTCTTGGCGGATCGCATCCGGACGGAGTACACTATTCCTGTGCGCTTCGAGGATACGCCCATCCATACCGCACGGTGGGTTGAAGCTGCGGATGCGCAAAAGCTGAAAAGCTTTATTGAAGACAACCGGGCGGCCATGGCCGAGGATCATGATGGAAGCCCGGTTTTTCTGGCGCGTAATGCATGGCATCTGGATCGTGCGGCGGATGACTGGCCGGACATTCGTTTTTTGAAGACGCGGGAACAAACACCAGGTTGATATAGAGCATGAGCAAGAAAAAAACCGGCACTGTCAGTATGGAACAATGGAAGGCGCAGCTGCTTGCTATACGCGCCGATGTTGAGGCGTTGCTGGCGGGCCATGAGGAACCACGCGCCCAGCCTGAAAGCGATCAGGAGGTTGGCGACCGTGCGGCGCGCGCCGAAGCGGTGCTGGATCATGAAATGGCGGCCGAAACCACACGGCGGCGTCACACGGAATTGCACCGTATTGATGCGGCGCTGAAACGCATTGACGATGGCCTGTTCGGTGATTGCGTCACCTGCGACCAGCCCATCAGTCCGGAACGCCTTGCGCTTGATCCAGCCACTCCGTTTTGCATTCATCACGCGAAATAGGCTGTCTCTGAAACATGAAGACAAGCTCCATTTCTGCGCGGCTTGGATATTATAAATGACCGATCATCTGAAAATAGCTCTGGTGCAGGCCAACCCGACTGTGGGGGATGTGGCGGGGAACGCCGAATTGATCCGTAAGGCGCGGGCCGGGGCGGCGGCGGCTGGCGCGGATCTGGTGCTGTTCAGCGAATTATTCCTGGTGGGCTATCCGCCGGAAGATCTGGTGCTGAAACCCGCCTTGCAGGATGCCATCGTCCAGACCATGCAGGCGCTGGCGGCCGAAACCTCTGATGGTGGTCCGGCCATGCTGATCGGCGCGCCCTGGCGCGACGGCGAGCAGCTTTATAACGCCATGCTGCTGTGTGATGGCGGGCAGATTGCCGCTGTGCGCATCAAGCATGATCTGCCCAATTATGGCGTGTTTGATGAAAAGCGTGTGTTCAGCGCGGGGCCACTGCCGGGACCGGTCAACTTTCGCGGTGTGCGGCTGGGGGTTCCGATCTGCGAAGATATCTGGCAGCCCGATGTGGTCGAATGTCTGGCCGAGACGGGCGCTGAAATTCTGCTGGTTCCCAATGGTTCGCCCTACGAGGTGGACAAGCTGGATGCGCGTATGAACCGTGTGGTGGCGCGCGTTACCGAAAGCGGTCTGCCAATGATTTATGTCAATCAGTATGGCGGCCAGGATGAGTTGGTGTTTGATGGCGGCTCGTTTGTGCTGAACAGCGATTGTACGCTGGCAGTGCAGATGCCGCACTGGCGTGAAGGGCTGGTGATTACAAACTGGACGCGCGAGGCAAATGGCTGGCGGTGCGCGCCGGGTGAACGCGCGACTCCGCCCGATGCGATGGAAGCCATCTATCAGGCCATGATGCTCGGCCTGCGCGATTATGTGAACAAGAACCGGTTCCCGGGTGTGCTGCTGGGTCTCTCAGGCGGCATTGACAGCGCGCTGACTGCGGCCGTCGCCGTTGATGCGCTGGGGCCGGAGCGGGTGCGCTGTGTGATGATGCCGTATATTTATACGGCGCAGGAAAGCCTGGATGACGCTGCTGAATGCGCCAAACTTTTGGGGGTGCGCTATGATATTGTGTCGATCAAACCGGCGGTGGAATCTTTCAGGGAAATGCTGGCGCCATTGTTCGTCGGGCGCGCCCCGGACATAACCGAAGAAAACATGCAAAGCCGCGCGCGCGGACTGTTGCTGATGGCGCTTTCCAACAAGTTCGGCGAGATGGTGCTGACCACCGGCAATAAATCCGAAGTGTCGGTGGGTTATGCGACACTGTATGGCGATATGTGCGGCGGCTATAATGCGCTGAAGGACATTTATAAAATGACCGTGTTCGCGCTGAGCCGCTGGCGCAACCAGCATCTGCCCGCAGGCGCGCTCGGCCCCGCCGGTCTGGTCATTCCCGAAAATATCATTACCCGTCCGCCGACGGCGGAACTGCGCGCCGATCAAAAGGACGAAGACAGCCTGCCGCCCTATGAAGTGCTGGATGATATTCTGAATTGTCTGGTCGAACAGGAAATGAGTGTGGCGCAGGTAGTGGCGCGCGGCCATCAACCCGAACTGGTGCGCCGCATTCAGCATCTGCTCTATATTGCCGAATATAAACGCCGCCAGGCCGCCCCCGGCGTGAAAATCAGCAGCAAGATTTATGGCCGCGACCGCCGCTATCCGATCACCAACCGGTTTCGGGATGTGTGATAAATGACCATCACGATCTGTTTTGCGTCCGGCGTCAGGTCATAAAACGGGTCGCGACGTTTTGCACCACGCAATTATTAGCCCTGGATTATTGCCGGACTTACCAGGAAAGGAGATGTCTGGGTAGCTAACAGGTTAGACATATGCGCATTAAATTTTTTATTTATATAAACAGTCATTGACATAGTTAGGTAGATTGCTGTATGCGTATATGAAATGCGTATATGAAATGCGTATATTAACGGAGATGCCTGATGTCGAAATCGCCCATATCGTATGATGCTACAGAGCGGGAGCAGTTGGCGAGCGCCCTCGCTTCACATACGACCATTAGCGCCACAATCCGCGCTTTGGCTGATTTCGGCTGGCCACGCGCCAGGATTGCCGATTCGCTAGGGAAAAGTTATCAGCATGTTCGCAACGTGTTGGTTGCCGCTGAGAAACACATGATTGATGTTGAAGGTAGCTTAAAAGCCGGGAATGTCAGCCTGTCTGACATTCCCGAAAAAGCGAAACAGGCTCATACCGCGATTGAGGGGCTGAATTTTCAGTATCTGCAGGACGCGTTGGCAAATGCACCGCAGGCCTTAAAGAAGCCGGTTAACCTGACAATTAACTCCAGTCTGCTTGAGGCGGCACGTCACTTGAACCTCAATTTGTCGGAAACATTGGAGCGTGAGCTTACCGCCATACTATTGCAACAGGCGCGTGAGCGCTGGCAGGTGGAAAACAGCGAGGCGATCGAGGCGCATAACCAGTTTGTCGAACGTCACGGTCTATGGAGCGATGGCTTGCGGCAATTCTGATGGCACAGTTCGAAGTTTATCGTAATCCAAACACGGCGAGTGCTCCATCCATTCCATTTTTACTGGATGTGCAAAGCGATTTTCTGTCCGGTTTTTCAACGCGGGTGGTGGTCCCCCTCGCACCGGTGCAGAGTATAGGAAAATCAGCGCAGCGCCTGCACCCGCAGTTTCAAATCGATGGCGTCAACATGGTCATGATAACGGAACTAATGGCGGCGGTGCCAAAGGCCGCGTTGGGCGGCCCAGTCATATCTTTGGCGCACCATCGCGACGAAATCGTTGCCGCACTGGATTTCCTGATCACCGGAATTTAGGGAGCCTACCCCACCGCCCCCGCTGCCTGCGCATATTTCCAGGCGGCTTCGGATAGTGGGCGCACGCGGGCGGCGCGTTCGGCGGCGTGTTCGCTGGCCGCCGTGCCATCGCGCACCCGGCCCAGAATGCCCTGTAAAATTCCCGCCAGGCGGAAAAAATTATAGGCGAAATAAAAATCCAGATTTTCGATGCCCTTGCGACCGGTCAGCTCGCAATAGCGCGCGGCGTAATCTTTTTCCGTTGGGATGCCCATGGCGCGCAGATCGGCTTCGGGCGTGGTGCCCAGATCGGAATCCGGGCTGCGCCATTGCATCAGATGATAGGTGAAATCGCCCAGCGGATGGCCTATGGTGGACAGTTCCCAATCCAGCGCGGCGATAATGCGCGGCTCGGTGGGGTGCACAATGGCATTGTCCAGCCGGAAATCGCCATGCACCAGGCTGACCGAATCATCGGGCGGAATATTGTTCGGCAACCAGTCGATGAGGCGGTTCATTTCCGGTATGTCTTCGGTGACCGACGCCTGATATTGTTTCGTCCAGCGTGAGATCTGGCGCGCGAAATAATTTCCGGGGCTGCCAAAATCGCCCAGTCCGATGGCGGTGTAATCAACCTTGTGCAGATTGGCCATGAAGCTGACCTGGCTGTCAAAAATCTTGCTGCGGTCTTCCTTGCTGATGCCGGGCACCAGCGGCTCCCAGAACACCCGGCCTTCGACGCATTCCATGATATAGAACATGGTGCCCAGTATGCTTTCATCCTCGCACATGCAGAAGGTGCGCGGCGCGGGAATGCTGGTTTTGTTCAGCGCCGAAATCACCTTATATTCGCGGTCCACCGCATGGGCGGATTTCAGCAAAATTCCGGGTGGCTTGCGGCGCAGCACATAGGATGCGCGCGGCGTGATCAGCTTGTAAGTCGGGTTGGACTGGCCGCCCTTGAACTCCTCAACCTGCAACGGCCCCTGGAAACCTTCGACATGTTTTTGCATATAGCCGAACAGCGCCTTTTCATCGAGGCGATGCTTCGGATCAACCTCTTTGGTGCCGGAAAATTGTTCCTGTCTGTTTGGCTCTTCCATGTTTCCTGTCCCCGGCTGCGTGTGTTTTTCTTGTGTTAAAGCATATTAGCTGCTTTGGCGTTCTCTTTCCAGTGCCCGCCACGCAATATCGCGGCGGCAGAATCCGCCCGGCCAGTCAATCCTGTCAACGGCGCTGTAGGCGCGGCTGACGGCCTGGGTAATGGTGTCGCCAGTGGCGGTGATATTCAGCACCCGCCCGCCATTGCTGAGAATTTTGTCGTCCCGGGCGGTGGTTCCCGCATGAAATATCTGCACACCCGGCATCTGTCCGGCCAGCGCAAGCCCGCCAATCGGCTCGTCCTTTTTATAGTCGCCGGGATAGCCTTTGGCGGCCATCACCACGGTCACCGCCGCCTGTTGCGACCAGCGCAAATCAACACCGGCCAGATTACCCTCGGCCGACGCCAGCAGCGCGGGCAGCAGGTCACTTTCCAGCCGCGCCATCAGCACCTGGCATTCCGGGTCGCCAAAGCGGGTATTATATTCGATCAGATACGGCCCCTTGTCCGTAATCATCAGCCCTGCGAACAGCACCCCCCTGAACGGTGTTCCCGCCGC